>JBHLOG010000134.1:0-9302 GCA_048940765.1 Promethearchaeota archaeon | reverse complement strand
GCTGAAGCATATCTTAATATAATAATTTGTGCAATTTATGAAAGAACTACCCAAAGATATGGTGAAAGAGGAATAAGGTATATCTTTATCGAAGTTGGGCATTGTGCTCAAAACGTTCATCTAGAAGCTTGCGCTTTAGGCTTATCATCAGTTCCAATTGGTGCTTTTGAGGATTATAAAGTGAAAAAAGTTCTTGATCTTCCTAAAAAAATCGAACCTCTTTATATTATCCCGATTGGATATCCAAAATAAAATCAATATTTTAATAAACTCTTTAATTGTATCAATAAAAAAAATGGGTTATTTATAATTTTTTTTTCTTTAGATAGACAAGGGCTGCAATACTAATTAAAGCGAAAATTAAGAAGTATGTTATAGAACAACAGTTGTTTTAAAGAGGCTAATTTAAATAAAACGCTCTCTTATTTAAATAATTATAGAATTAATAAATCCTATTCAAAAAGCCTGAAGATGGAAAAAAAAAATATCATTGGAATTGCTACACTTATTATTTTTGTATTCAGTCTAATTATAACAGTTCCAATTACTTTTCTTACTATTGTTCTTTCTCCGTATGGAATAATTGATGAATCTTATTCTTTCAGCTATGAACCGATCTCACCATCTACTATTGAAAAATTATATATTACTGCTGATGTAGGAAATATAGAGATAAGATATATTGATCCCGCAGATGATTATTATGCATTGATAGATGTATATTTTATGATGAGTGGAGTTAAATTAGCGAGGAAATCATACGAAGATTATTTCAATATTCAATGGAATAAATCAAGTTCTCCAGCTAATTTTACAATTCAGATTATATCAGATGATTGGTTTAATCCTTCATTGTGGTTAACGAAAGATGTCAATATAGTGGTAAATCTCAGAAGAGATGTTATATTTGATATATCCACAATAATTAAGAAAGGGAATTTAAATATAACAGTGCCTTGGGGTGTTTATGTTAACAATATACATGCAAATGTAATCGATGGTCACACATTTTATGATTTTAATCAATGTGTTATCAGTGGAGATGTTAGTGCTAATATTACTGAAGGAAATTTCAATTTAAGATCATATAATATGGAATATACTCAAAATTGTAATTGGTTGCTTAATATTATAGGCGGCGATATGAATATTGAAATCTATCAATATAAAGAGATGGGAGCTAATATAACCGGTACTGCTATAATTTCCACTGGTGTCATTAATTTGTTCTATCATGATAGTAGCGCCAATATAGGAGCAAAATTATATTTCCCTTTATCGTGGTGGTACATTCCTACGACTCAACCAGGTTTTGAAAGCACAATTTTAGTTAATGGTTTTTTTTATAAATCTAATGATTTTCCTACTAATAGTAACTATAATATTTCTTTTTATCACTTAGGAGGACAGGGGCCACCAAATCACTTTATAGAAATTAATAGTGATTAGATTCTGGGAAATTATCGGGTTTTTAACATATAATTTTGCATTACTCAAAATAGACTGTTTTAAATGAAATTCTATAAAAGTTAGGATACCAATCTCTTAAATTAGATACATAAATGTCTCTCCGTGTAGGATTAGTAAGCCAAAGGCTTGGATAGACTTCTTCGATAAGACGTTTTTGAATGTCGTAATACAAATTCCTTCTTTTAATAGGATCTGTTTCTATTAATGCTTGTTCCATCCAATCTTGTGTTTGGGGATCATAGACTTGCCCCCAATTTTCCACGCTATTATTCATATAAAATGTATTAATAAAATTACTAGGATCATTATAATCTCCCCCCCAAAAACAGTAAGCAAAATTAATCATATTTCTATCATAAGGAGGAATCTCATAGCCCATAGCAAACCATTCATAAAGTGTTATATTAACAATCTCTAATTTCACTCCAATTTGTTTAAGGTCTTCAACAAGTTGTTCCTCTATATATTCAGTTGACCAGATATATACATGTGAAATGTTATAGGTTGCAAGAGGCGTTGGACTATTTGCTATCAATTCCCATTCATTTCCAGCACTAATATTGCCGTTTGCGGTTAATAGTACCGTTCCTGGCCAATTTCCATCTTTTAAAATTTGCCTAGCATGTGAAACGTTATAGATGGGGATCTCAATATCTGTAATATTGTAATATAGAGTACGTTCAGGGAGGGGGGATTTTGCTCTTCTATCATCTGCGATCGAAGTTTCAATAATAGATGAATAATTAAAAGCAAAGGAGACTGCATTTCTCATTGTAACGTTAATCAATTTATTGTTTATTATTAACCAATCAATCCATCCATCAGGGATTCCTTCATGGACAATAAAAGAAGAATTACTCTTGAAAGGATATAATTCTGATTCAGTGAGATCCCTTATCATTATTAAATGAACTTGTTGCATTTCCATTGCCTTAAGTAAATCAGATTTACTGAAAAACCTTAGAAAAATTAATTTATCGATTTTTGGTTTGCCACCCCAGTAATGTGGATTGGCTGACATTGTAATATTAACTGATTGGCCAAACTCCCACGCACAAGTATCAAACTTAAAAGGTCCGGTCCCAATTGGATTAGTTTCGTTGACATTGATGAAACGATCTTCTGGAGTTGATGCTGGGGATAATATAAACGAAGTCCAAGACGTCAATAAACTCATGAAGGGAACATAGGGCGAGTTTAATACAAATCTAACAGTATAATCACCTAAAACTTGAGTTTCATTAATCAGGAATTTATCATCAGGAAGATGCCATAATTCATGATAGGTTAGATTATTTCTAAGTCCATATATTCTGTCAAAATTCCATTTTACTGCAGTAGCATTAAATGGTGTTCCATCATGGAATTCTACTCCTTGTCTGAGTATACAAGTAAGGTTTGAAGCATCTGGGCTCCACGAATGATTTATTGCGAGATTATAAATAACATTTGAATTTGGGCTAGTTACATCAATATCAAATAATCCTTCAGCAAATTGTGATATAACATCTACTTCTGAAGTATCCGATATATCAAGTGGATCAATTACATTTATTAAATACTCTGTGCCATAGATCAAAACTATATCTTGATCATCGTCTGTTATATTTAAAGATATATTTATCCCAACTATAATACCTGCTATCGCGATGGCAGCGCTTATGCTTCCAATTATTAATGGTTTCTTCATTTCTGCAATTTTAGGAACCTTCTTCTTCGGATGGGCTTTTTTATCTGTCATTTGTATCTTATTTTAAGATTGTTTTAGACTAATGAATGCTATATTTCATAAGATTTCACATTTATATATAATATAAAATTTGACTTAATCCATTATTAAACTTTTCTACTTAGATATCATGATTGGATATCTAAAATAAAATCAATACTTTAATGAACTCTTTAATAAAATCAAAATTAAAAAAAAAAGATTATTTATAATTTTTTTTCTTTAAATAAACAAGGGCTACAATACTAATTAACGCGAAAATTAAGAAGTAATATCCAAAAGAAATGGCACCGCCACCATCCCCGTCTTCACCGTTTTCAGGTAAAGGGGTTCTTAATAGCATAATAAAATCTTCCATGCCATGCAAATCTTCTCCGTATCTTGTTAAAATACCCGAAGTATGGAACGTTAATTTATACGTAATTTTTCCCGCAACCCAATGAAGAAAAACTTTTTTACTATCTTTCAGCTCATAGTAATCAACGTTGGGATGATCAGATAAAGCTAATCCAACTGCTGATAAATTTATTGGCGTAGGAATTACGTATGCTATAGGCCAACTCATAAACGTAGAGCTTATATTTAAATAATTTTGTGTTTTATTGGCAGCCAGATAAAAGATGTTGTCATGTGTGGTTGTCCATCGAGAGTTAATAGCATTATAATGCCCAGATGAATAATTTACTATAAGTACATCTACACCACCGTGTTGACCTTGATATACTGCTTCGGTTGTAAAATTTAGCCAATCATTAATATAAAATCCTGAATAACGATGTGAATCATCTCTTGTGATTTCCCAAGCAAAAACATCGCCTACATCGGCAGGAAATGTCGTATCTCCTATGGTTATAGCACCTTCAACATTAGCAATAAAAAAAGGAAGAATCAGACACACGCTAAGTGCTATTATCACTGCTCTTTTATGATTTTTCATTTAAATATTAGCTCTATTATTTTATTTTTTCACCTTTTTTTCGAAATTAAGAACTGATCATTTAATTTATGATCAAGATAAATTGATCTTTTGATTCCATATATAGTTTTTATCACTGAAGTTTTATGGTAATACCAAACTGATGTGGTAGTATAACTATAATTAAAAAAAATTAAATTTTGATATAGTCAAATTAACCTTTTAATTGTATAGAGAAAGAGTTGTTTTAGATAGGCTAATTTAAATAAAACGCTCTCTTATCTAAATAATTGTAGAATTAATAAATCCGATTCAAAAAACCTGAAGATGGAAAAAAAAAGTATCATTGGAATCACTTCAATAATTATTATTGGATTCAGTCTAATTATAACAATTCCAATTGTGTTTCTTTCTATTGCTCTCTCTCCATATGGAATAATTGATGACCTTCTTTCTTTCGAATATGTCCCAGGTTCATCATCTTCTATTGAAAAATTGAATTTAAATGTTGATTATGGTAAAATCGAAATAGGGTATATTTTTTCACCAGTTGATTACTATGCGAAAATAGACTTAAAAATTGAAATGATTGGTGTAAATCTTGCTGGAAAATCTAGTACAGAATTTTTTAATATCACTTGGCAAGACACTAGTCCTACACCTTCTTTTACTCTCCAGTTTAAGTCAAGTATAAATAAAGAGGAAACCATATCGTTAATAAAAAACATCAATGTATTTGTAACACTTAGAGCTGACATAACTTTTGATATAATAACAACTCTTAATGAAGGATATTTTGAGCTATTTGTTCCATGGGGAGTTTCAATTGGTAATGCCCAAACAAATGTTTCAATAGGTAATATTTTGTATGATTTTGAATATTGTACCATAAGAGGAAACATAACTGGAACTATCAACAACGGAGATATATTCTATGATTTTAATCACTGTACAATCGAAGGCAATATAACTGGAATTGTTAATATAGGCAATATTGAATTAACGACCTTAAATGCACAGTATACTCGGTATTGTATTTGGAATTTTACTATAGATAACGGTAAATTTGATGTTTTTATCTATCAGTATGAAGATCTTGGTACTAATATTACAGGAAAAGTGCATATTAGAGATGGGAACGTTTTTGTTTTTTATAATGATAATAGTGATAATAGCGGTGCTAGGTTTGAAATTCCCTTTGGAAATGGTTTTATGAACCACAATGGGTTTCCGCAGTGTGTACATGAAACTCAAGAAAATATAACATGTACATTAGTATATGGTTTTGAACATAATAGAATTGCTTCAGATGAGGGTATTATTTATTTTGTATCAGATGATTTACTGGCAAATATTGTTTTATTTTATTATAGTATAACATTTGATATAATCCAGGGATCTTTTGACATGGAACTTACGAGTACAAACTAATATTCCAATTAAGCCTACCTTCAGAGATTATCTTTTTTTTCCACTTTATTATCTAATTTTGCTCCTGAAACTAAGCATGGTGTAATTAAATAAGTAACTTCTCATGTATGATTGTTTTAGACGAAATAAACTGTTTTTAATGATAATTTAAATGGATTTGATTGCCAACCTCTTAAATCAGATACGTATACAAAACTTCCTCTAGCTGAAAAAGCCCATATGTAAGCATAAAGTTCTTCAATAACGCGTTCTTGAATTTTATAATATATCTGCTTTCTTAAATTAGGATTTGTCTCTTTCACTCCCTCTTCTATCCATTTATCGATATAACTATCATTAAGTTGTACCCAATTTGTTGTACTGTAATAATTTATCATAGCATCGTGTGGATCGTTATAACTATACGGCCAGCCACTTGTAAAAAGTTGGTACGGGAAGGACCAATTAGTACTAAGTATTACCTTGATTCCAATTTGTTTAAGATTATCAGGAACAGGAGTTGCCAAACCTTCCAATACACGGTGTCCTGGTTTGTAATCCAAAGTATATTTAGCAATTTCAACGCCCTCGGTTACTAATCTTTCCCATTCATTACCAGCAGTGATATTTTCGTTTGCTGTTAAACTTGCTACACGGGAATTAAAAGGTCCTAATTCATCTATTAAAATTTGCCTCGCTTTAGTAATGTTATAATTAGGAACTTCAAAAGCTGTTGTATTAGAGTATAGGATTCCTTCTGGAATTGGAGACCTAGCCCTTACAGCTGGAGGTAATATCTCTTCAACCATGTAAGAATAGTTTATAGCATACGATATTGCCTTTCTCATTGTAAGGTTAATAAGTTTATTGTTCATAGCAATATACCGATAATTTGTGGAAAATGTTTCTGGGATAATAAAATCCGGATCAGTTATTAGAGTATTAATTGATATATTGGGATTGCGTGTAAAGAACATGGGGAAAAGCATGTCAATTTCTTTTCCTAAAAAATCATTCCATAGATCCTCACCGCTAGAATAAATCAATACAACAAATTCATCAATCTTTGGCTTTTGACCCCAGTAATTCTGATTTGGATATAATGTTAAATTGACATTAGGGATATAACTGCCATATATAAAAGGACCAGTCCCAATTAACTTCTCCGTATGCTTACTTATAGTTCTATTAAAGGGAGTAGATGTTGGTGATAAAATACCTGTAGAATGATGGGTTAATAATTGTTGGAATGGAACATAAGGAGCATTAAGCACAAATTTAACAGTATATTCATCTAAAACTCGAGTTTCATTCACAATCCAGCGTCCATCTGGAAATAAAAACAAATAGTCAAAAATAACCGTTAGATCGATTAAATTGTAAATTCTATCGAAGTTCCATTTAACCGCAGTCGCGTTAAATGATGTTCCATCGTGAAATTTAACGTCATCCCTAAGATAACACGTTAATTCTGTAGCATTAAGGCTCCAATCGGATCCTATAGCTAGATTATGAATTATTCTAGAAGTAGCTCCTGAATAATCGTTCTCGAATAATGTTTCAGCAATCTGATTACATATGTACCTATCTTCATGAGCAAGAAGAGTATCTATGTTATGTATATCAAGGGATACACCTGCAATAAGTCTCCCTCTTTTTGATGCTTCAGGAAATATAACAATACCAATTACTAATCCTGCTATTGCTAAAGTACCAATGATTCCTCCAATTGTGATTGATTTTTTGTATTCTTTGATTTTAGGAATTTTCTTTTTTTTTGGTATGGCTTTTTCTGTTTTCACATTAATCAGTTTTTTGATGAATGTAATTTCCATATTTTTTATAGGATATCACATTTTTCTATAACAAGATAAGTAATCTATAATAGAATAATATATATTACAAAATATTGAATTTAAAGTACGAATAGATTCTTAATTATATAAAGCTTTCCTAACAGTTCAGCTATGGTATTTCAAGAAATCAAGTATTTAGACCTCTAATTTATTATTTTTTATTTTGCTTTTGAGTTTACGTACTTTTATTATTGCTTTTTTCACTTTAGAATTAATTTCAGTCAAAAATTTTATATAATTTCCTTTTTTATAAAGAGATTTAATTATTAAAATGATTGAAATAAAATCAATGTCTTGTTTCTTTTATGGTTATTTTTATTATGGTTCCAATGTAGTTCCTAACCTCCATGATAGTTTCAAAAAACAAATATAAATAGAACAAAATCTTAACATAATCTAAAGGTTAAAATACTAAATTTCATCCATATGTCAACAAAAAATTATCCACCAGATGAAATATTACAAGGTTCCGGAATTGAAAAGAGAAACTATGAACATATTATTCTCTGGATGTTGAAAAATAATGAAGAAGTTGAGTGGTCTGATTTTGTTAAAGAACCTCTTGAAATCCCTACTTCTACCTTATCACGATATTTAAATTTGTTAAAAAATGAAGAACTAATAATTAGTTTCAATAAAGGGCATTATAAAATTACCACAAATGGCGAAATAAGATTCAATAAATTATCCAAAGTTACAACCGAGAAAAGAAAAGTGAATTACCCTCCAAAAATCATACTAAAAAAAGGTAGGAATTATGAGCACTGGATATTATGGATGGTTTACAACAATAACTACTGTAAATGGTCTGATTTTCTTGAGGAGCCTGTCTCAATTAATCAAACTTCATTATCAAAGTATTTAAGACAGTTAATAAGAGAGGGTTTAATTGAAAAAGATGATGAGAAAAAAGAATATAAAATCACTCGAAAAGGGAAAATAGAGTATGCTTATATGCTACAGAATTATAACTTGGACAGACAAACTATTTTGGAGAGAGAAAGTAAGCGAGTTGAAGAAATTACTCAAAAAGCAATTAATTTTTTCGAAAAATACAACATAAGAGATGAATCCATACAATTTAGATTTCTAAATAATATCGTGAAAATGGATTATGTCCAAGTAGAGTCATTGTTAAAAAATGAGGAGAATTTTTATAAAATACTATTGTTCCTTTCAATGAACCATCCAGATCAATTTCCAAATTATATATCAGCTAATACTTTTTCAAAAAGGTATGGAATAAAAAGCAACACACTCACATATTACGTTGATCAAATTGTAGAAAATAATTTATATATGATCAAATTTTTTCAGTTAAGGGGTTCAGATAAAAAGGTTTATTTTTTTCAAGAAAAGGAAAAATTGGAAGTGATGCTTCGAGCAATAACGGAAGAACATATTACGAAGTTAACTTACTTTAAAAAAGTATTTTTAAAATCATTAAACAAACAGATTATTATAGATAATATTCTTGCGGAAAGTTCTAAATTTTTATTTAGTAAAGAATTAGAGGAGCCTTTAAGAAAGTTTTTGCCTGAATATATAAATTATTTAGCGTACAAAATCGAAAGTGAGTATGAATTAAGGGATTTAGGTGATAAATTGGAGGGAATTATTTGGCAAGACGTAGTAGATATTTTCAAACTGGATGAGACTCAATATGAACAAGAACTTAAAAAAATTGAAAAGAAAATCAAGTTAAATCCACAAAAAATTAAATTATATTATTTAAAACTTAAACTCTTAATTTATTTGGGTCGTTATACTGAAATATTGGAAATTTTAGACGATTTAATTGATATATTTCCTGAAAATGAAAAGGATATTAAAATAAAGAAAGTATCAATACTTAAAAGAATAAACGAATTTGAAGCAGGATATGAAATTATAAAGGAATTACTTCAAAAGTATCCAAAAG
>JBHLOG010000019.1:0-39136 GCA_048940765.1 Promethearchaeota archaeon | reverse complement strand
TGTTCTATTGAAACTTTTCTTGCTCTGATATTTTCCCTTAAAGCAATCATAGCAGCTTCTCGACACCAAGTTTCAATGTCTGCTCCTGAAAATCCATCACTTATTTCATTCAAATCTTCCAACTTTATATTATTTGTTAAAGGCATATCTTTTGTAAATATCTTTAAAATTTCAAGTCGTTCTTTTTCAGTTGGAGCAGGAACAAGTAATATCCGATCAATTCTACCAGGTCTTATTAATGCAGGATCTAGGATATCGGGACGGTTAGTAGCCGCAATTACAACAATGTCTTTCATTACTTCTAAACCGTCTAATTCAGTTAAAAATTGAGATAAGACCTTTTCAGACACACCAGAATCTGAACTATGTCTTCCTCTACTTGGAGCAATTGAATCAAATTCATCAAAAAAAATAATGCAAGGGGATGCCATTTTAGCTTTACGAAAGACTTCTCTTATTGCTTTTTCGGATTCTCCGACCCATTTTGACAAGAGTTCTGGCCCTTTTATTGATATAAAGTTAGCTTTACTTTCAGTTGCTATTGCTCTTGCTAATAAAGTTTTGCCGCATCCAGGTGGTCCATATAATAGAATTCCCTTTGGAGGGGTTATTCCCATACGCTTAAAAATTTTGGGATATGATAATGGCCATTCAACAGCTTCAACTAATTTTTGTTTTAATTCATCCAAACCACCTACTTGGTCCCAATTAACGTTCGGTACTTCTACAAACACTTCTCTTATCCCGGATGGCAAGACTTCTTTTAATGCTTCTTCAAAATCAGTTTTTGTGACTTCTATTTGTTCTAATAATTCCGGATCAATCATCTCTGATTCCAAATCAATTTTAGGTAAATAGCGTCTTAAAGCTGACATTGCTGCTTCACGACAAACTGCAGAAATATCTGCACCTACAAAACCATGAGTTATTTGGGAAAATTCTTTCAAAGAAATTTTTTTATCGAGAGGCATATTTCGAGTATGAATTTGAAATATTTCTCTTCTACCTTTTTCATTAGGTACTTTTATCTCAATTTCACGATCAAATCTTCCTGGTCGTCTAAGGGCAGAATCAAGACTATTTGGTCTATTGGTAGCACCTATAACAATAACTTTCCCCCTACCATGTAATCCATCCATTAGAGCTAATAATTGCGCAACAACTCTACGTTCTACTTCACCTGTAACTGTTTCTCTTTTTGGAGCTATCGCATCAATTTCATCAATAAAAATAATTGAAGGTGCTTTTTCTTCTGCTTCAATAAAAAGTTTTCTCAATTTTTTTTCAGATTCTCCATAAAATTTACTCATAATTTCTGGACCATTAATTGAAATGAAATGCGCTTCACTTTCATTTGCTACAGCTCTAGCTAATAAAGTTTTTCCACATCCTGGAGGACCTCTTAGAAGAACTCCTTTTGGTGGATCTATTCCTAAACGCTTGAACAGAGAAGGATGTCTTAATGGCAATTCTACCATTTCTCTAACACGTTGAATTTCTTTATCTAATCCTCCAACATCCTCATATGTTAAATAATTAGCTCCTGTTTCCGCTTCTTCAGTAATTCTGTCACTAATATTAAGCATAGTGTCTTGTTTGATGATACACACACCATTAGGTCTCATACTTATTACTTTAAAAGTGATTTCTCTGCTAATTCCAATTGAAATAAAAATAAAATCATCAAGCGTTATTGGGTAGTTATTTAATTTCCGTTTAACAAAACTTTCAAATCTAGGGTTATTTTTAATTGGAAAATTTGAGGGAGCTAATACAACATGTTGAGCAACATCTGTTTTTACTTTCTGAATTTCAATAGTGTCATCAATTCTTGTACCAGTATTTTTTTGTAATCTAGAATCTACGCGTACAATACCTAATCCATTATCTTGAGGATAACTAGGCCAAGCAATTCCAGCACTTTGTTTCTTACCCTTAACAGCAATGACATCACCGGTTTGGATTTTTAATTTTTCCATTGTTTTTGGATCAATCCTTACAATATTTCGGCCAATATCTCTTTTTTTCGCCTTCTGAACTCGTAAAGTAATACCAAGTGTGTCATCATCATTCTCCTTACTATTATTACCTTTTGATGACATAATATATCGATTTTAACTAATTTATTTTATTCTATTATTAAGAAATATTAATTTTGTAAAAATTTTTGCTTTTTTCTGTGATAAGATATTTAGTTTTATTTAATAAAATCATCTAAAGAAACTTGAATTTTTGATTTATCTAATTTCCTTAATCTTTCTAAGGCATTTTCAACTCTTTTTTTTGAAAAATTATGTTGTTCGATAAGTAATTCTTCTAATCTTTCAAAATCAATCTTCATTGGTTTTGGAATTTTATAATCTCGTTTTACCTCAGGATGTGAAAAGATGTTTGTAATCTCATTTGCTAAATCTAAATCAATAATAATTTCTTTTCCACCAACTTTAATTTTATTTTTTACTATATTTTCTATTGTACCATACTTTTTAATCAAATCTAATGCTGTTTTTTGACCAATACCTTTTATACCAGGAAAAAAATCAGTTCCAATAAGGATTCCCATCTCAATTAATTGTTCCCTAGATATTCCAAGATATTCTAAAAATTTAGCTAATGAAATATATTCTATATCTAAGGTGACTGTTGTATCTTTTACTTTTTTACTGCGACTTATAGCAAAATTACGTATCAATCTTTCTCCACCAAATAATAAAGTATCATAATCTTGAGAAGCACATGCCCATGCATCTCCTTTTTCAACTAAATAGGCAGACTGAGCTTCACCTTCAGATTCAGCTTGAATTATTGGAATTCCCATATATTGAATTAATTTTTTACTCTCTTCTATCATTCCAGAGTCGAGCGTAGAAGTTAATTGAGCAAATTTCTTTGCTTCTTTAAAATCTTCAGCATCTTGAGCTTTAATCATTTTCTCCCTCGCTTCATCTTTTACTTTTCTTCTCTCTTGTATTGTCTCTAATTTCAATTCAGAAGGAACACCATCAAACACATAAATAGGATTGATACTATGCTCTAAAAAGTTAATGCTTCGATAAAAAAGGCCAGAAAGATGGGAAGTCACATTTCCCTGATAATCCTTTAAAGGAGTTCCATCTCTTTGGCGAATTATTGCTAAAAATTGATATATTGTATTAAAGGCATCAATAGCGATATCTTTTTTAAAAAGATTTTCAAAAGTTATTGTTCTTTTGACTTCTTTTACTAAATCACTTATTTGAACACCCATATATTTATTCTTACCTTTTTATTCTACTTCTTCAATAATTAATTAATATCCATCTTATATAATTTCCACGAATATATTATTTTATTTCTTTGGACGTCTTCTTAACTTTAATCCACATCTCTCACATCTTTTATTCAGATCTTCAGCTTTATGAACTGTTCCACAATTTATACAATATACTTCCCAATCTATTTTAAATTTAATGCCTTCTTTATATAATGAAGAATAAGGGATATTCAATTCAGAGCATACATTTTCAATCGAATAATCATTAGAAAACAATTTCACATTTTTATAGGATTTCTCAATTAATTCTAAGGTTAATGCTATTAATTCTCTATCCGCGTCTGATAAAACTTCTAAATCTCCTGTTTTTTTTGATATTTCTTTTACCTTATTTATATATTTATTTTCAGGAAATTTTATCTTTAATTTTTTTGTCTCTATTGCAGCATTTATTCTATTTATTATATTAATATTTTTTTCACTATATCTTTGATCTTTTACTTCCTCAACTATAGAAGGGGTGGTATAAATAACACCTTCAAAGACATTAAAATCAATTCCAATAAGAAATATATTAGTATCAAAAATTAAAATTGGAGATTTATTATTCATAATATTATTCTTCAGGTGAATCGTCAATAGGAACTTTTAATGTTCCTATAATTTTTTTTCTTAAACGAGTATAATAACTCTTCTTAAATCGTATGAATTTTGTTTGAGAATTAGCTTTACGAATTCTTACTTTTGTATTAGGTGGTATATTTTTGAATGTTCTTTGTCCATCTATAATTATTCTAGCATTTAAACGAGGTCTCAAAAGTTGAATTTCAATTTCTGAGTCTAATGAAACTATTATAGGTTTTATACCTGATCCTGCAAAACTGTTCAAGGGAGTTAATTGCATAATTTCTAAATTAGGATTAACAATTGAACCTCCCGCGCTTAAATTATAAGCTGTAGACCCCGTTGATGTTGAAATAATTACCCCATCCAAATAGCTTCTATTTAAGAAAACTCCATCAATTTTAATGGATATTTGTAATACTTTTGAGCTTTTAGAGGAAACAATCAAGACTTCATTTAATGCATTATTCAGTCTGATTTCATCTGAATTTTTAACAATATAAGCTGTTATTTTAGAACTTGCTTGTATTTTATATTCATCATTTAAAGCCCGTATTAAATCTTGAAAAATATTCCTTTTATTAGATTCATCTAAAAATCCTATAGAACCCACATTAACACCTAAAATGGGTGGAGGATTCTGTTGAGATAATCCTCCTGCAACTCTTAATATTGAACCATCTCCACCAATAACTATGATAAACTTAATATTATCAGCTGTCATTTCATTTAAGTCCATTCCATTATGTGGAAAAATTTTTGGCGCAATTCGTGTTTCTAAATAAACTACCTCCCCCTTTTGAACTAAAAACTCAAATATTCTCTTAGCTAATTTGATTGCTTTTTCTGAATCCAATCTACAAGCTAAAGCTATGGGCTTTTTATTCATGATCCTTAAATATTTTTTAAAAAATAATTGAAAAATAAAATTATTATTTTTTCTTTAAGTTGTAAATACTCTGTTTATTAACATCCGACCAGCTAGTTGCCAAAATTCTACCTGAGCTGTTGAAAGAAGTTTCGGATTTGCTTGAAGTTCTTTTAGTTTTTTTTTTAGTTGCTCATCTTGAGGCCAACTCACGTCTAGTGATTCATAAGATTCCAAATCCATAATATTGATTGAATTTTCCTCTATGAAATTAATCTGTGCATTGCCCTTGACAATTTCAGGAATTTCAACCATCGAACCAGATGGAAATGTTAAAGATCTTTTATTATTATCAAACACTCCAACGCATACAACTCTTACTTTCGCATGACCATGCTTCCCTGATTTACTTCTTTCTGTTGATTTGATAATACAAGCTTCTCCTTCAACCATTATGTATTGTCCACTTTTAAGTTTCTGTATCTCTGTTCTTCTAATAGACAATTTCTTTTACACCTTAGTTTGTATATTTTTATCCAAATATTTTTTATTTTTTATGATATATTATATTTATTAAAAAAAAAATATTATTTTTTAAGAACTAATTCAATTACCTATAAAAGATTAAAGCTAGGAAATAATGGTTTTAGAAAAATTAGGTAGATCATTAGACACAGCAATTAGGAAGATTAGACGCCTTCCTTTAGTAGATAAGGATGCTATTAATGCTCTTATTCAAGAATTGCAACGTGCCTTACTTCAAGCAGATGTACGTGTGGAATTTGTATTTGAAATGACTGAAAATATCAGAAAAGAGGCAATGAACACAAAACTTCAGAAAGCAAGAAGGAAAGATTTTGTAATTAAATTAGTTCATGACGAATTAATAAAGCTTTTAGGAGGAAAACCTACCCCTATACGAATAAAACCAGGAAAAAAGAATGTAATTCTTCTTGTAGGAATTCAAGGTTCCGGAAAGACTACCACTGTTGCGAAATTAGCAAAAAATTATAAGAACAAAGGTTACAAAGTCGCAACTTTAACAACTGATACTTGGCGCCCAGGAGCTTATGAACAATTAGCACAATTATCAGAACAGGTGGGTGTACAGTATTATGGAAATCCAAATGAAAAAAACGCAATAAAGATTGCAATTCAAGAAACAAAAAAAGCGATAAATGATGGAAATGATATTATTATAGCAGATACTGCCGGTAGACACAAAGAAGAAAAAGAATTGATGAAAGAAATGGCAATTCTTGAACAAAAACTAAAACCAAATGAAATAATTCTGGTAATTGATGGAACTCTAGGTCAACAAGCATTCAATCAAGCTGAAGCTTTTGCTCAGACAACCAATTTAGGTTCAATTATAGTTACTAAATTAGATGGAACTGCTAAAGGTGGTGGTGCTTTATCCGCTTGTAGCGCTGCAAATGTGGGGATTAGATTCATTGGTACGGGTGAAAAAATAGATAATTTTGAAGAATTCGAACCATCAAAATTTGTAGGAACATTGCTTGGTATTCCAGATATAGAATCATTAGTTCAAAAAGTACAAGAAGCTGAGGTAGATTTTGAACCAGAAATGATAAAAAGAATGGTTCATGGAAAGTTCACCTTAGAGGATCTTTACTTACAATTAAAAAGTATAAAAAAAGTAGGTAGATTTAGACAAATTTTATCAATGATGGGAGGTGGGAATATCCCAGATGCTTTAAAAGAAGATGCTGAAGCAAATCTAGCAAAATGGGAAGTTGTTCTTAATTCTATGACTCAAGAAGAAAAAGAGACTCCAAAAATCATTAAAAAAACTCGAAAAAGACGTATTGCAATAGGGAGTGGAACTGATTACTCAATAATAAATAAAATGTTAGATCAATTCCAACAAATGAAAAAATTCATGAAGAGATTTCTTCAAATGCAAAAAAAAGGCAAAGGAATACCAGGAATGCCTGGATTCCCTGGTGGAAAGGCAGCTGCTGATTTTATGAAAAAATTAGGTAAGTTTTAGATTATAATTTTTATTAATAGATCATTTGATTAGATTGGTAAATTTCTTACTACTTATTGAAAAAATAATAAAATATAGTAAAGAAATTATTGATGATGGTCTAACTCCTGAAAAAATTTATGAGTTGTGTTCTTGTATAAGAGAAACATTCTTTTTATCTTATTCTCTAAGAAATGAAAATAATTTCTATTTATTTTTTCAAAAGGAGTGTATTTTAATAAAATTTGAAGGAAAAAGATTACAGTATTTAGGTCCTGATGAAAGATCCCAAGCATTACTTTTAGAAAAAGCTTTATTTAGAGCGAAAGAAAGGATTAGTAATAATTATGTTTCTTGGATAAAATCAACTCCTGGAATTTTTATTAGAAAATTTTCTAACTATATTCGCTTTATTGAATATTATGGCTCAATATCTGACGGTAATAATTATCTTATGGTCGATGACTACGGTGAATATAATAAAGGATTAGATTCACCAATTTTAAATAAGCATCTTGATGAAATCAATGAAAATGATTTTTTCATCCTTCCAACTTACAAATTATCAAAAGAGAATTCAGAAATATTAAACTCGTTTATCCAATTGCAAACTATTAATATTTTATTACTTTCAAAAATTAAATCTATCGAAGATAAAATTTTATTTATAAATTTTCGAAAGGATAAACAATAACCACATAAAAATAAGAATGATCTTAAAAAACGCTAAAATTTATTCTGAAGGTCTAATACGCAGAGGAAACATCCTTATAATTAAGGGAGTTATACACAAAATTGAATTTAACCTTAAAGAAAAACAATTTAAAAAATTGGTTAAAAAAAATAGTAATGACAGGGTAATTGATTGTGAAAATAAACTAATTTTACCAGGAATAATTGATATTCATTCTCATTTACGAGATATGGATCAAAGCGAAAAGGAAACATTTCTAACTTCAACCAAAGCAGCTGCATTTTCAGGGATCACAACGGTATTTAATATGCCAAATACAAAACCCCCAGCAATTACTTCAAATCAAATCAAAGTATGGATGGAAAAAGCAAAAAATAATATTTATATAGATGTTGGATTTATAGCAGGTGTTCCGAAAGGTATCGATGATAATGAAATAAAAAAAATTATTGATTTAGGTGTAATTGGATTTAAAATTTATTCAATCGAATCTCTAAGCGAAATAGATTGGAGTAATCCAGAAAATCTACACAAACTCTTTAATATTTCATCATCATTCCAAATTCCAATATTTATACATGCATCATCTCCTTTATCATTAGAAGAAAAAGAACAAATTAAACAAGAATTTCATCAAAATATATACACTGTTTTAGAATATCACGATCGATTAAATCCTGTTAAAGCAGAGGAACAATACGTACGGTTTGTTATTCATAATTATTTAGAATATATTACCACTTTTCATTTAGATCCGAAAAATTATCCAATAATTCATTTTTGCCATATAAGTTGTATTGAAAGTTTTTCAACAATACAAAAGATATTAACAAGGAATAAAAATCTTAAAATAACATTTGAAGTTACTCCACATCATTTAATCTTGTCAAATAAAATTCTATTAAATAATGATAATTTTGGAAAAGTGTTACCTCCCTTAAGAAAAGAAGAACATTCCAAATTTCTTTTAGATGAATTGAAAAAAGGAACAATAAAATTAATAGGAACTGATCACGCACCCCATACATTAGAAGAAAAATCCATTGAATTTGATAAAACTCCCTCTGGATTTCCAGGTTTTGAAACATATCCATTAGTATTACTTCATAAAGTATTTAATTTTGAATTTTCACTAGAAAGTTTTGTTCGAATAGCATCAGAAAATCCCGCAAAAATTTTTAATTTGAATAAGAAAGGTTTTATTAGAGAAGGATATGATGCTGACTTATTAATTCTTGATAAAGGACCAAATTATAACATTAATCCTCAAAGTTTTAAAACTAAAGCAAAATTTTCTCCTTTTGAAAAATATAGTACAAGTGTTTATATTTGGAAAGTATTTTTACGAGGAATTGAAGTCAATATTGATAATTCTATTCCAAATGGAAAAATTATTAGACGAATGTTATAAAATATAAATGTAAAATCGGCATAATTATACATAAGTTTTATGATTTTGAGGATAAAAAAATGTCTGATAATAATAAATTTAGCTTAGAAGAAGGCAAAATGTTAATTAAATTTACTCGGGATAATATTGAATTCTTTTTAAAAAATAATAGACCTATTCCAATTCCAGATTTAATAAAAGAAAAATTTTCAAATAAATATGGAGCTTTTGTTACATTAAATAAATATAATGTCAGCGGAAATCCTCTAAGAGGTTGCATAGGCTATATTGAAGCAACTTACGCTCTATATGATGTTATTCATAAAGCATCAATAAGTTCTGCAACTGAAGACCCACGATTTCCTTCTGTATCAATCGATGAAATGGATAATATTATAATTGAACTATCAATTTTGACACCTCCCAAATTATTAGAAGTTAATGATCCAAAAGAATATATTGATAAAATTGTTATTGGTAGAGATGGATTGATTGTAGAGAAAGGAATGAGGCGTGGATTGCTTTTACCACAAGTCCCTGTAGATCACGGTCGAAATTGGGACGTAGAAACATTTCTTTCCCAAACTTGTTCAAAAGCTTGGTTGGATAGTAATTCATGGAGAGAAAAGAATACTAAAATATATTCATTTCAAGCTATTCTATTTGAAGAAAAAGAACCTCGTGGAGATGTAATTAGAAAATACCTTAGTTAAAAAATTCAATCTTCTTCTTAAATATAAAGAAATTTTTAGATTCCTTTTTATAATAAAAACTAATTTATTTAAAATGGACTAGATATTACTTTTATAAAAGGATTCAAACGTAAGATTAATGATTCCATCATGCCCAATTCTGAAAATAAAATTTTAGTAATTGATATATCATCAAATAAAATTAAAGTTGGTTTAGTGTCAGATGATTTAAAATTAGGCTCTACTATAAGTCAAAATTTAACAATTATCAATGAAGATATCGATGGGTTTGCGAAAAGATTTGATATGAATGATATGTGGAACAAGTTAAAAAAATGTATTTATGAGATATTGAATGAGAAATATAAAAATAAGAGAATAAATATTATTGGAATTTCTTCTTGTGCTCAACGAATGGCAGTAGTGTTCCTTGATAATCAGGGAGAGATAATATATGGTGGTCCAAATACTGATGTTCGCGGTATTGATAGTGCCTATTTGATTGAAGATAAGTTTTCAGAAGAAGAATTATTTCAGATTACGGGCCATAGCCCTTCTATTTTATTTTGCCTCTCACGTCTATTATGGTTTAAAGAAGAACAGGAGCACCAATATCATAAAATTGCCAAGGTTTTAATGCTAGACGATTGGATCATTTATAAACTAACAGGTGAATTTTACACTGATTTATCATCTGCAGGTGAATCTCAAATGCTTGATATTAAAAAGGGAAATTGGAGTATGGATATCATTGAAGCTTTTGATTTCAATCCTGATTTATTCCCTGAATTTATAGATTCAGGTACGATAGCAGGAGAATTGATACCTGAATTAATTACATATTTTAAATTTAATCAAAAATCTATTCCCGTAATAAAATCTGGAGGTGATACGCAGGCAACATTAATAGGAATGGGAGTTGTTAACGATGGTGATATTGGTATCAGTTTGGGATCTACTGCTCCTATTCATTTAGTTGTGAGTAAACCTATTTTAGACCCAAATTGTAATTTTTGGACAACATTTCATTCTATTAAAGGAAAATGGTTAATTGAAGGGAACTCGGGAAATACTGGAATTGTATATGATTGGTTAAAGGATTATTTTTTATTAGATGAAGGAAAAGATAAAAATAAACTTATCGAAGATTTAATAAAAGAAGTAAAACCTGGTTCAGATTCTACTTTTGCTTTTTTAGGACCAGAACTGATGAATATTAAAGATCAAACTTCCCTAAAAAGAGGTGTATTCATCTTTCCACCACCAACTCTAATAACAGAGACTCTTCCAAAATTTGGGAATTTTCTTAGAAGTGTCATTGAAAATATCGGTTTTGGTATTAATGAAAACTTCATAGAACTTAAAAAATATACTCAATCTGAAGTTAAAACTTTTTCTGCTGGGGGAATGGCAAAATCTAACGAGTTCTGTAAAATTATGACAAATATTCTTGATCAGAATATATTTATTCCTCAGTTCAAAGATTCAGCTTTTCTTGGATGTGCAATGAATACATTAGTTGGATTAAATAAATATCCAAATTATAAAAAGATGATTGATGATTTAATAGAATTTGAAGAGCTTTTTGTTGATAAAAAAATCTCAAATGAATATAACAAAGTCTACAATGAATGGCAAAATCTAAAAAAGCATATAAGTAAACTCTAAAGATTCAAATTCAAATCATTAGCTAAATTCAAACTTTTATAATAGATTCTATAGTAACTCCTTGTTTCCAATACCAATTAAATAATTCCTCTGTCCATTTTATAAAAAACTCACTAACATCAAATAAACATTCACTATAATCCACTTTCCCTTCCCTAGCTAGAAAAAGTATTGCTCCTTTATCAGTTACTAAAAGAGAGAAATCTACCTGTTTTAACATTCGAATATTCTCTGAAATGTTTAACTTTTGATAAAAAGCATGACGATCTTTTAATTTTTTATAACCTTTTGACTTTAACACACTTTTATCTACAAGAGCTCTTATTTCAATTGATATATTATTAATTTTTCTTTCTACTGCGGGTAAAATGGATTCTTGGAATTGATTTGAGATAGCTAGAATAATCCTTTCTGATTTGTTAATTAGATCTGACCATAATTCTATATTTTGCATTGTTCCACTATTAATTTTTATAGATTTTAAATTTCCTAATTGTAAGATAAGATGTAGTGGTAGGTCATTGATATTGTGGCTATTGAAATAATTCTCATAATTAAGAGACACTTCAAAAATATCTAATATTTGTAGAAATATTTTTCCAATATTTGTAATTGCATATTCATTTTCAATTGTCTTTTTAACTAAATTTTTTTTTATAAGTCTTTTTAAATGGCGAGATATTTCTGATCCTCGAATCTGTAATTCTTTCTCAAGTTCATTGTGTCTTTTATTTTCTTTAAATAGACTTTTGAAAACTTTGAATCGTCCTTCATTTGAAAATTCAAAAAAGAAATCGTTAATCCTCAATCTTTCTCAAGTTCACTATTAATTATTCAAAATATTAGTTAATTCTTCTAATTGTATAGGAATTTAGATTAATTTAAAATTATTTTTATCCTTCAAAATTTTTTTCTATTAATAAAATTGTTTTTAAAGTCGTTATAGGGACTGTTTATTAGATTCTATTAACTCTATATACATAATAAAACGTTTTTTATATTAATTTAAATCTTGTAAATGAAAATGTGAAAAAAGTGACAGAATTTAAAAATATAGAGGAATGTTTAGAAGAAATAAAGAATCGATATAATGATAATGAAAAGATAAGAAATAAATTAGCTAAATATGATGAGTCTATTCAAATAACGTTTCTGGATACGGATAGAAGAGCTTTGCTTTTAATAAATAAAAATCAGGGAATTAAAATCAAAGATCACACTGGAGATGAGTCAGCTACCGTTAAAATAGAATTTTCAGCAGAACAGGTAATAATAGATTTGTTTAATAAAGAATTGGGAGCAGTTAAAGCCTATTCTGATGGGAAAATTAAAATTATAGAAGGAAATATGAGAAGTTTGATGAAACTTCGAAGTTTAATGTTTTAATTGGATTTTTTCATATATCATTTATCTTTCTATTAATTTTTAAAATCAAAAATCAACTTATTTAAAGAGGATAAATATAATGAAAGTATTAATAACAGCCAACATTTCAGAGGAAAGTTTGAATGAATTAAAAAAGCTAATGGAAATAACCTATGAACCTTGGAGAGAAACGGGGATAATATATTTTGATGTAAAGGAGCTTGTAGAAAAACTTAAGAATTATGACATTTTTATTACTGAGGCAGATGATTTAAAAAAAGAAGACCTTTTCGAACAAACTGATCTTAAACTTTTAGTATCTTGTCGAGGAGATCCATTTAATGTCAATTTAAAAGCTGCTACTAAGAAGGGTATTCCTGTTCTCTATACTCCGCTTAGAAATGTTGATGCTGTAGCAGAATTAACAATAGGATTAATGTTAATGCTAGCTCGAAAAATGCATAAGGTAGATAGAATTATCCATTCTGAAGAATTTGAAATTGTTGATTTTGAAGATTATGTTGAATATTTTAACCAATTTCAAGGTATTGAACTAAAAGGAAAAACAATCGGAATAATAGGTTTAGGGCAAATTGGAAGAAGAGTTGTGAATAAACTTACACCTTTTGAAGTTAAATTTCTCATTTATGATCCGTATATCAACGTTGAAATTGCAGAAAATTATGGGGAACTTGTTCAGATTGATTATCTTATGAGGAATTCAGATTTTATCACTATCCATGCTGTGGCAACTGATGAAAATGATAAGCTAATCAATAAAGAAAGAATTAGAATGATGAAAAAAAGCGCTTTTTTAATTAACACGTCTAAAGGAAGTCTTGTTGATTATGATGAATTAAAAAATGCTTTAGAAAAAAATGAAATAGCAGGTGCTGCACTGGATGTATTTCCTCTTGAACCTATAGATGAAGATAATGAATTTATCAAATTACAAAACACCATAATTACGCCTCATATAGGTGGAAATACAGAAGAAATGATTAAGAGACAGTCAGAAATTATACTTATAGATATTAAAACTTGGCTAAATGGAAAAAAACCTCGATACGTAATGAATCCAGAAGTTCTTAAAGAAGGAGAAACAAAAACTCTTCTTTTAGACGATGAGATTTATAATTTTAAAAGTGAAATTGTTAAGTTATGTAAACAATTATTACAAGAAGGACATGTGATCGGTTCCGCTGGAAATGTTAGTGTAAGATTAAAGGTTGAAGAAAAAGAATTTTTATTAATAACACCCAGTAATGTTCGATATGATGAAATGACACCCGAAGATATTCTCAGTATTGACATGGATGGTAAAGTACTCGAAGGTAAAAGGAATCCTTCTGTTGAAAGAAAAATGCATTTAAACATTTACAAAAATAGAAAAGATGTAAATGCCATTATTCATGCACATAGCATTTATTCTACCATTCTTAGTACACTTAATCTAGCTATTCCCCCCATTTTTGAAGAATTTGTCCCATATATTGGTGGTGAAGTGTTATGTGCTAAATATGGAGAAGCAGGTAGTGGAGAATTAGCAGAAGGTGTTTTAGATGCATTAGAAGAAAGAAATGCTGTCTTACTGGCAAATCATGGAAATCTATGTTGCGGATCTCACTTAGATGGAGCTTATACGGTTTTAAAATATCTTGAACGAGGAGCAAAGATATATTATCTATCAAAGCTCATTAAAAACCCTAATTTATTACCTGAAGATACCATAGATTATGAAAAGGAAATATTCGAAATATTTAAAGAATCTAAAAAAATCTAAAATATTCTTTTTAAATTAATATTTTACTACTTAGATATTTCAATGCAATTTTTGTTGATTCTTCTGCTTGAAGGTTAGTTACCATACCAATTGCTACTGCAGATATGTTATGCTTAGAAATATAATTAAAGGCAGTTTCAGGATTAATAATCCCAGCAGCTAAAGACTTCATAGCAATGAAATCGTATTTCTTCGTACTATCTACAATTTCCTCGAGTTTTTTAGCATTTTCCATATATATTCCATTAGCATTAAATGGAATTAGAAAAGCTTTAACATTTAGATTTTTCTCAATAATATAACTAATAGTTACTATTGGATCATGAGTAGCAATTCCAGGAATTATTCCGCGACTAGAAATTTCATCTAAAAGCCTAACTAACTTACTATTTCTCTCATCCGAAATCATTCCGTGAACATAAATTAATTTTGCCCCTATTCCTATTAAAGATTCAATTCTTGAATCTATTCCTGGATAAGTTGAACCCGTAATAATATAATCATTATGAGTTTCCACCATTATCTTAGCAGCATCTATTATTTTACCAATTGGTATCACTTCAACACCTCGAGCTCCAGCTTGATAACTTGTTTCTAGAATCTCCAAGATCGCTTTTGGATGATTCAAAAATTTTTCACACCATTTTAATCCTTTTGCTCCAAATTGATCAGCACCAATAAAAGGAGAAGTACCCGTGCTTACTAGCGGGATCTTTTTCCCTTCAATTGTACAAAAAATTTTAATCCCCTCTTAAAAAATTTGTAAAATACATTTGAACCTGAAAAGTCATTAATTATTACAACTAATATCAATCAAATTAATATTCAAAGATCATATTAACTCAAAAAGATTATTATCCATAAAATGCTATAGAAATTCAGTTTTGCTTTGATACTATTGAAGAGGAGATTACTATGCCTCAAATAAATGGTGTTATATGTAATGCCCTAATATTTTACGATAGCACCTTTCAAATCATTGAAAATTTAAATGCTTTTCTAATGCGTCATATTCTTACAAATGAAGCAAATTCTCTTCTTCTTTTTGGTCGTAAAGGTGATAATAATCTATTTTCTACTATAGAAAAATCGAAACTTATTAATCTTGCATTTGAAATCACAGAACATAAAATACCTATACTAATAGGGATTTATGGTAATCATATCGATGAAATTATAGATCAAATTGATAATTTAGGAAAAAGATTTATAGACCTTAATTATTTGATTTCCCCTCCTATTTCAGAAAAAATGTCAACAGATGCATTAAAATCTTATTTTGAAAATATTTTAGGTTCAATTAATCCTCATAATTATATTTATTTACTTAATAATCCTCTTCAGTTTTCCAGAAATGAGATAGATCCTAATTTGCTAAATTCTTTAATACAATTTACTAATTTGAAAGGAATTGATGATTCTTTTTATAATATTAAAAATTGTAAATCATATATCCAACTTTTAAATGAAAACTTTTCTGTTTTTTGTGGAATGGAAGAAAATGCTCAAGCTTTCTTTCAACTTATTCCAATAACCCAGAGAAAATATAGTGGAATTGTGTCAAATATTAGTAATTTAGTTAATATGTGTTCAAAATTGTATAATTTTGCTGTGGAAGATAACATTTTAGAACTTCTTCAATTGCAAGATCAAATTAATGATATAAGAATTAAAATTTATAATTTCAAAGATAATGAAAATAAAGAAACTCTTGGTTTGAAATATGCTTTTTTATATTTATATAAAGAATTAATATCAAAAACTAACAATAATATAACTTATATCACAAAAGAATTAAATGACCAAATTGACTCAATAATTAAAGAGAGAATTGAGGCTACAGTAAATTATTTACTCAATCTTAAACAAATTTATCAATTATATTATATAGGAAAAAAAGATATTTACCAATTTAGCGAAATCATAAAAACTTTCTCACAGGTTGATGAATTAGTAAGTCAAGGTAAAGTAAAAAAAATTAAAGGACCTTATATTGTTGATACTAATACTATCTATAGAGTAAGATTTGAAAACAGTCAGATTGTTTTTAAATTTCAGGCGGAAAAAACTCTCCAAATTGATAATTTAATTAAAGAAAAATTATTATATCCATTTCTAGATAAAAGTTTAAATCCTAATGATCTCAATTTACAGCAAAAAGTAAAGGAGATTATTTTAAAAAAAAAGGGGAAATATATCTTCAGTAAAGAGAGGCCTCCAATAATTCCAGTCTGTAACATAATCTATTATGATGAAACTAAGGAATTGGTTCCTTCCATTTTTTCAGCACAGGAATATATTAGAGGAAAACCTTTATTTCAAGTTATAAATCAATATATTACTGAAGGGAAAAACTTACAGATTAAAAAATTTGAAAACTTATTTGGGGATTTAGGCGAATATTTAGGAACTCTTCATGAAATCCAATTTGATTCTTTTTTCCCACATATTAATGATATTGGAAATAATAAAAAAACACTATATTCAGAGTATTTTGAAATTAAATTAGAAAATGATTTACAGGAAGCGAAGAAAAATAATCTTGATTTAGATAAAGAAATCTTGAATTATTATAGAAATAATAAAGCATTAATTGATAATGAAACTGATTATGTTCTTTTACATAATAATTTTCAAAGTCAGAACATTATTGTTAAAGAAGATTTAGGTGTAATTAAGATTAATGGGATTGTTGATTTTGATAAATGGTGTATAGGTAGCAGAGCACAGGATTTTATTAAAATAGATTACTTCATTTTAAAACCCCTAAACATTCCTTTATTTTATAATACTTTTAATGATGCTTATTCAAAACATTATAAAATCGATAAAGAATTTAAGAAAAAAATTGAATTACACAAATTATTATGGTTATTAAATGAATATAATTATGAATCAGAATTAATTAAAAAGTCTGATCAAAGGGATTCTACTAGTCTAAGTTCAATATCATTAGAAAATTATAAATTGGAAATAAAATCAATAATTCAATAAAATAATTCATTTAAAAATCAAGAAACATTTTAAAATTCAATAGAAAAGAATATATCTCTTTCTTGAATTTTTCATTATTTAAATTATTTTTATAAAAAAAAAGATAATAAAATTGAGATTTAATAAAGAGTTAAAAATTAGCATTGAATTAGTCCAAAAAGCTACACTAATTACAGAATGGTTTAGAAAAAAAGGTTTTAAATCTTTTATAAAGAGTGATCAATCACCTGTTACCTTAGCTGATTTTGCTTCTCAAAATTATATAATTTCTATGTTGAAAGATTATTTTCCTGATGATGAAATAATTGCAGAAGAGGAGAGTGTTGATTTAATCGATGATCAAGCAGAAAATTTGATAAATAAATGTTTCAGTGATTTAAATTTAATTGATTTAGATAACATAAAAGAAAATATTGGTTTTCGAGGTTCCACTTCAGAGCGCCAATGGACTATAGATCCTATTGATGGGACAATTGGATATCAAGAAGGGTTACCCTATGCAGTGGGAGTTGGGCTTATGATAAATCAGATTCCTAAAGTTTCTGCTATTGGAATTCCAAATTACAATAATGCTCCATTAGCTATTTTTTGTGCTGAAGAGAATCAAGGAGCTCACGTTATATATAACAACGGAGATTTTATTAAAATTAGAGTTAGCCAAGAAACCAATATAAAAAACTTAAGACTTTGCCATTCCTTACATTATGATAAACCTTGGGTTAAATATTTTGCTGCAAGTGTTGGGATAAAAAACTTAATACAGCTTGATAGCATGAAAAAATTTTGTATGGTTGCTGATGGAAGTGCAGATCTTTATCTAAAGCCTCTTAAACCTGATCAATCATTCTCATGGGATTTTTTACCGGGAGATTTAATAGTTAAAGAAAGTGGGGGTAATGTGACAGATTTAAATGGCGAAAACTTAAAATTTAACAAAAGAAAATGTATTTGGACAGCCCCAGGTATTATAGCTTCTAATGGAATCGTTCATAAAAAAATAACAGACCTTCTTAAAAATCAAAATCTTAGTTTTATTTAATCAAAAATAAATAGTTTAAACATAAGCATAATTTAAGAGATTTGTTTGTCTAACTTTTTGATTCCTTTCAAAATTGGATAATTTAATACCTACAAGTCTCACTTTTTTTTTATTATTAGAAAACTCGTTAAATAAATCTAAAATTATCTTCATTACCATATTTGAATTTTTAATATGATATCCAAGAGTTTTTGACCGAGTAAAGGTTTGATACCCTTCAAATCTAATCTTTAGAGTTATAGTTTTATAAGAAATATGATTTTTTAAAACTGAGTTATGTATTCTTTTATTAATTTCCTCAAGTCGTGTGAGAATTTCATTAAAATTATCAGTATCCGAATAAAAAGTTCTTTCTGCGCTAATGGATTTCCTCTCTTCATGAAATTCTTTTACTTTACGATTATCTAATCCATTTACAATTTTCCATATCCATTTCCCATGTTTTCCAAATAGCTCGATCATCTTATTTAATGGTGTATTGAGGATATCTCCAATTTTTTTTATCCCTTTTTTATAGAAATATACTTTTGATTTTTTACCAATACCCGGTATGCGAGTAATATCCATATCTTTTAAAAAACTATTGATGTTCTCAGGTTTTACCAGAGTGATACCATTTGGTTTATTTTCATCAGAAGCAATTTTAGCCAACGATTTAGTATGTGAAATGCCTATTGAAATAGTAACTCCCATCTTTTCAAAGATTTCTCTTTGAATTTCTTTTGCAATCTTTTCTGCTTGGTTATAATCATTTGTAATCCTTGTTAAGTCTAAGTATGCTTCATCAATCCCTATTATCTGGAATTCATTGCTATAAGTCTTAAGAATTTCCATCACTTCCTTAGATACTTTTGCATATTTTTTAACATCTGGTTTTAAATAAAACCCATGAGGACATCTTTTATAAGCTTGAGATATAGGCATTGCTGAATGTAAACCATATTTCCTAGCTTCATAATTACACGTTGAAATTACTCCCCTCCCCTTTCCTTCTTTTGGATCTGCCCCTATAATAACAGGCTTTCCTTTATATTGTGGATTATCTCTCATTTCCACTGCTGCGAAAAAACAATCAAGATCACAATGCAAGATAAGCCGATTCATTATTTATCAAAAAAAAGATAATAGATTCAAATTTTAATTAACAAATTTAATATAAACCTGCATACATATAAAAAAAAAGACCAAACTGAATTAATGTAAACAAAAAACGCAAAGTAAGTATTCAAATGTGAAGAACAATAATTTTCAAAATACCTTTTTAATTGAATTTTAATTATACTAAATATGGTAATAAATAAAGATGATCAACTTCGGACGGAAGTTGTCAAAGGAGCAAAAGCAATTTTTGCAAAGGGATTAGTAGAAGCAGGAGAAGGTAATGTAAGTGTGAGAAATGGTAAGAAAGAAGAATTATTTATAACACCTTCATTTAATCAGTATGATACTCTTAAAAAAGATGAAATTGTACATTTAGATTTTAATGGAAATCCTTTAAGCGCAGGAAAATTGCCTTCAACTGAAGCAAAAATGCATATAGCAATCTATAAATCAAGACCAAAGGTTCAATCAGTAATCCATACTCACTCACCTTTCGCAACAACACTATCAATTGTAAGAAAAAGCATTCCAGTTATTATGGAAGAGATGTACATTTTTTTAGGTGGATCCATTGAAGTGTCTGAATTTGGAGAAGCCCACTCAGGAGAGATTGGGGAAGTTGCCCTTAATGCCTTAGGTATCAAAAATGCTGCGCTTTTGGCAAATCATGGGGTTATTGTCTGCGGAAAATCATTAGACCATGCAATTAAATTTGCTGAACTAGTTGAGAAACTTGCCAAAATGTATTGGGGAGCCCTACAATTGGGAGATCCAATAATAATTCCTAATGGACATCTTGAAAGATTTAAAAAGCTTTTTGAAAGTCTTTTTGCGAGCTATCCGCGAAGTAAACAGAAAAAATTGTAAATAAAAAATTAATATAGGGTGAAAATTATGCAATTAGGTATTAGCACTTTAGGACATCTTGTTGAACTTGGTCTTAAAAATAGTTTTAAAGCCCTTGCAGACTTACAACTTGAATCTTTTACAGAATGTCTTGATTTTGCCGAAGAAAAGGGGATAAATATAGTAGAATTAGTAATAGAACCTCCAGAATTATTCAAAAATGAGTACCAACAGAAATTTATTGAATTATTGGAATCTTATTCTTTAAATTATCAAGTTCATGCTCCTTTTATTGATGTAAATTTATGCTCTCATAATAATCGTATTAGTGAGGCTTCAATAGAATCATGTATAGACACAATAATACTCTGTCATAAAATTGGTGCTAAAATACTAACAATCCATCCAGGTTTAGCCAATTTTATGTTAGAATCAATTAGAGCATTTAATAAAGAACAACTTAAACGAGCTATTTATAAATTATTAGATTTTACAAAAAAGCAGAATCTAATTATTTGTTTAGAAAATATGCCTCAACAAGCCAAAATAATGACAGATAATAAAAATATTGAGGAAGTATTAGGTTTTATTAATCATAAGGATCTTTTTCTTACTTATGATACAAGTCATTTCTATATGTGTGAGGGAAATGTAGAACAATTATGGTCAAAATTTCATAGTATTATAAAAAATATTCATATTGTTGATAATTTAAGTAAAGAATCGGATACACACCCACCTTTAGGTAATGGAAAGATTGATTTCAAAGAAATTTTTCATATTATTAATAAATTCAATTATGAAGGACCATTAATTATTGAATTATCTTCTGCGAAATCATTAAATCAAAGTATTAATTTTATAAGCAAGTTTTTATAATTAGATGGAATTAATAAAAAAATTGAATTTTTGAGATTTAAAATGCCAATAATATCTTTACAAATCAGTGATGATTTATTAGAGCGATTTGAAAAAGTTCGAAATCTTAGTGGATTTAATTCTAAAAGTGAAGCTTTAAGGGATTCTATAGTAAGTTTTATTGAAAATTATGAAAAATTTGAAAACCTACAAGGATATAAAATAATGAGTATTAATTTGGTTTATCCTTTTAAAGAAATAGTTATTGACCAAATAACAGAAGTATATTCTCGATATCACCAAATTATCAAAACAGTAACTGACTGGCGAATTGCAGAAAAAAAAATTGAATTGCTTCTCTTAGTAGGTGAATTTGGAACAATCAAGGATCTTTATAAAGAATTAACCAAAATAAAAGATGTTGTTTGTTCAATTCGTGAAATTGTTATAGATTAAATTTTAATTAATCAAAACGTAGCGAAAAATCAACTCGTTCAGAAGGAAATTGAGTTAATAAACTTGAACTTATTATATCAGGTTCCGATAGTAAATAGTCTACAATATTTTCCTGAGTTATCCCTCCAGAAACTTCAACAATAACTTTATCTCTAAGATTATTCTTTTTTAATAAATTAATTGCATCTTCAACCTGATCTGGAGTCATATTATCTAACATCACAATATCGGCTCCATTCTTTGCAGCTATTAAAATATCTTCCACATTTTCGATTTCGATCTCAATTTTTTTAGTAAAGCTACTTTTATTTTTAGTATCATTTAATAGATTTACAATATCTCCTTTATAATATCTTAAATGAGTATCCTTTAGCAAAATCATATCATCGAGAGAGAATCTATGAACATCTGCAAGTCCGAGTTCAGCAGCTCTTTTCTCAAAAATACGGATTCCAGGGTTAGTTTTACGTGTACAAGCTATTTTAACCTTTTTACCAGAATCTTTAATTATTTTCACAAATTTTCTTGAAGTAGTGGTAATAGCACTCATATGGGTTATTAGATTTAATCCTGTTCTCTCTCCTAGTAAAATATCTCTTGCATTTCCTGTTAATTCTATGATAATATCACCATTTTTAACTTCCTCTCCATCTTTTATTTTTGAAGAGCTGAAAACTTTTAATATATCATATAATATTTTTAATTCTTTTAATCCTGAAACATATCCAGCACTTTTAGCGAATATCTTTGCTGTAGCTTTTGCATTCTCAGGAATAATTTTAGAACTAACATCAATATATCTACAATCTTCTTGTAGAAACTCCCTAATTTTTTGTTCAATTACTATCCTATTATAACTCATATTTCGCACATTCTTGTATAGTATTATTATTATAGTTTAAAAATTAAATAAAATTATGGTAGAAAAAGAATTATTATTTATTAGATATAATGATATAAAATTAGAAGGCGAATATTTTAGATCAAAATCTTCTATTCAAAATCCTGTAGTCTTAATTTGTCATCCACATCCTCAATATGGTGGAAATATGTATAATAATGTTATATCTGGAATTTTTGATAAGCTAATTAATAATGATATTTCTTGTTTAAGGTTTAATTTTAGAGGTGTTGGGAGATCAACTGGAACACATTCAGATGGTCAAGGAGAAATAAGTGATGTAAAAGCGTGTATCGATTTTTTGATAAACAAGAAAAATCATGAAAAGATCATTATTTGTGGCTATTCATTTGGAGCGGCAGTAGGTTGTTCTACTATAAATTATTCAGAAAAAATTATTGGATATACTTCAATATCTTTTCCGTGGGAGTTTATGGGAACTAAATATAAGGAATTATCACAATCAAAAAAACCAAAACTATTCATTCAAGGCAATTGTGATACAATTGCTAATTATGAAAAATTTGAAAAAAATTTCAAATTCTACTTAAATCCAAAATTGAGTAAAATTATTGATGGTGCAGATCACTTTTATTGGGGCTATGAAGAACAAGTGAGTAATGAGTTTATAAATTTTTATTCTTCCCTTATTTAAAGAACTAAAAGTTAAACTTTCTCAGTCATTTTATTTATGTTAATTAATATCTCCACTTTCATAGAATGATATAAGAAATAAAAGACGTAAAATTATATTTATAAACTTGAAAGTTTTTCCAAATCAGCTTGAGAGTTATCAACTGCCCAATCAAGTAGTTGATCAAAATAACGCTCCACATCTTCGCTTTCAGGGGCTTTTGCCAAAATTGCTAAAAGGAATTGATTTTTATTATCAGGCATGACAATATTTCTCATCATTATAAAATCTTCTTTATATTTAATTTTCATACTTTGAATATCAGAGAGTTTTAACTCCTCAGCGGCTTTATATGCAGAATCACTTAGTAACGAACCCATGGCAGCTACTACTCGTTCATCTATATTTTCTTCTTTTTGGGATGCAAGAACTAATCCAGTAGACGTAGCAAAAAGTGAAGCTCTAAAATTACCATTTTCGTTTAATTCTTTAAGCACTAATTCAAGTCTACTTACCAAATCTACACACGCTCTAAAAAAGTAATTTTATTATTATATCAAATAATAGTATTAAAATATTAGTTTAAATATGTTTTTATTCTAATACTCTTACTTTAAATTTCGTTGTATGAATAATATGAGTTATTTAATATTTAAAATTATTCAATATCTATAACATGTTATTTCCCAACATTTTAGCATTAGTTTAAACAAAATTCCTTTTCATTTTCAAAACAAAAGTGATTTACAAGATTCTTTATGAGGTCTCATAATTAACTACTTTTTAAGGTTAATAATAAAAGTTGATAATATATCATTTTGATCAATGTTTAGAGTAATTACACTTGGTCTTGGTATTGGTTTCATAAATCCTGGTTTTTCTGGAGGTGCTTTTGGTTTTGTAGGAGAACCTGGATTTATAAGAAGTAAATTGAAATTAGTTCCCTTTATAAGAGGTTGGTGCGTATGTCCAAAAATTAAAATATGTAAACTATGTCTTTTGACGAATTCTTCTAAATTTTCAGGGATTTTATGAATTACACCAATGTTGTAACGTCCTACCGAAAATTGGATAAACTTTTTTAAGTTTTTAATATTATCAAGGTTTCCTTTTACACATCTTACCGGAGCAATTCTTTTAATCTCATCTAAAAAGATTTCTTCACATACATCGCCAGAATGAATAATCTCATCAACATCATTAAAAATTGTTTTTAATTGAGTAATCAAGGCATCAATTTTAGTTTTATCATCATCTTTTGTTATGTGTGTATCAGATATAATCCCAAACTTCATTGAGAAAGCCGTCCTCTAAATAGAAATCATTATCCCTAAAATAAATATTAAACAACCTATAACTAGATCGAAAAAAACGCGAAAAATCTTATCTCCTCTGGTTTGTTCACTTGTTTCATCAAATTCAAAATATTGTTTTAACATTTTAAATCCGATTGAAAGACTTTCCTTCACTCGTGAAAATTGCCAGATAAATAAAATAATACCGATAATAAGTAAGGGAATATATAGATAAAGTGTTATTAATATAAAATCACTTCCTTGAAATAAACTCCATACACTATGTGCAGAAACTATATTATTAAGTGCGTGAGCAATAATTGCGGGAACTAGCCATTTTCTTCTTAATACTAATAAAGAAAGAACGATACCCACGATAAATGCTTGTAAAAACATTATAAATGGATACCAAAAAGGATAATTTTTACTAATGGGATCTAAAAAATAAGCAAAATGACCCAAACCAAAATACAATGCTGATATCATCACTGCTGACATATTAAAAAAATATAAACTGCCCCTATTAGTTAAAAATCCTCTGGATATTGTTTCTTCAGCTATAGATATTGAAATTTGAATTATAATTGCAGAAATAAGAAATATAAAATAATCCTCGGCTAACAAATATGAACCTGTTGATTTAGTTGCAAGCGAAAAACCCTGATATTCAAGCATTCCAGGTATAAATAAATAAGGAAAAAAATCGAGCGGTAGAAAAACAAAGAAAAAAATCAAGACACCATAAAGAATTTGATATTTATAATTTTTTTTGGACATTTTATATAATTTTAAATGGCTAATTGCTGGTGAAATATCTTCTTGTATTATTATGTTTCTTCCTTGAGATTCAAAGATTATATTCGAGAGAGTTAAAACAATTGGTATTGCAATAAATACAAATATAGCTCTTAATGAATAAAATAATATACCATAAAGGATTGATCCTTCATCTACTATTAAAGGAACTAAAAAGAGTGGTATTAATAAAACTACAAATATAAAAATAAATACTAATGAAATTTCATACACAAAAAATCGCACCCTATCAAGTGCAATCTTTCTTTTTGGACTTTCTCCTAATTTTGTCATACAATACAACGATTATACTTTGAATAAAAAATTATTAATTTAAAATATTAAAAATTTTGTTATTTAATAAATTTAAGATTGTAGGATATTTTCTCTTTAGTTTAAGATTTTATCTAATTATAACTATAAGATCCAAATTCTGATCTTAATTCCAATATATTTTTACTCTTTATTGGAGATTTTTCACAGTATCCAATTATCTTAGAGTCAATATCATAATTTTTTGTAATGTTTATTATGTTGGAAGCTATTGATTCATCACATAACAATTCCATCCTGTGCCCCATATTAAAAACCCCAAACATTTCTTTCCATTGAGTTTTGGAGGATCTTTGAATTAATTTAAAAATATGAGGGACTTTGAATAAATTATTTTTAACATATTTTATGCCTTTTCCAAATTTAAGAATTTTAGTTTGACCCCCACCAGTATTATGGATAATTCCATGAATCTCTTGCCTGTATTCTTTTAAAATATCTACAATAATAGGGGTATATGTTCTTGTAGGTGATAGTAATGCTTTACCTACGTTCATATTTAACTCATCAATCATATCTGTTAATTTATATTTTCCAAAGAAAATAAATTTCTCATCAAGATTTTGATCATAGCATTCTGGATATTTTTTATGATATTCATGGGAAAGCATGCCATGTCTTGCTAAGGTTAATCCATTACTACCAATACCACTATTATATTCATCCTCATAAGAAGATTTTCCAAAACTTGCTAATCCAATTATCACATCTGATGACTTTATTTGATTAGCATCAATAACATCCTCTCTTTTCATTCGAGTAAAAATAGATGCAAATACTGATAAGGTTTTGACTAAGTCTCCTAAATCTTCAGTTTCACCTCCACAAGTTGTAATTTTTAAACCATATGTGTTTAATTTTTTACTATAAGATTCATATTCATTTATAATAGTGGATAAAATTTTCCCAGAAATAAAATTAGCATTTCTAGTTATTGTATTGGATAAAAAAAGATCTCCTGTAGCACCTACACATAATATATCATCGATATTCATAACCATGGCATCATGAACTATTCCTTTAAAAACATTAATATCTCCCGTTTCTTTATAGTACATGTAAGCAAGACTTGCTTTTGTTCCTGCTCCATCTTCATGAAATATAGAACAGTAATCTGGACTTCCAGCTATATCTTCAACAATTTTGCAAAATGCTCCTGGAAATAACCCCTTATCTATAGATTCCAAAGCCTTATGAACTTCTTCCTTTTTAGAAGATACTCCCAGCTTTTTATACAAATTATTATTTTCAACCATTTTTTAAAATTTATATTTAGTCTTCATAATTTTTACTAAATTATCAACTTGTTCTACAGCTTGACCAATATATTTGTGAGGATCAAAAATAATTGCCAATTCTTCTTTTGAAAATTTCTCTTTAATTTGCTTATTTTCTATTAGAATATCTTTCATGTATAGATTTTCTTCTCGAGCTTTTATAGATGCTTTTCTTAGAATTTCATGACCATCTTGTCTTCCTATTCCTTTTTTAACTAACTCAACCATTACTTTTTCAGTAAGACAAGCACCCCTCGTAAGATTAAGATTCTCTTCAATTCTCTTTTCGTTGAATTCAATTCCTTTTAGATTTTCAATTAATTGATTTATCATATAATCTAATAATATAAAATTTTCAGCAAATATTATTCTCTCAGAAGCAGAATTTGTAATGTCTCTTTCATCCTCAAGAACTATATTATCTAATGCGACAATAACGTTAGATTTTAAAATTCTCGCTAAACTACAAATTCTTTCTGATTTATGAGGATTTCTTTTATGAGGCATTGTTGAGCTACCCACTTGATCTTTTTTAAAAGGTTCAAACATTTCAGAAATCTCATTTCTTTGAAGTATCCTAAATTCTCTTGCGATTTTATTTAATGTTTGGCCAATTAAAGCAGTTAAAAAAATAACTTCTGCGTGCCTATCTCTTTGTATGACTTGATTAGCAATAAGTACTGGATTTAAATCAAGTATTTCCATTACAATTTTTTGAATTTCCATCCCTTTATCATCGAAACTTGCCATTGTCCCAACCGCGCCAGACATTTTTCCAAAAGATATTCGACTCATAATCTCGGAGATCCGATCTAAGTGCCTATTCACTTCATATGCCCATACACCAAATCTCATACCATATGTGGTAGGAATTGCATGTTGACCATGGGTTCTTCCTATACAGATTAAATTCTTCTTTTTTTCAGAAATCTCTAATAATATCTTTATCAAATCCAATAATGCATTATTTAGGTATTTTAACGCTTCTTTTAATTGTAAAGCGGTAGCTGTATCTTCTATATCGTAACTAGTTGCACCAAGATGAACAAATTTACCAGATTCTCCTTCACATTGTTCTGATAAGGCTTTAACCATCGCCATTAAATCATGATGAATTTTTTTATCAATCTCATTTACTCTCTCTAACTTTACATAATGTAAATTAGCTTTTTTTTCAATTTCATTAGCAGCTTCTAGAGGAATATTCCCTAATTTGGCATGTGTCTGAGCTAATGCGGCTTCTACTTTCATCCAATTTTCTAATTTCTTTTCTTCTGTAAAAATATTAGCCATTTCAGTTCTATACCTTGTCTCTAAAGGATGAATAAATTTTTGATCCATAATAGTGCTCTTTTTTATTTAATCTTAATTAAATTAATGAATCCTCCCAAAATATATCTTATTTTATTCGATATATTAATCTTAAAATATTTTTAAGATTGAAATCAGAAAATTTTATGGCTGATATATATTTTATAAATTCCTATAATCTTCTTTAACAGGATGAAGGATGCGAGAAAATACTTTTTTTTTCGGTGTTATAATTGTGGAGAATGGTATTATTCTAATAGAATTATTAAGTCAAAAAAATGTTGGAAATGTAACAAATCCTTCTTATTTAAAAACTCTAATAAATTCTCTAAATTATGCTCTTTAAATGATGCAATTTATACTATTAAAACACTAAAAAGAAAAAGTTGAAACCTCTTCTCAACAAAATCTACCTTATTATATAGAAGATTAATTAAAAAACAAAGGTATTTAAGCTATTTTTCTACAATCTTTTTAGGACAAACTCGTTGTTAATAGATCTTTTTTAATATATTGAAAAAATAATTCTTATGGAAATTGCAAATGATTTAAAAGATATTGATGAAAAATTAATTAATACTTTAAATCAAATAGCCAAGGACAGAGTTGAGTATTGGGATATTAGAGTTGCCGTAAATCATGGTACAAATTTAGATTTTACAGATCAAAGAAGCAAAGAAATCTCTTCTTACGAGATTACAGAGTGTGGAATCCGGTCTTTTATTAATGGTGGGTGGGGATTTTGTGTTTTAAAAGATCTCAATAGAGAATCAATTAAAAATGGATTTCATCAATCGATTAAATTAGCTAGACTTTCAGAATCTTTTAGTAGAAATAAGTTTAAGATTTCTGAAAGAGAACCCTTGATTCAAAATTTTAAAATTTTTAGTAAGAAGAATTTAGATGATATTGATATTGAAGAAAAAATAAAACTTGTTAAGGAACATGAGAAAATAGCGTCAAATTATTCATCAAAAGTTAAAAATACACACACACTATACCTTGATGGACATACTCAGAGTATTTTTTTAAATTCTTCAAATAGTTACATCTTCCAGGATTTATCATTTTTAAGATTGTTTAGTTTAGTTTACGCACAAGAAAATGGCATTATCCAGAGATCAGTCAATTCCGTTGCTGGAATTGGCGGATATGAAATTACAGAAACTCAAAAGGCTAAAAATTTAAGTAAAATGACAGCTCAGCAAGCAGTCGATCTATTGAAAGCAAAATCCCCAATTGGAGGTAAATTTACGATAATTATGGATCCTAAGTTAACAGGAACCTTTATCCATGAGGCTTTTGGCCATGCTTGTGAAGCTGATCACATCTTAAATAAAGAAAGTATCTTAGAAGGAAGAATAGGTGAAAAAATCGCTTTGGAAGAAGTTAACATTATTGATAATCCAACTATGAATCGAAGTAAAGAATTCAAATTACCATATGAGTTATTTGGTTGTTATTTTGTTGATGACGAGGGAATTCCTTCTCAGAAAACCACTATCGTTAAGGATGGGATTTTCAAAAATTATTTACATAGTTTAGAAACCTCTTCAAGAATGGATGAGCTCCCTAATGGTCATGGTAGAGCATCATCCAGTTCTGTAAGACCTCAAGTACGGATGGGTTTTACCTATCTAGAACCAAAGGATTGGAGTCTTGAAGAGATGATTGAAGAAGTAAAAAATGGGATTCTATGTGAGGATTTTCAATATGGATACACTGATCCTACAACAGGAAATTTCCAGTTCAAATGTAAATTTTCTTATAAAATTGAAAATGGAGAGAAGAAAGATCTAATGAGAGATGTAGCCCTTTCTGGAATGACACTTGAAATTCTTAATAAAATAACCGCTATTGGTAATCGGGAAACATATAATTATTCAGATGGATTATGTGGAAAGAATGGTCAGAGTATTAGAGTATGTGATGGAGGACCTTATATTCGAATAGAAAATGTAACTGTTGGAGGTTTGAATTAACTGAAAAACCTAGATATTTTTGCGTTAGCAAATTTTGGACTGAAGTTAATGAAACAAAAAAGTTCAAATTTCAAATCTGCAGAAATTTTTGTCAATAAAAATAAATATATCAATATAGAAGTTGAAGAAAATACATTAAAGAATAGTGAAACTGGGGAAGATAATGGAGTTTCAATAAGACTCATTAATAATAAAGGTTCCCTCGGATTCGCTTTTACAAATAAATTAGATAAAAAGTCTATCGAATACATAGTTAAAATTGCAAGTAAAATGATGGATGTTGGAACTCCTAATCCTGACTTTAAAAATTTACCTCTTAAATTCAAGAACTATCCAAATGTAAAACAATTATTTGATAATGATTTAAGAAACTTACAACTAGAAGATTCTTTAGGATATATCAAAGAATTAATAAAAATTTGTGATGATGATGAATTGGCAATTTCCCAATCCGCTAATTTTTTTTCAAATTATTCAAAAACCTATATTTTTAATTCAAATGGATTAGAGATTTCAGGAAAAGTAACAGATTGTTCATTATCATCACATATTATTATTAAAGATAAAGTAAGTAAAGAAACATCATTTGGTTATGAATGGCAATCTGAGAGAATGTTAAAAAATATAAACGCTGAAAAGGTTATTAGAGATGCTTTACTGGATGCAAAAAAAAATCTTACTAGGATAAAAATAAAAAATATGAAAATTCCCTTGATTTTAACTCCAAAGGGAACAATAAGTTTGATATTAAGACCAATTGCTGCAGCTGTGAATGGAGAAACATTTCAATATAAAAGAAGTTTTCTTGTTGATAAAAGAGATGAAATTTTAGGTTCAGAATATTTAAATATTGAAGATAATGGCTTAATTGATGGTGCAGCAGGATCTTCAAAATTTGATGGAGAAGGAGTTCCATGTAAAAATAAAAAGATCTTTCAAAAAGGGAAATTCCTAAAAAATGGGTTATTGCATAATAGTTTTACAGCAGGAAAAGAAGGAGTTGAAAGTACTGGAAATGCTTCTCGAAATTCATATAGCTCAATTCCCTCAATTGGGATTACTAATTTTATTATGAAACAGGGGGATATCTCCTTTGAAGAAATATTAAAAGACACTAAGAAAGGTATTATTTTAGATTACACGGGAGATTCTCCTAATATATCAACAGGAGATTTCTCTGGTTTGATTTTACATGGAAATTTAATTGAAGATGGACAAATAAAAGAAGGATTGAATGAGACAATGATTGGTATAAATCTTTTAGACCTTTTTAAAAAAATCGAAATGGTCTCAAAAGAATATAGAATTTACGGTTCACTTCAAGCACCCTATGTAAAAATTGATACAGTAAATATAATTGGAGGAGCAAATTAATTAGTAATATTTAATCGAAGATATAATATATTATAAAATTGTTCAGCAGCATTTTTTATTTGCCATAATTCAGCAATAATTATCTGATCTTCTCCTACTTCTGAGAAAGAGATATTATATGACCCATAAACTTGTTCAATATTATTTTCTAAAGTAAAATTTCCTATTGTAAGATAAAGTGTCCCATTAGAGGGTCTTGAACTTAAATTAGTCTTATTATTACCTTTCATTATCTTAAATCTAAATGAAAATTCTCTATCTAAATAATTTCCAACAGTTAAATAAAATGATATAGTCTCATTAACGGATGCTTTAGTCGGATAGTTTTCTGCTTCTTGATTCTCATTTAAAATTCCGAATGTAACATAACCAGGTTCAGGTGTGAAAATATAATAAATAATAAATCCTGATACAATAATAATTCCAATGATTAAACAAACCTTGAGTATTACCTCAAATTGTTTATTGCTGCTTTTAGAGTCTTTTGTTTGATCTTTAGTATTGATTTCGTTCATTATTTTTAAACCAAGCTATTGTTTTTTTAAGCCCCTCTTCCAAGGATGTTGTTGGTTCCCAGTTTAGAATTTTTTTAGCTTTTTCTATAATAGGGCATCTATATATTGGATCGTCAATGGGTAATGGTTTAAAAACGATTTTTGAATTGGAATTTGCTAAATTCTTTATAATTTGGGCCAATTCTAGGATACTGTATTCTTTATTATTACCCAAATTTATTACCTCTCCTAGTGCTTCATCTTTATAGACCATTTTAAGTATTCCCTCAATTTCATCTACTACATATATAAAAGATCTTGTTTGTGAACCATCTCCAAACACCGTCATATCTTCATCATGTAAAGCTTGATGTATAAAATTTGGAATTACTCTTCCAAACGCAGGACCGTGTCTAATTCTCGGCCCTGAAGTATTAAAAATCCTTACAATTTTAGTTCTCATCTTATGCTGAAGTTCGTAAGCTTTAATGAATGCCTCTCCAGCTCTTTTAGATTCATCATAACAACTTCTGGGTCCTACAGGGTTTACATAACCAAAATAACTTTCTGGGGTCGGAATAGCCTCTTTTGGGGGATTTCCATAAACTTCAGAGGTGCTAGTGTAAAAGAAAATAGCATTGTGAAATTTTGCAATTCCTAAAGAATTCAATGTTCCAAGAGTATTACTTCTGAGAATTGATATTGGCTCTTGCTTAAATTCAAATGGAGACGCTCTACTTGCCATATGCATTATAATATCTATTTTTTTAATATCACCTACACAAATTCCTAATGGGTGATAACTCATTCCAAAATATATTGGATAAGAAATATCATGATTAATAAAGCGGAAATTATCTTTATCCATGAGATGTAGAACATTTTCAGGCTTTCCTGAGGATAAATTATCTAGGCATATACAATATGCATTTTGTTCAACTAAAACATCACATATCCAAGAACCTAAAAAACCAGCTCCTCCAGTCACCAGCATTGTTTTGTTTTGAAAAGAAATATCCTCTTTTTTAAGTCTCTTCAATATCTCTTGGATGTCTTGATTAATATCGTAGTTCAATTTTTATAACCTTTGTATGCTTTAATATATCTTCTCTTATTTATTGTTTTAATTAAATTTTTCTTAAAGTTAATTGCTTTTTTATAAAATATTAGTTCAATATTGAATCAAAACTTAATGATATTGAAACTTAAAGATTCTTAGTACCGCAATATTGACAAAACTTTAATTCCAAGGGATAAAATTTTTCACAATTAGGACATTTCCTCAATGAATTTTTAAGGATTTCATGTCCCAACATTTCAAAAGCTTTCTCAACATTTTCGCCAGTTTTTGACGAAGTACCTAAAATCTCTCCTTGAAATTTATACTTTTCAAATAATTTTAAGGCTTCTTCTCTTTGTACTTCTCTTTTTAAATCAATTTTTGCTTCAATCAATATTTTTGTTTTAGGAGAATTAGGAACAGATGAGATTACGTTTATCCAGTCATAAAGATCGTTTAAAGAATCTTCATTGGTAACATCATAAAGCATTAATGCTCCTGAAGCTCCAGATACGTAAGATGGGAAGAGAAGGCGGAACTTTTTTTCTCCAGCAAAATCCCAAATATTCAGTAATATTTCTGTCCCATCAACAACTACTTTTTTAGTCTCGAAATCAACGCCAATAGTAGATAAAGTGGATTTTTCAAACTTACCTGTTGCATAACGTCTAATGAGTGAAGTTTTTCCGACATTTTTGGCTCCAGCAACAACGACCTTAAATTTTATCATACTGCTCCTCGTAATAAATGTTATATAAAAATTAGTATCTATACAATAATATTAATAATTATTATTGAAAACATTAAAAATCTTTTTTATTGTTTTAATATATTACATAAAACGTAATTAAAAGAAATTAGCGGTCATTTTTATATTGATATCTGCTAATTTTATAAATTTGATTAGCAATTTTTTTTCCAATATTCTCGATTTTTGTTAAATCTGGGATGTCTGCTAAGAAAATGTTTTGTAATGTCTTGAATTCTTTTAATAAGTTTTTAGCCCGAAAGGTGTTTATACCAGGTACTCCCGCAATTATATGTTCTAATAACCGAGAATTTTCTATTGGTGCTTTATCAAATCTTAGCTTTATTGAAGATTTTACAGATGATTGTTCTTTTTTAGCTAAATAATATAAAAATTTAGCCGTTTCGATGGGATTTTCTGTTTTATACACTAAAATACCTAAATTAATTATTATCGAAGTTATTGCTCCATATAAAGCGTTTTCATTAATATTCGTTTCTTTTAATGGATCCCCCTCTAAAATTAAAATTGCTCTTGAAAATTGCTTACCGAGGTCAATCAATTCCGTGAATACTCTTCCATCGATAATAGAATCGTTAAAATCTTTTGATGACTTTCGCTCAATGCCCACATTTTCCGAAATTATATAATCTGCCACTGGTAATTGTTCCAATTTAAGTTTAAGACCCATCAATGATAAAGTTCTAACAACAGGAGAGGCCGTTTCTCGGTTATCACAAATAATTTCAAAATCTTGAGCGCCTTCTATCTTTTTAACTGAATTTATATCTAAAGTGTTTTCCTTTTTTATTTGAGTCTCTTCATTTTTTATTTGTGATATAAAGTTTAAAAGATTTAACTGACCTAATTTCGAATTTGTTTCAGAATTCTTTATTTTTTCTAGGCTTAATTTCATATTTTTTTCTTTTACCTTTTCAGCCCAATAATAACCTTCATCCCGAGTACCTTCTGCCATTAATACATAAACTTTCCCTTCCTTTTTTCTACCAGTACGCCCACGACGTTGAATAGAACGAATAGCGCTGGGTACAACATCATAAAAGACCACTAAGTCACATTCTTCTATATCTAATCCTTCTTCCGCTACACTTGTTCCAATTAAAGTATTATAAATTCCTTCTTTGAATTCTCTTAGGAGATTTATTTGCTCTTTTTGAGTCAACCCCCTATCTGAGCCCCTTGTCGCTTGTCCTACAAATTTATGGACCCTTATTAATTTATCATTTTTAAAAACCTCTACTAAATTATTAATAGAGTCTCTAAAATGACAAAAAACTAGAATTCTTGAATTTAAATTCTCATTTAGTTGATTTGTTAAAATTTCTTTTAATTTTTCTATTTTCGGATGAACTGATCCTTTAGAATGTAATTCATACGTTAATGTTTGAGCGCGTTTAAAATCCTTATCTGTGAATAATTCTTTCAAAGATTTATTAGCAGTGTTTTTCTTAATTTTTTCAGTATTTTTCTCAAAATAGTCTTTGAGAGCGCCTACTCCTTGAGTTTCTATTAATTCAATCATATGTGATATTCTAATGGCATTAGCAGTTAACTTTTTTGCGTTAAACATCTGAAACTTTTCTTCTTTATCCTTTGCTATGGAAATTCTTCGATTAATCAGATGATTTAATTTTAATAGATCCTTTCTAGTGACTTTTAATATATCATAAGAAGTAAGTAAATCATTCTCTTTTAATTTTTTATAGAATCTTCTTAATTTTTCTTCCAATATTGTCTTTATTTCTAAGAATTGGGTCGGAAGTTTAACTTTTATCCAGTCATTATCTACTTTATGAATATAAGGTATAACATCTAAATCTTTTTCTGTCCTGATTTCAACATGGTTTATAAATAAGTTTTGTTTAATCTCATTAATTTTACTTTCAGTTGAGCCTGGACTTGCTGTAAGACCTAATATTTGGGAATAATGCGATAGTTCACAATATTTATTGGCAATAAAGCAGTAAGCATAATCTCCCACAGCTCGATGACATTCATCAAAAATCATTAGTGAAACATCTTTAATGGAATATAATCCTGAAATAAGGTCATTTTGAAGTACTTGAGGTGTCATAAAGGCAACTTTTATACCCAACCATAGTTCTTTTCTTTTTTCAGGAATAATTGCACCAGTAAGAGAGATCAGGGATTCTTTAGGGAGTTTAGTCAATTCTAGAAAAGTATTGTAGTGTTGTTCTACTAGAGGTTTAGTAGGAGCTAAAATTATTACTTTTGAATCTTCTATCTCTGTTAATCTTTGTACAGCAAGCATTAAAGCTATGATTGTTTTCCCTAAACCTGTGGGAATAACTACTAAACAATTCCTATTTAAGCAATTAATAAAAATATTCTCTTGATATTCCCGTCGAGCTATAATATCTTGTTTAATTAGGGGATGAGAAATAAAATCTTGCTTATCAGATACAAAAATCACCAGTCAGATTAAGATTAATTTAATTATTGAGTATTAAATTTTATTGAAATATTTAAACTAAAGGACTTTATTAGATCATTAAAAAATATTATAACTCTTAAATCGATTTAACAATAATTTAATAAACTGAATTAATTAAGGAGTAAAGTAATATTTAATTCTGATGCCTTATTATTTTAAATAAGAGCATGCGCGGGTGGTCTAGTGGTATGACGACACATATTTTGTTAATAACATATAAAGCGCTAAACGCTCACACCGTGTAAATCAGGGGTTCAATTCCCCTCCTGCGCATCAATAAAGGTGAATATTACTATTTACCTATTAAAAATTTAGTTAAAACCAAAAAAGTTATATGAAATTATACATTCAAAATGTTAAATTATTCTTTTTCTAAGGGTTAATTATGTCTAGTTTTTTTGAGTCTCAAGAATTACGCAAACAATACAAAAAAGTTAGAGAATATGTTAAAATTGGTCCTATATTTTTAACTAGATATGAAAAAGCTAGGATTGTGGGAGCTAGGGCATTACAAATTTCATTTGGAGCACCAATATTAGTGGAAAAGCCTAAAAATCTAATAGATCCAATAAAAATTGCCCAGTTAGAGCTGAGATCAAAAATATTACCACTTACTATCAGAAGGGAGAATCCAAGTGGAGAATATCAAGATATACCAATAAATAAATTAATTCTAAAAAAAGATTAGATATTCCATAAATTATTGAACGCGATATTTTCCACGTTCAGTTAAAAAATAAACAGGTTTATCTCCAACCATTTCAGATTGTACATATCCTTTATAAATTAAATCTTCAATAATTTTTTCTAAATCTGCTTTTGTAAAGCCAGGAATACCTAAGGGTATTCTTGATTGGTTCGCAATTATGGCAATTCGTTCTAAAAATAATCTTTTTCCCATAAAAGTTTCAAGGATAGTAATCTCATCATTCGTTAATCTTTCAAATTGGTCATGTTCTAATAATCTCTCTTTTAAAGTTTGCGCAAGATCTCTTGCTTCTGGGCTGATTTCTTGCTTTTTAACTTCAACATGCTTTAATTTAACTAAATCTTTTGCAACAAGTTTCTTTTTATTATCTGGTGTTTTTTCTAGTGTTGGTTTTACATTCTCTTTCTTCTCTTGCTCTTCTTTATCAGATTTATTATTATTATTTTCCATAATATTACCATAAGGCATTTAATTATAAAAATTTATATTCAAGTAATGAAAAAGGTAATAGAATTAAAAACCGGAGAAACAATAATTATACGACAATTAACTAAACCAGATATTAACGGTGTCTGGTATAACTTTAATGAAGTAATAGAAGAAGGTCTTTATTTACCTATATTTTTACCCGTGAGATCTCAACTCGAAAAAGATTCTTGGTATCTTAATATTAAAAAAGAAAATGAAATTTTTATTGTAGCAGAAAATCCAGATCTAAAATCGCCCTATAATATTATCGGACAATGTGAGATCTTAAATTCTGAATGGGATGCAGCAAGGCATGTTGGTACTTTAGGAATTATCGTAAGAGAAAAGTACCGAGATTTAGGTATAGGTAGACAACTTATTGATATAGCAATTCGAGAATCTAGAAAACTAAATGGTAAGGAAAAAGTAATTCTTAGCAGTTTTTCAACTAATAAAAGAGCACTCCACCTTTTCAAAAAAATAGGTTTTAAGGTTGTAGGAATAAGAAAAAAACAATTTCTTATGGACTTGGATTATATTGATGAGGTTCTTATGGAACTATGGATTGATGATTATGTTAAAGAAAATGTATAACTATTTAATACTCATTTTAGCTTTTTTGTATCGAAAAAGTATTTGAATCAAATTCTTGTATAGAAATGTATTAATTAGAATATTCTTTAACTTTAATTTAATAAGAATAATATAAATGGTTTTCTACTGATGCTAAAATTCAAAGTTTGTCTTGCTGGTTCCAAAGGTGTTGGAAAATCTTCTCTAATATCCAGATATATAGACGATATTTTCATCGAGAACTCTATTCAAACCATTGGAGTAGCATTTAAAAGAAAAGAGATTAAAATTAAAGAAAATCTAAAAGTAGATTTGAATATATGGGATTTTGGAGGAGAAGAAAAATACCGCATTTTGTTTCCTGCTTATGTAAACGGTGCAACAGCAGCTTTATTGTTATATGATACAACAAGTAAGGACTCTTTAGAAGATCTTATAAATTGGGTTCAACTAATCGACGACAATTCAAAAGAAATCATAAAAGTAATAATCGGTACGAAAATTGACTTAAAAGAACAACGAGAAATTTCTAAAGCTGATGCTATTAGTTTTAGTACTAAATTCAACTGCTATGGAGATCCTATTATTACATCTTCTAAAACGGGCGAGAATGTCGAAAAGGCATTTCATAATGTAGTTATGGCAATTATAGAAAGAGAGTTACAAGAATGCAAAAGCTGTGGTGAATTTTTTTCAAAAAAATTAAAGTATTGTAACTTTTGTGGAGAATAACCAGAAATAAGCATCAAAAAGCTATTTTTGGGTTATAAATCCTCTTCCTCTCTCCTATAAAGCGATGGTGGAATTCTCACACTTTCTAATGGTTTACTTTTAAGTCTTTGAATAAATACTTGAAGCTCCATCCTAGCATTTTCTATTGAAGCCTCGATTTCTTTCTTAACATTTTCTATACCAAGAACAAAATCTCCATGACTAGGAAAAAAACTGTTAATTCTTAATGTATTTAAAATGTGTAAGGAGTTAATATATTCAGAAATTGAACCGGACTCATAAATGTTAGTAATAGCTCCTTTATACAATGTGTCACCTGTAAAGATATATTGCTTAACTGGTTCATAAAG
>JBHLOG010000018.1:0-39923 GCA_048940765.1 Promethearchaeota archaeon | reverse complement strand
ACAGAAGAATTTATTAAATTATTAAATCCAAAATTACGATTTTCTAGAAATTATGACTTCATTAGACCTTATACAGACTATTGCGAAGAAATTATATATCTAGATAATTAGAATCTTTTTTTTATATAGAATTCAAGAAACACGGGTTTTTCTATATAACCAGATTTGTATTTATTGAATATTTGCTGATTTTTTCCAGAATCTTTCTCATTTACTGCAAATTGTTATCAATGATTCAGCTTATTTCCAAATATTTACTCCTTTTGCTTCTAAATTCTCTAAGATTTTCGATTTTTCTTTATTAAGAGCAATTGGAGTATTTATAATATAAAAATCTATCAGAGAGTGAAGATCTAAAATAGTTTCTGGGAGAGATATAATAGGATTATTATTTAACCATAAAACTATTAATGATTGCAAACTATCGATGCTTTCTGGAATAATTTTAATCTTATTATTACTCAAATCTAAAATTTCGAGATTTATAAATCCCGATTCAATATAAGGGAATTCTTCCATGAAATCATAGCCTTCTTTAAAAGGCTTTTTTTAAATTTAATAATAATAAACTGCTATAATACTATTTGAGTATAGTAATAATATTTAGACGCTTATTTATATTCAGTTTCATTTATTACTAAATTGGGATCAGTAAATCCTTTTTGAATTTTTCGTAATGTATATTTCCTAAATTCCTTACTTGTGAAATTTTGAGTTCCAAATTGTGTACGCTCCTCTACTTCCTTTCCTTTTTTATTATTCGTCTCTTCAATATCCCGCATAGCCTTTTCCACCATAGTTGCTCCTAACAATAGGCTAAACATAAAGAATGAGAGTAAAGCAGCATTTTTTTCTTTGATCTCTCCTTGATGAATTGCTTTTTGAATTACGCGAGTAGTTCCATCTAGAAAGCTAAATTGTTTATATTCTTTTTCAAATGGGCCAATTTTTTCTGAGGGAGGGGAAGGTATAATGTGCATCATCCGAAAAGCCGCATAATCTCTTTCTGCAAATTCAAAAAAGTGTTCAAAAATTTTTAATAATAGATCTATGGTTGTACCATTAAACTCCTTGATGATATTACGGTTTTCATTGCGATATTTTTCATAAAACTTCTTTCTTATTGCAATCCATAATTCTCTTTTACTTTCTACATAATTATAAAGATTATTTTGATTCATATCTAATTTTTTTGCTAAATTACGTAGTGTAAAACCATCTCGTCCCTGTTCTTGAAATAATTGCTTCCCTACTTCTAAAATTTTTTCAAATTGTTGGGCTTTTTTTTCGGGTGAACGACTCCTTGTTTTTTTACCTTTAAGGTTAATTGCCTTTTGTTCTACCATTCTTTTCACAAAATCAAAAAAAGTAATTAAAGAGATAATTTATTATTACATTTTAAATTGTATTTATATATCAAATATTGAAATATGTTCATATTATTTAAAAATTGTTAATAAAAGGTATGAGATTTTAAAAAAAAGGAAAGATCTATGAATGTGTAATTTCTAAACTCCATACTTTTTAAATACGGCTTCTTTCATTCCCTTTTTACTATATTAGAGTAATGCATTTTAAATAGACATTACCCATTAAAAATCTTTTTAAAAAAAGTTAAAATATTAATTAATAAGAAACAAAAATAATTAGTTTTTTATTCCAAATTATTTTTTAGAAGCAACCAAAGTGGTCTATTATAGAGTCAATATCTAAAGGATTAATTTTTAAAATTGAGAGAATGGCTACTGATGATGGTCCTGGTATTCGTACAACAATTTTTTTTAATTATTGTCTTTTAAATTGTATATGGTGTCATAATCCAGAATCCATTCCAAAAAAACCTCAACTTCAATGGATAATGCGCAAATGTATAGGTTGTAAGAGTTGTATAGAAAGCTGCAAATTGAATGTTTTGTCTTTTGAAGAAGATAGTTTACATATTAATAGAGAGAAATGTAATAGTTGCGGAGATTGTGTAGAAACATGCCCAAGTACGGCATTAACTATGTTTGGGGAGTGGTGGGATTTAGAAGTTCTTTTTCACGAAATAGAGAAAGAAAAAATATTTTTCAATAAAACCAAAGGTGGTATTACCGTTTCTGGTGGTGAACCTACGTTACAACCAGAATTTCTTTTAGAGCTTTTGAAATTGTGCAAGAAATCTGATATATCTACGGCTCTAGATACATGTGGATATTCAAGTAAAAAAGTTTATGAGGACCTACTACCCTATGTTGATATAGTTCTTTTAGATATAAAACTTATGGATCCTAATAAACATAAAGAATATACAGGAGTAAGAAATGAAAGAATTTTAGAAAATGCTAAATGGATTTCGGATTATATCAAAGAAAATGGAAAGCAATTATGGATAAGGACACCACTAATACCAAAATATACCGCTACGGATGAAAACATTAAAGGAATTGCAGAATTCATTGTAAATGAATTAAATAATATTCCTGAAAGATGGGATTTATTAAGTTTTAATAAACTATGTGACATTAAGTATTCAAGGTTAGGGATGTCGTGGATTCTTAAAGATGAACCCTTAATGACAAAAGAAGAAATGGAACATTTTCAAAAAGTTGCAAAAGAAATTGGAGTGAAAAACGTAAAGTGGTCTGGTTTAACCAGATAATTATAAAATAAAGGGGTGATTTTTTGGAAAATTCAACTGAACAAGCAACTGAACGAATAAGAGCGCTAATGAATATGTTAAAAGGTAGAGCACTATCAGGTATATTAACATCTTTTCGATCACCAAATATTATATTTGGAATGACAGCATTATCTCGACTAATCACTTTCTTGAATGCTAATCTTGAAGAAGGAGATAGAAGAGTTTTAATAATCACAGACGATTTTACTGAAAAATATGGTAATCAAATTAATAATATGTTAAGTAAAATAAGTATAGAAGCGAGAGTATGGGCGGGAGTGAAACCAGAAGGGCCTATTGATTCTCTTGATGAAGCAGTTAAAATATGTGAAGATTTTAAGCCCAAAGTATTTTTAGCTATTGGTGGAGGGAGTGCACTTGACACTACGAAAGGTTTAATGATTAAATACGAGAAACCTGAAATAAATCTATTTACTGTTTCACCTTTAGAACCTCTTGGTTTACGTAAGAAACTTAAATATTTTATAGCTATTCCAACAACGTCAGGAACCGGATCTGAGGCGACTCTTGCCTCGATGTTAACTGATATGCGTTTTGATCCACCGAAAAAGTTTACCGTTTCTCATCCAGAGTTGATTCCTGATTATTCAATTTTAGTTACTGACTTTGTAAAAGATATGCCGACTTTTCTAACCATGGCTACAGGACTAGACGCATTAGCTCACGCAGTAGGATCTTATGTATCAACTATAGGAACTCCTTTTTCCGATGCCATGAATGTATATGCTGTTAAAGAAATATTAAAATATTTACCTCGTGCATATAAATACGGAGCTAAAGATACAGAAGCAAGATCACATATGCAAATAGCAGCATCGATGGCGGGACTTGGATTTATTCATTCTCGTGTTGGAATTGATCATGCCTTGGGTCATAGTTTAGGTAAAGTACTCAATGTTCATCACGGACTTTGTGTAGGGATGTTTTTACCGTATACGCTTGCTTTCCAAAGGAAAATTTCAAAAAGATGGAAAGATTTATGTCCACTTTTTGGAATTGATTCTAAAGATAAAAACGATGATGAGTTATTTAATGAATTTCTTCAAAGTGTTAAAGATTTCATACATTCATTAGATGGTCCACTGTGTATAAAAGAAATGAAGAATCCTATTATTACAGAAGAAACATACTTTAAAAATTTAGATCTGCTTGTTACTTATGCTGAAACAGATCCTGTAGCTTTCATGGTTGGTCGTTATATCGATAGTGAGATAATAAAAAGAATATTTGAATATGCTTGGGATGGTAGAACCATTGATTTTTAAATTATTCGGAGTGATTTAAAAAAATGAATGATAAATTAAGCGGTTATAATGGAAAAATCCTTTTTGTGGATTTAAGTAAAGAAAGTTTTGAAATAAAAAATTTAGACTCTAAAATTGCACAAGATTATTTAGGAGGGACTGGATTAAGTGCTAAAATAACCTACGATCTACTCTCTGATGATGATTACAAGAGATTGAAAAAAGATCCTTACTCAGAAATTAATCCTTTAATTTTTGCGACTGGTCCTATCACAGGAACTATTAGACCATATTCAGGTCGCTATACTGTGAGTGGTATATCCCCCTTAACAGGGATTTGGGGTGAGGGAACTTCGGGAGGGTATTTTTGTATTTCTCTAAGAAATAGTGGATTTGATGCTGTAGTTTTCTTGGGAAAAGCAAATAAGTCAACCTATGTGTATATTCATGATGGAAACGTAGAATTTAAAGATGCTTCAAAATTGCATGGTAAAGATTGTTATGAAACCCAAAAATTAATTAAAGATGAATTGAGTGAGTCAAAAGTTCCTATAGCTTGTATTGGTCCAGGAGGCGAAAATCTTATTAAATATGGCGCTATAATGAATGATGAGGGGAGAGTAGTAGGTAGATGTGGATTAGGAGCTCTTATGGGATCAAAAAAATTGAAGGCATTAGTAGTAGAGGGAAAAGAAAAGATTAATCTAGCAGATAATGAATTAGGTAAAGAGTTAAGAAAAGAGGCACAACTTGAAAGAGAAGCAAATCCTATGGGAGAAGTAGGAAGATTACTTTTTACTTTATATGGGACTAATATGTATCTCGATTTAGGGATGGTTATTGGTGATACTCCAGGGTATTACTTTACAGAAACAGAATTTTTTGCCGAGAATTTAACAGGGAAAACTCTAAGAGAAGAATATCCAATGTTTAGTTATGGCTGCGCAGGTTGTACATTAAGATGTGGTAAATCAACAATTATTGAAATAGATGGAAATGAAATTGAGAGTAATGGACCAGAATACGAATCTGTTGCAGCATTGGGTACTTTATGTGGTGTTTTTGATTCAAAACCAGTACTTATTGCAAATCACTTATGTAATAAATTTTGCATCGATACTATTTCCTGTGGGGTCTCAATTGCTTTTCTAATTTACTTAGTTGAAAACAATATTGGGATTGAGAAAATAAAGCAATATTTAAATGATATTCCAATACAAGATATTAAGTGGGGAAATGGAGAGGTCGTTTGCAAACTTATTGAAAAAATAGTTAATAGGGAAGGTATTGGGGATATACTTGCTGAAGGTGTGAGAATAATGGCAGAGAAATTGGAAGTAGATCCTGAATTAGCAGCACACGTAAAAGGATTAGAAATACCTATGCATGAACCACGAGCATCTGCGGGACAGGCATTAAGTTACATGACTGGATGTGTGGGTGCAAATCATAATAAAGCTGATTGGTATTCTGCGGAATCGGGATCTGTTAATATTCCACTTCTTCATATTAAAAGGAGTAAAAATAGATACGATATAACAGGACGAGAAAGGGGGCTTGCTAATCTTCAAGATCTTAGAGCTATTGACGATTCTGCAGTGAATTGTAACTTCGCCACCCCCAAACTTGAACATATTATCGGTTATATCAATGCTGCTACAGGTTTTAATTATAATAGAAAATCACTAATAAAAGTTGGAGAGCGAATAAACAATTTAAAACGTTTAATTAGTTGTAATTTAGGAATTACAAGAAAAAATGATAGACTACCCAATCATAATATGAAAGTATTAACATCAGGAAGAACAAAAAAGGTAAAACTCGATTTAGAAGAAAATTTGAAGAAGTATTATAGCATTCGTGGATGGGATTGGGAAACAGGAAGACCAACTGAAGAAAAATTGAAAGAATTAGAAATAATATCATAATGAGTTTTAAGCTGAAATTAAATGAATTATTTAGTAAATGAAGATTTTGTTTAACTCGTTAAATAGATAAAGTTATTTTAACCTAAATAACAAAATTCTCTTTTATTTTATTTTTATTATGATTATTAAATATTAACTTCAGTTATAATTTTTTTAACATTGATATCATTATGTATAAGAGCTTTCAATGATTTAAGCTATGAAGACAAAATAAAAAATATTTTAATTGGAAAATTAAAAAAAGTACTTTAAAATTTATGTTTCATTGAATACTGTTCGTGCGATAATATCATCCTGAAGCTCTTTGCTTAAATCTATGTATCGGGCTGAGTAACCTGTCACTTTAACAGATAAGTCAGGATATTTTTCTGGATGAGCTTGTGCGTCTTTAAGTATTTCTGAACTTATTGGATTTATCTGAAGCTCTCGACCTCCTAACTCTAAATACGCCTCTACTATAGAAGTTATTTGATCAAGTCCCTCATCTGTTTGTATTTGACTAGGATTGAGTCTAATATTAAATGTTACTCCGTTAGTTAAAAGAGGTTCAGCCGTTGCGTAAGCTACTGATCTGAGTGTCATGGTAAGACCATTCTTTTCTGTACCATTTGAAGGAGAGATACCGTTCGCCACGGGTTCACCTTTTAATCTTCCATCTGCAGTTGCACCTAAAGTTTTACCCTCAACAATCTGAGTTGCAGCAGATACAAGGCAATTATGATATATACCATCACCGCCTCTCGCTTTATATTTTCTTGTAATATCACATAAAGTAGTTGCTACCCATTTTCCCAACTCATCGGTCCTTTCATTACCATTACCATATTTGGGTGCTTTATTTCGTAATTTTTCGCGAAGTTCTTCAGCTCCCTTGAAATTATTATTCATATGGTTAACTAATTCTTCCATGGATACTAATTTTTCTTCAAATACAGCCCAACGAATTGCTGCTAAGGAATCTACTACAGTACCTAGCCCTTGTGAACCCATGGGATTATTATTATATTTAGCACCGTTTCGAGTTGCATCCATTCCGCTTTCGAGACATCCTTCTATTGAAGAAGAAAGTAATGGGGAAGGTAAATACTCCGCATAAGTTTTATCCTTTATCTCAGCCTTTTTCACGGAGAGATCTATTGCAAATTTAAGTTGGTCTACAAAAGCATTCTTCACATCTTCAAAAGATTTAAAATCTTTTGCTGGGGATGTTTTTGCCCCTAAAGATTTATTTCCTGATAACATTGTACGACCCTCATTTAATGCCATATTAAGAAGGCATGAAATCTGAACGGCATTACCAGCAGTATAAGAGAAATCGTTCCCTGTACCATGTGGTTCTACGCAACCTACGAGTGAATAATCTCGGGCATCTTCTAACGAATATCCAGTATTATGAAGTTGTGGCACTAAAATTTCGTCATTATGAATTGCCATTCCAGCTGTAAATTTATAAGTTTCAAGAGTTCTTTTCAAAAAATCACGAGGAGTCTTGGAAGAAATTCTTATCGATATCGTATTATATAAGCTTTTTACATTAGCTGTAGCTTCGAGAAACATGTAAGACATGTCATTAGTAGCATCATTTCCATCCTTATCTAATCCTCCAATAGTTATATTGTTCTGAATGAAGCTTGCAGAAGAAAGTTTAACTAGATATTCCTCAATTGCTTCTAAAGCTTCCTCATAAGTAATTCGACCTTCTGCTAAATCAGCTGCGTAATATGGGTAAAGATATTGGTCCACCCGTCCTTGAGAAAATATGCTTCCTACACCATAACTCATTTCCATAACGACACTGATCATCCAAACTGATTGAAGCGCTTCCATAAATGTTCTAGGTGGAAGTGCTGGTACGCGTCTTGCACATTCGGCAATTTCTAAAAGTTCAGCTTTTCTTGCTTCTGATGCAGTTTCCGCCATTTCCATTGCGAGATCAGCATATCGATTGGAATAATCACAGACGGCGTTTGCGGCCACTACGACTGATTCATAAAAATCCTTGCGTTGGTCATATTTATCATCTGTTTCCTTAAGGTTTGTAAGTCCTTCTTTCGCCATCTTTTCGATTCCTCTAAATCCCATTTTAAGTACTCGTCTAAAACCTGGTATGGTATGCCCTTGTCCGTTAGCACTAGCAAAAATATCAGTGCCACTCCCAAAACTAGCACCAAAAATAGAACCTGTAGAATCCTTCATTTCCTCATATAAGCCTGCCTCTTTATAAGCTTCTACTTTTCGATCTACCACTGTTCTTCCCTTCCAGTAAGGTAGAATTTCGTTCCTCAACTCATCACTTTCTTCTTCCGTTAATGGAACATACCGGTTAATAAGAGTAATTTTTGATATAATCATATCTTTTATTTTTTTATCTATAGTATCGTCGAGGACAAATCCTAAAAGTTTCGTGTTTAATCCGCGTTCGATTTCTATCGGATCAGCTCTTGGTTTACTAGTTTTTACGCCTACAAGAAGCTCATCCTCCTCAATCCTAATTGTAACACATCGTAAAAATTCCTCTAATGCTTTAGCATTTTTCATGCAAGGAGGAGCACCTTCCATTTGTTTATATATTCTGGTATAACAACGAGCGCGCTCAAGATCAAGTTCTTTAGGTGTTGTGAGCATTCTATCTCTCATCTTTCGGACCCTCTCTGAAGGTATCCCTTGAAGAGGGGTCATCTTCAAATCTTGAACTACCATAACTCAAAATTAGTATTAGTTATTAATTAAATTTATGGTGTAGATTTATTTAAAACTATGTATAATAAAAAATTAAAAATTTTTTGGAGATTATTACTTTTTGTAAACACTTCCAAATATAATTAATATTAACTCCCTTAAGATTTAATACATCAATGAATTCTAAATTATTTTAAGCTTTATGTTAAATTAACAAGAAAAATATTTTTATTTATTCATTTAACAAATTCTAATTAAACAATTAAATTTTTGACTGCGTAGAGGATGGTGGATTATTACACCATATATAGTGGCCTTCTTCGATTTTAATCTTATGAGGTAATTCTATTTCACAATCTTTTGTGCGTGCATCTGAAGAACAGCGTGGATTAAAGGCGCATCCTGGTGGAGGTGCAATTGGACTTGGTACTTCACCAGTGATAACAAATTTAATTTCTTGATTGTATGGATCAATTTCGGAACGTGACCCTAGAAGCGCTTGAGTGTATGGATGAGATGGATTTGAAAAAATTTGCTCTATACTTCCAATTTCTACAATCTTGCCAAGATACATAACGGCAACGCTATCAGCAATATGGTTTACAACAGCTAGATTATGAGTAATAAACAGATATCCATACCCATATTTTGCTTGTAAATCTTTAAGAAGATTAAGAATTTGTGCTTGAACTGATACATCAAGAGCAGAAGTAGGTTCGTCTAAAATTATCAACTCAGGATTGCTAGCTAATGCCCTTGCTATCACAATTCTTTGCTTCTGACCACCAGAAAATTCATGAGGATACCGATCCATATGCTCTCGTTTTAATGAAACTTGATCTAACAATTTTAATACGTGTTTTCTGATTTCTAGTTTATCAGTAATGCCAAGTAAATTCTTAAGAGGTTCAGCAATGATATCTACCACTTTTAAACGTGGGTTCAAGGATGCATCTGGATCTTGAAAAACAATCTGAATCTTTTGTCTTAAATAAGTTGAATACTCTAGAGGAATTGAGCCATCTTGAAAGATTATTTCTCCTTCTGTTTTTTCTACCAAACCTAGAATTGCTTTGGCTATTGTAGTTTTTCCACATCCACTTTCTCCAACTAATCCGAGTGTTTCACCTGTTTTTACCTGAAAAGAAACACCATCAACTGCTTTAACAGCTCCAACTTGTCTTTTAAGGACTCCTTTAAGGAGGGGATAATGTACTTTAAGGTCTTTTACTTCGAGTAATCGTTTTTCTTTCTCAAGGATAGTTAATACTCTTAATTCTTTGAATTCTATAGTTCTATAGGCAAAACGCTTAAAGACGAATATAGTAGTAAATGCAATTATAAAGCTGATTAGAATATTTCTAAATACATTAATATTATTGTAAAAATCTTCCCCTTGAGTAATGAATCTAATTATTAAATAATATATTCCAGGGGCTATACTAATAATAGCAAGTGGTTTCCTGAAATTTACCAATTGTATTAGATCTCCCCAAGAAGCAAAAAGAATTGACAGTCCAAGAAGAAACAGAAGGGCAAATGAAAATATAATTTTAGCTGCATCCAAGTTATCATTTCCTCCAATTAAAAAGAGATCAATAATTTCCGGAATAGTACTCAAAAACAACGATGTTATTAGTAATACTACTTGGATAAGACTGATACCTATAAATGACTCTAAGAGGTTTTGATTATAAAATCTCCATAGTATTAATACACCAATTGGTATATTCACAGTAATTATTAAAATTTTAAAAACGGGAGAATAACTAAAAGAGTTTAGAATAATAAAAATCAAAAACACATCGATAATTAACCAAAATGTATTTATTATAAATAAAATTTTCACTGAATTCTCCCAACTCTTTACTTTCTTATACCAATTCATTACAAAAAATCCTATTACGAATATAACAATGGGTATAATAAAAATTTCTATTAAATTAACCAAGATTCTATATAACCTCCATTTTTTATTTATCCTATATTTTATCTTTTACTTTCTTTATTGAAATTTCAGCCAAACTTCTATATTGTGGATCATAAAGATGACATGCTACAAAATATTCTGACTCGATTTCAATAAACTTTGGAGTTTTTGAATCACAAGGCTCGAAACAGTATTGACATCTGGGATGAAATCTACATCCTGAAGGTGGATAAATCAAATTGGGTACCGTACCTGGTATTACTTCAAGCTTTTTTCGTTTTTTACCTACAACAGGAACCGAAGATATAAGTCCTCTAGTGTATGGATGATATGGTTTAACAAATAATTTTTTTATTTCACCATATTCAACAATAAATCCACTGTACATCACAGCAACACGATCACACATTTTAGAGATAATCGCTAAATCATGTGTAATATATAATATAGTTGTATTGTATTTCTTACGAAGTTCTTTCAAAAGTTTAAGAATTTGGTTTTGTATCGTGACATCTAATGCAGTAGTAGGTTCGTCAGCAATTAATAATTTAGGTCTACATGCGAGAGCCATAGCAATCTGAACCCTTTGTCGCATACCACCACTTAATTCATGAGGGTATCGATCAATAATTACTTCGGGAAAGGGTATATTTAAATCTCTTAAAAGGGCTATACTCCATTCTCGAGCAACACTATATAGACTTTTATTATGGAATTTAAAGGCTTCCGTAATTAATTCATTTTCCATATGCAGTAAAAATACTTCAGAGATTTGTTTACCTATTCTAAAGACAGGATTAAGAGAATTAAGTGGATCTTGAAAAATCATAGTAATGTCTTTCCCGCGATGGCTTAATATTTCTGATTCAGATTTTATTAATAGATTTTCCCCTCCAAAAATAATCTCTCCTTTCTCTATTTTTCCGGGAGGTCGGATTAATTGAAGAATAGACAATGCTGTTACTGATTTCCCACAACCAGTTTCGCCTACGAGACCAAGAACTTCTCCTTCATATATCTTAAAGGAAACACCTTCTACTGCACGAACAATGCCCTCTTCTGTATGAAAATATGTAGTTAAATTTTTCACATCAAGAATTACATGATTATTTTCTATTGTAGAATCTTTAACAGGCAGCTGCTCAACTAATGTGAATGCTTCTTCGATTCTTAACTTACTTTTTTCTTCAGCTTTAGGCATAAATATCTTTTTAAACGAAAAATAAAATACAAAAAAATATATTCCACTAACAACAAGAAATAATATCCGAATATCTTGTTCAAATAAAATTATATTAAATAATCTTTTCAAATACAATTCAAAAATTATAAGTTGTAGTGACCAAATTCCAAAGGAGATAAATCCACCAGAAATCATAGAATATTTAAGTACTTGTTCGGGAATACGTTTATCAATTGGTCGAATTCTATTAATTAAAATTGTGAGAATAAAATCAAATCCAATACAAAAAGCAGCCCATACAAATCCAAGGTTAAAAATATCAGGATTCCTCATTTTAATTCTGAGGAGGGGGATTGAAATAAATATTATTGAAATTATCCAAGTTAATCCAATAAATATTTTGAATATTTTAATAAATGGACTACTAAAAAGTTCCTCTCCTAAAGCTCCAAAACTTTTATGTTTATACACAAATTTTTTATACAAAAAATAAAAGATTGTAGTCATTATAGCAAATGATAAAGCATCATTATTGAAAATTAACAACACGTAATTTAGAGCCCCTAGAGTTTCAAAAAGAGATCTAATACCAAAGATAATACCTAATACTATGATACTAATTACTGCTGAATTCTTTTTATGTATTCTTTTTGAAAGTTGTTTTTCTTCAGGAATTTGATTATTGATCAGAATTGAAATTAAGTATAAAATGAATGCTGCAATAATCGATTCAACTAAAGCCATTCCATAATTTAATCCATACCAAGTTTGATATAACATAATAAAAATTTTTTATCTTTTCTTTTATAATTTTAATCTTGGATCTAATGCATCTCTTAATCCATCTCCTACAATCATGAATCCTATAGATGCTATTCCTATAAATATTCCCGGCCAAATAGCAGCATTGGCATTAGTAAATGAATATCTTGCCCAATTAATATCAGTTCCCCAACTAGCTACAGTAGGGTCTCCAAATCCTATAAATGCTAAACCTGCTAAACCCAATACTGCAATTGCAGCTCCTCCAAAAAAACTAATTACCATAGGAGAAATTGCGTTTGGAATAATGTGTTTAAACATTAGTTTAAATTTTTTTGCTCCACCTGTTATAGCTGCGCTTACAAATTCAAGTTGCTTTACTTGTAAGACTAGCGATCGCATAAATCTGATATTATATGGTATAAAAAGAATTCCAAAAATTATGAGACTAGATAATAAAGCTTGTCCCAGTATGGGAACAAGTATGACGACTAGGACCAACGTAGGAAATGCATACATTAAATCTACAAAACGCATCATTATATAATCAATAACTCCACCAAAATATGCAGATATTGTTCCTAGTATCATTCCTCCTCCAACTGCGATTACAGTTGGGATTAATGCCATTAATAGTGTAGTTCTAGCACCCCAAATAATTCTTGCTAAAATATCATATCCAAATTTAGTTGTCCCTAAAGGGTGTTCTGCTGATGGATCATCAAAAGGAATTCCTCCCACTGGATAATTTGGTACTACTATTTCATGTAAGGTAATTTTAGATAACCAAGGAGCATACACCGCTAATATAGAAACAAATAACAGCATTAGAAAACCTGATATTGTTAAAGGTTTAAGAAGTCGTCGAAATAATCTCCTTTTAGATTTTATTTTTTCAATTTGATATTCTTGATTGGAGAATTCAGGATCACGCCAACCAGGAATTAGAAAAAATTTTAAGAGTCGAAAAAATTTCTTTTTCTTTGGTGATTCAAATTTCTGATAATCCAATTCTTCTTTATATGCTTGGTCTGTCATTATAAACGACCTCTTAATATTTTATTATCTGTATGTTATTCTAGGATCAATAATTGTATACATAATATCAGCAACTAGAGTTCCTGTAAGGAGTATTATTGTCATAAATACCACAAGTCCGTTAATAACCATATAATCACCTAATAATATTGCTCTTAACAGAGTATATCCAAAACCAGTGTAATTAAAAGTTACTTCAACAAAAAAAGATCCTAGCAATGCTGTTGCGGTCCCCTGTATAATAAGGTTACTAGCAGGCAACAGAGCGTTGCGAAGGGCATGTTTATTTATAACTTCTTCTTCTAAAACACCTTTAGCTCTAGCAGTTCTAATGTAATCTTGATCTAAAACATCTAGCATACTTGAACGGGTTTGCCTTGTAATACCCGCCAATCCAACGAAAGTAATAACTATTGCTGGGACAAATAAATGTATAAGTGTATCCCATAAATATCTTTGATCATTATAGATTAGACTATCAATAATCCGAAATCCAGTTTTAGGTACATTTGGAGGTCCGGGACCGTTCAAACCAGGTGTGTTTGGGAAAAAAACTTGTAAATCAAGACCTCCCATAGTAAATTGACCTAAATAATAACCAAAAAAGATCTGGAGCAAAGCTGCGATCCAAAACACTGGAAATCCGGCTCCGATAATTGCCATAATACGAATCAGTGTATCTCTTGATGAGTCTTTATGGGTTGCTGATGATATTCCAAGTTTAACTGCTATGATAGGACATAGTATTATCGGAATTATCATTAATTCTATTGTTCTTGGAAATACTTCTTTCGCAATCATATCGAATACTGGTTTATTTTCTTGAATTACATAAGAAGTACCCCAATTTCCTGTAAAGAAATTTTTATAATAAATAGTAAGTTGAACATACCAAGGATCATAATATCCAATTTTCCGTAATTCCGCTTCAATTACTTCTGGGTCTAATAAAGGACCTAATTTATTGGTTATTGGACTTACACGCATCATATGTGATAATATCCATGCAATTGTTAAAACAAGGAACAACATCGGGATCATCATCAAAATCCGTTTAATAAGATATTTTATCATATTTGTTGATTGTTTCTTCATCTTTTCTCACTTTTACTACTATTAAATCAATTAAGGTTCTTTTTTTTTTTTAAATATTACTTTTTTTAATAATTAATTGCTTAATTTTCATACCACTTAATGCTCCAGAAAGGGTAGTAATATATAATATTAGAATATGCAAATAACCCTTCCAATTTCCAAATTGCCAGATAATAGGCTGCATAGTAAAACCAAACATGAACCAATAGAACACAAAAGCTTCAATGATTATAAAAGGCACAAGCCAAATCGATGCTTTTATTCCATAATATGGGATATCCTCTTTATAAGTAAGGAAAAAACAAACAAGAAATATTAGAAGAACAGGTAAAAAATAAGTTTGCATATAGGTTTCAAATGTCCAAAATAATATCGTTCTATCCATTTCAGTAAAAGATATATATTGTCCAAAATCATTAACCATAACTATGTTGGCGACAATACCATAATATCCTAATAAGATAATTATATAAGCTAATATAACTCCTCCTTGTCTTCCCCAATCGATTTTTATATTACTTTTTCTTACATTATTATCCGTTATTAATTGATCCTTTTTATCTTCCAACATTAATCATTTTTATTAAGAAATAATATTATTCAAACTTAATTAGAATTTATACTCATTATTATTTTCGTAACTTATTATTTTCGGAAACTTTTAAATATACGGGTATCATTTAAGTTAAATGCTTAAAAATTTAATATATTTAATAGGAAATTTAGATTTTCCAAAAAAATTAAATAAAAAATAAAAAATTTAATTAAAAAATAGGTAGGAGAATTACAAAAATGAAAAAAATTTCATATGGATTAACACTAATCCTTTTACTCATGTTTGTATTACTTCCAACATTTTCTTCAGTTCTTTTTGTAAAAGCGGAACCTGAAGATGAATTAGAAGAACTTTTTACTGTGGGAACTGCAGGGCCACCCGGCATGTCAAATTGGGATATACCAGTTTATGCAGTTTGTATGGGTGATTATTATAGGAATAGTGCTATTGAACCTTTATTTGCATTTCCATTTAATACTACAGGGGAGCTTGATGATCTAGTTCCACTACTAGCAACAAATTGGACTATAGAAGAGAGATCTGATGAAATGAATGGGGATGGTTTTATTAATTCTGGCGGAATTAAATCAATTACATTAACCCTTCGAGAAGGAGTTACCTTCCATGACGGATCAAATTGGAATGCAACAGTATGTAAATGGAATATTGATAGAGTAATGTACCTTGTTGGAAATATCAATGGTAGCATTACAGGTCATACAACAGAATCCGCTGTATCTAGTGCTAGAATTACTTATTACGAGAGTGTATCCGAATGGGCACCTTATGAAACAGCAAATTGGAATGTTACGCAATTTAGTGGAGTTACAACTTATGCAGAATATGGAAATTCTGCAGATTTGACTGATACTTTTCCTAGATTTGCAAATGTAGAAATAATAGAAAATAAGGTATCAGGAGGAACAGTTAAAGTTAACTTTAATGATTGGCGTACAGGTGTACTTTATCTTTCTTATCTTAGGATGCTTTCAATAGAAGCTTATAAAAATTATTTTGATGTTCTAATCTATGGATACGGAGATGATACAAACTTTCCGCAAAATGATCCTGCGACGTTTCCTGGACATTTAATTGGTACAGGACCTTATATCTTTGAAGAACATAATTATGCTACTGGGATAGGTACAATGAAAAGATTTGCAGAATGGTGGAATTCACCAACTCAGCAAGCTAAAGGTTTTCATAAACTCGAAAGAGTTGTTCTCACTACTTTTCCTCACAGCGAATCTGGATATAATGCAAGAAATCTTGCTATGTTAACTGGAGATATTGATTTTGCTTATGACCGTTCGTGGGAACCTCTTGATCCAGACCAGATGAAAGCTCATCCTGACGTAAATTATAAAGAATTGGGTCTTCAAGCTTATGGAGAAAATATCGTTCTTAATTGTATCAATGAGACTTATTTAAGATATTGGGACGAAATCAATTTGAATGTAAGTAAAAGCAACTCTCCTCCAGGTTATCCTGTATTTTCCTCTAAAGTATTACAACCTGATGGAACGATTATAGCACATGGAGTTAATCGTGCATTTAGGAAAGCAATCTCCTATGCTTTTGATTATAATACATACATAACCACAATTTCTAATAACCGGATTGTACGATCTGGAGGATTTCTCCCAAAAATAAGTAAATATTATAATCCATCTATAAATATCCCCGATACAGATCTAATAATCGCACGACAAGCTCTTATAGATGATGTTGCCTTTTGGGGCCCAAGAGTCGCTGCTAGAAACCTAGGTATTGGTAATACGACAGAAGAGTGGAATACTGTAGCAGCCACCAATCCTATTTATAAAATGGAATACGATTGGGATGCTGCTCATATAGAGACCAGAAACCTAATGATAACTGCTTTGAAAAATATTGGATGCGGTATAATATTACATGAAAGTATTCCTGATACGTATTCCCATATGATCGATGGAAGTTATACATATCCTTGGTTTACAATTGATGCATTTGCCATAAAGGCTTATCACCGAGCTGTAAACGATATGGGTTACCTTAGTGCTTATTATAAAAGTCCCACCTCTATTGTTGAACGTGACAAAGGTGGTTCGATTGGAGTTATATCAGACTATTATTATTTAATAGTCCCACCAAGTACTTATCTTCTATTTCCATATTCCCAATTTCCATATAGAGGATTTAACGATATGTCCTTTAACTTTAATGCAACGTGTGATAAATTATTAGATAAACTATGGCTTCTAAATGAAACTGGCTTACAGGAGACGTATGATGAATTAAGTGATTGGTTTCAAAACTTTCAATATAATTCTATCTGGTTAGGGAATGATAAGATTGGGGAAGCAATCAATAAGAATTATGAATGTCAGTGGCTGTGGGAAGTTTTCACTTTTGATAACGCTAAGAAGGTTTCAGCACCAAGTCGAGGGATCCCTGGTTTCACAATTGGCTTTGTTTTGGCTGCGTCATTAATTGGTTTTGTCGGAATTATTTACACAATTATGAGAGAAAGAGAAAAGAGAATCACGTAAAAATATTAATTTATAAAATAATTAAAATTAACTTTTTTTATTTTTATTCCAATTATTTATATTATTCGGAAGAACATTTACGATACTCTTAATTCTGTTCGAAATACTTCATTTAAATGAGGGATTTTGGACTGTTGGATTAAGGGAAAAAAAACTCCTCAAAGTGAATTAAACCTATGATTCTGACATTGGGTTGTTTTTTAGTTGAAGGATATCTTCAAGATATAAACATTAATAGTGCAATTTTAAGTGCAATTTTAAGTGTATTCTTGGAGGAAAGAACTAATTCTTTTGAAGAAAAATTACAATTAATCCATTTTCTTAAAAATTTATTTTTTTTTAATATAACTTTTAAATAAATATTTTTAATCTATTCCTACTTCTTTTTTCTCACTAAACTGATTTAAAGATTCAGTTATAGAATTATATATTATTTCTATATTTACTTCATTTAAATTATTCAGCCAACTATATTTACTCAATTCTTTTTCGCGTAAATCTTCTGATTTTTGAATTAAAATTACATTTTTATTTAAAAGATTGATTGGATCTAGCAATTTAATTTCATTCATTTCAAGTAATTTTAGATTCTGTAGCATGCATTCCTGTAAATCGTCGTAAAATAGCAGTGGAATATATTTTAATACATAACGATCAGAACTTTCTTCAATTGCTTCTTTGAAATTTCCTTGATTTGAAAAACCTTTTTCTGAAAAATTAAAAACTTCAATATCAATCAATTCTGGGTGATATTCAGTTTTCATATCTATTTTTAGTTTTTTTCTATACTTCCTTGTTTTTTCTTTGAATAATTTAACATTTTCTTGATTTTTATTGATTTCAACCAATATAGTATTTCTCAACATCCTTTCCTTACAAATCTTATTTACTATTTCACAGTATTCTATCGCTGCTCCTATGATATCTTCTTCATTAATCTTTGCCTTTATCATTGTATACAAATAAGCTCTTAAAAATGCTGAAAAATCTTCCTCAATTTGGGGTAAATTTCCATAAAGATATCTTGTAGCTTCCCACCACCGCTTGATTGCTTTTTGTTTGAGTGAAAGAGAGAATTTTTCACTAGATCTAATTTCAGTAAAAAATAGTAATTTCTCAAGCCCAAGTTGGAAAAAGGGGATTGGATTTATTATTGCAAAAACAGACTCATTTATTGGAAAAACTGTTGGATTATTAGGACGAATTATTATCGAAGTTTCTCCATTAAAGACACGATCAACTCTCATTGGTAAAGGCATTATTGGATTGTTTCTAATTTGCTTAGCTAAAAATGACGAACGAGGATTACCAAAGATCTCTGGTTCAAGAGGAAAGATATCAATAAAAAAGAAAAAGGGAGCAGCATCAGATTTATATGTCTTAAATTTAAAAGGTGTTTTCCCTTTTTGAAACATTGAATATCATCAACAAATTATTATAATAAAATGATTTATATTGAAATTAATAATCTAGTAAGAAATACCAAAAATCCAACAACATTATCAAATAATATTTGAAATTATTTAACTTTTAGTGAAAAGGAGGGAGTTCATTACAATATTTATCTAAGTATGGAATTAATGCGAGAAATGCATAGTAATTATAAAGATAGCTTAAGTAGAAAAAGAAAATGTTTTGAATATTAACAAAATGAAATTTAATTTTTATTTTATTTTAACATATCTTTCATTTCCATATAGAAATCCAGAGATTCTGGATTTCTAAGAGCACCACGATTAGTTATTTCTATACCATGGATGATTTTAGTAACTGCGATTTCTACTTTCTTGTTGCTGAACGTGTAAGGGATGCCATCTGGAGGTGTTTGGAAAATTAATCGTGGTATATGGCGTGGAGAAGTCTTTTCTCTTATTGTTTGTGTGATTTTGGTTTTTAGTTCATCTGTGAGTTCATATCCTTCTTTAAGGAGCACAAACATTATGATTCTTATATCCCCTTCATATTTTTGGCCAATGACTAGCGAATCAGCTACCTCAGGGATTTGTTCAACTACATTATAAATTTCAGCAGTACCAATTCTCACTCCTGAGGGTTTTAAAACAGCATCGGAACGCCCCCAAAACGTGATTCCACCTGTATCACTATGAATTACAATATAATCACCATGTCTCCATACATTTTTGCCTTTATCTTTAAAGAAATCAAAATAAGCAACTTTATACTTGGTCATGTTTTCATCATCTCCCCAAAAATAGATAGGCATAGATGGTGTGGGTGCTTCGCAAACGAGTTCTGCTTGTTCATCTTCAACGGGATTACCATTTTCATCATAGGATTCTACTTTCATTGCCAGAGCTCTTCCTTGTAATTCACCAGAATATACAGGCAAAATAGGAATTGCTCCAGCAAAGCAACCGTTAATGTCAGTTCCACCACTAATAGAATTGAAATAGAGATCTTTCTTTATTTCTCTAAAGACATATTCAAATCCTTCTGGAGAGAGTGTAGATGCTGTTTGTGAAATCTCTCTCAGTGAACTTAAATCATATTTCTCAGCGGGTCTAGCATTGAGACCCATTAAATAATGAATATAAGCTGCGCTAGTTCCAAATATGGAGATCTTATATTTTTCTATAAATTCAAAAAATCTAAGAGGATCAGGATGTAATGGATTACCATCATATAAAAAGATAATTGCACCTACTGCTAACGCACTTATCAACCAATTCCACATCATCCAACTTGGAGCGGTAATATAAGTTATCACATCAGTTCTTTTACAATCAGTAGATAGTATAAGCTCCTTTAAATGATTAATAAGGACTCCACCAGCACTTTGAACCATACATTTTGGTTTTCCTGTTGTTCCAGAGGAGAACATTACATAAACAGGATGGTCAAAGGGTAATTGTTCATAATTAAGCTGAATATCCTCTTCCTTAGAAATAAAATCTTCCCAATTAACCGCTTTAGGAATATTACTAGTATCAGCTTTACCATCAGTGATATAAGAAACAACAACAACCTTTTCTATTGAGGGAATGGCATCTACAACAGCCTTAATATTTTCACGGATATCAAATACTTTATCTCGATAATAATACCCATCAACTGTAAAGAGTACTCTTGGTTTAATTTGTCCAAATCTATCGATTACAGCACTTGGTTGAAGTTCTGCTCCACAGGAAGCCCAAATTGCCCCTATAGCAGTTGTAGCTAACATGGCGGTTGGTGTTTCAATTAAGTTTGGAATATAAGAAACAACACGATCACCAATTTTAATTCCCATTTCTTTTAGAGATTTTGCCAAACGAGCTACCATTTCATTTAATTCCGCGTACGTTATTTGTTTTGAAACCTTGGTTTCCCCCTGAAAGATAAAAGCCAATTGATTATCTTTATATTTGAGCAGATTTTCAGCGAAATTTAATTTAGCTCCTGGAAACCACTCTGTACCAGGAAATTTGTTTATGTCTTTAACAATCTTATCATAAGGTTTAGAAGCAATAATTGCCGAAAATTTCCACATAGCTTCCCAGAAATCAGAAATTTTTTCAACAGACCATTTGTAAAGGTACTTCCCTCCGCTTATTTTTTGTTTGTATTCTTTATTGACAAATTCAATAAAATGAGTTACTTCTGCATTCTTAATCCAGTTTTTAGAAGGTTCCCATAGCTTCTTTCGGTCATCGCTCATAATTTTCACGATTTATATCTATAATATGACATTTAACAATTGAATTAAATTGACATTAATTCCAAATTCTATTAATGTTATTACATAATAATTAGTAGAATAAGAATTCAACGCTTAAAAATAGATAATTTGACGCTAGTTAATTCTTTAAATAACTGTTTTCTTTGTTTTTTTTTACGTATTCTACATATTCGCAGACCTTTGCTAAAGCATTAACTGGACGATCCCATAATTTAAAAAGTAATGCTCCATTTTTTCGGAGTCTTTTAGACCAAGGACTATTATAATTCATAGGGTTGATATATAAGATGGGTATTGAGTATTTCTGGGAATTATTTATTGAGGGTTTAAGTAATTTTTGAGCTAATTTGTCTATTGCTATTTCTGGTTGAGGTTGAAATTTAACATGTTTAGCGATTTGATCGTATTTGAGATATTCATTCAAGACTTCTTGAAATCCAAATACTCCATATTGGATAATAGCATCAATTTCTCCTGATTTCATCAGTAATTCAGGTAAAGTAATATAAAAATATGGTAAATCCATATCAAAGGTGCAATCTACAGGATTTTTAAAACTTGCTATTGGTGGTAATACCTTTTTTAATTCATTTTGAAGCGAATTTGAGAATTCTGGAACAATTAATCCATGCTTTTCAGCATTATTTGCTATCATTGTTCCTGGTCCACCGGAATTGGTTATGATCCCAAGTCTTTTTCCTTTTGGTAATACTCCTCTTGATAAAATAAGAGCAATATCTAAAAATTCTTGCACATAATCTGTTTTAATTATACCTACTTCCTTGAAAACTTCATTATATATTCTAGAATTACCTGCAAGAGATCCTGTATGGCATTCTAAAGCACGATTACCTGCTTTAGATCCCCCAGCATAGATAGCGATAATTGGCTTCATGGGTGTTATTTTTCTTGTTAAATCTAAAAATTCTTTCCCTCTTTTTATCTCTTCGACATATAAACCTATAATTTCAGTGTATTCATCATCTTTATAGTACTCTAAACAATCTACGATATCTATATTTGCTTCATTTCCAACAGAAAGAGATCTGCTTAATCCTAAATCTAAATTTTCAGGATCAAACCAAATTTGGCTTGATAACGTACCAGATTGAGAAGCAATTGAAAATTTACTCCTTTGAAGATCCTCCCAAATAAATATATTGAATGATTTATGTTCCTTCTCTGGACCATACCAATTATTAAAGACCCCTAAGCAATTAGGACCGATAAATCTAATTCCATACTCTTTTGCTATATCATTTATTTCTTCTGTCAATGTATTTTTACGATCTCCAACTAATTCTCGAAAACCTCCAGGAATTAAAATAATCCTCTTGACACCTTTTTCCCCACATTCCTTGAATATCTGGGGTATGATTTCTGCAGGAAGTACAATAACGACAAGATCAGGGATTTCTGGAACATCTACAATGGTCTTAAAAGCTTTAAATCCCAAAACAGATTCTAATCTTGGGTGTATAGGATATACGCTCCCGACATAGCCCGATTTAATTAGAATCATAGTTTGAAGACTGGCTAAAGTAGTTCCTGAATTATTAGCTCCATAAATGGCTACACTTTTAGGATTTAAGAAGCCATGTAAAAAGTGATTTTTACTCATATATATTCCCTTATATCTAAGAATACAACATGATTTTAAAACCTAAATTTTTAAATTGACAACTCAAAGATATACTTCTAATTAGGTTTTTTTTAAAATTTAAAAAAATAATAAAATCCATGAAAGTTTTCATGTTATCTTGGTCAATCTCTTCAAATTTTGGCACAATAATCGGTGAATTTTTTTTTTAGAAATTTTGTTACGATTCTATCTCTCATGTTTGCAACAAAAGGTAAAAAAAACTAAGTAAATTTTAAGATAGAGACTCAGTGGGGTTAGGGTGCATCCTCGATAGGTGTCAAATGTAGATTTATGGGAAAAGGATTAAATAAACGTTACAGGAAAATTTTTATATGTAATTTTATTTGTTTAAAAGATATAGAACTTTATTCTTTATCTCAAGCAATTTATTTTCATATTCTTCATCAGGTTCTTTTAAATCCTTGAAATAATTTATGGATACAACGGATTTGCCCGATACGCCCACTGCACCAATAACTAAAGTTAGAGAAAAACTCGTTGGTGGAATGAAAATCATATTGTCCAGCAAAAGATCTCCGTATTTTTGCTTGAATTTTAAACCTCCAAGGTTGGTAATTATAATTTCAGGCAATTCATTTTTGAATTTATTACCAATTTTTACAGCAATACCTTTTTTGTTGCTCATTAATTCACATATTTTCTTAGATGTTTCAGTACCTGAGGAAACTAAATGCCCATTACTGATAAAGCTTAAGGTATCCATTATTTCGGGATGAACCTTATTCAGAAAAACCGCCGCTCCGAAGATATCGTATTTATTCATTCGGTTTGTTATCATTTGATGCAGTTCCTTAGTAACCATCCAGAAATCCGACTCAGAATATTGTTTATATTTAAAGTCAAATGATATACTACCAACAAGTAAACTGAATGTTTCCCCGATTTCTTCCTTAAGCCTATTTCTCAGGTCATAAGGTATTGCGAGGGATGCGGATTTCTTTTTGAAGTTATGGAATATACTGTTATAGGCAAATAGAAATGCACATGTATATGCCGAATTTAAAGTAACTCCGTAATTACCACATTTTTCGATAAGATTCCTGGTCTGTTCCATATTAAAATCAAGAAGAATGGAATCTAATCGATATCTATCGAATACAGAATAGCAGAGATTGATATAATCTTCATAATTAAATCTTATTCTTTCCTTCATCCATTTGTTATTCAATTTTTTGATAATAACATTAAAGATCTTCGTTTTTAAACCCTTTTCTTTGTCATCCTCAATCCCTAGTAGTTCGGATTTCAATCTTGCCGTTGGAACTTCCTTAAATTCTAGATTAGGATTACCCAAAGCTTCCATGATATCTTTTCCTAAATATGCCATTGCTGTCCCATCACAGATGGAATGCTGGCAATATAATATAAGATCCGATGAGTCTGCGCCCTTTAGTAATACAATTCTTATCAGTGGTCCTTTTATATAATTCATTGGAACCTTATATTCCTTATGGATGGCTGTCATCCAATCATCCTCTTTTATTTTATTATTCACTTTCATTTCGGGGATGATATCTTGGGTGACAACAAAATATGCTTCTCCATCCTGATTAAATTCTATTCTTGCCCTTAATAATGGATGTTTTTTCGAAACGGAAATTATCGCCATCTTAAGTTCCTCCTCGCTTATATTCCCTTTTATTTTTAATATAATGGAAAGATTTGCCGTTGGACTTAATATAAACTTCCTTTCATTGTTTAATATCTTAATTTTTGTATTTTCAGACATATTATGCCCTCATCGTAATTTTTAATATTTAATATAAGTAAGTCTTACTTATTAGGTAAGTAAGTAATACTTATAAATTTATCCTACCATAATATGTAAGAAATAAAAAAAATACGAGATTTCAATCATGTCCAAGAAATCAAAAAGAAGGAAAACAAAAGAAGAAAGTATGGAGTTGATTCGCGCAACTACATTGCGGCTTATCAAGGAACTGGGGTATGCAAAAACATCAGTTAATAACATTGCAAAAGAATCTGGAATAAACATAGGGCTGTTATACCGATATTTTCCAAATGGTAAACCAGAAATTTTGCGAAATATTGGTTTCAAATTCATGTCTAATATATCAGAAGAAATCAATATGAATACAGATGGCGATTTATATACTATTTTAAAAAATATATTGCAAAACTATCTTGCGCTTCATCTTCAACATAGATCCATAATTAAAGCTTTAAGTATCGCATATTTATCCAATAAAGAAATCTTCACTCAAGATAATATAAGCCCAGATTCAATACAATTGCAATATTATAAATATATGGTAGATATTGTAGAGAAATTTGGTAGGGAAAAAGGAATGCCACCGCAAAAAATTGCATTGTTAATTATGTTGACAGTTGATAGGATGGTTCATTATTACACCCTTTATGAACCCAAAAACTTTAGTGAAATTGAACTCTTGGAATTCTTGGTGGAAATGATAAGGGAATACATTCTTTACGAAAAAAAGTAGAGGATTTATTAGGATTTCTTCTTTTTAGCTTTCTTTTCTGCCTTGTCCTTTTTATAAATGAGATTCATTAATTTTAGTATTTATGTATTCAAAATATTTCTCAAATAAGTTTTCTATTATTAAAAACTCGGAATAAACACAATCCGAAGATTAATTTACTTAAGTTAGAAAATTTATTGTCTAACAATTTTTTATAAAAATATTTTAATTTTCCCATTTTCTTATCCTTATGCCTAAAATATTTGAAGGTTTAAGAATTTTAGACTGCAGTCAATTTATTAGTGGCCCATGGGCAAGTACATTTTTTGCAGATCAAGGGGCAGAAGTTATAAAGGTAGAGATTTGAATGCACCTCGCATTTTAAACTATAACCACCACCCTTTGGTGAGGCATTCCGATTATTTATTCTCCATGATAAATCGATGTTTCCGTTATTTTCAATTCTCAATAGAGGTAAAAAATCAATCTCGCTTGATTTAAGAAAGGATAAAGCAAAAAAAATCTTCAAAAGTCTGGTGGAAAGGTCTGATGTAATAATAGAAAATTTTGTTCGAGGAACCATGGAGAAATGGGGATTAGATTATGATATATTAAAGGAAATTAATCCAAGGTTAATTTATGCTAAAATTTCTGGTTATGGTAATGAAGGTTTAGAAAATTATACACAAAAAACTGCCTTTGATATAATTATCCAAGCAGAAGCAGGTATATTGGATGCTTTCGGATTTAAGGAAGGACCCCCAAAACTGCCTATAGCAGATTATACGGCAGGGCATATAGCTGCTATAGGAATTAGTCAAGCACTTTATTATAGAGAAAAAACCAATAAAGGTCAATTTGTTGATATCTCAATGCATGACATTATGTTTGCTATAAATATCAGAGCACAAGCTAGAGAATTTATACCAAGAGCAAAAAATGTTGATGTAGCATCGAAATTTCTACCTGTTTATAATCAATATCTCTGTAAAGACGGGTTAATTGTCTTAACTACTCTTACAGAGAAGCAATGGATTAGATTATGCGAACACGTTTTAAAAAAGCCAGAACTAATTAAAGATTCTCGATTCGATAATATAATAAAAAGGTTTGATTATGTTGAGACATTAGATAAAATAATTGTTGATTGGTGTAAAAGTTTAACCAGAGATGAAGCAATTAAGCAATTAGAAGCAGTAAGAATTCCATGCGGTAAAACTTTACGTATTGATGAAGTTCATAACCACCCAAATCTTAAAGAAAGAAGGATGCTATGTGATAAATTTGATTTTACAAAATGGGGTGTTGAGAAGGCTACGATTCCAAATCGTTTAGTTAATTTTTCAGAGACAATAGGTTCTGTAGAGGCTTCTGGACCCGAATTTGGCGCGCATAATGAAGAAATTTTCTGCAATTTATTAGGTTATAGTAAAGATGATATTAAAAATTGGAAGCGAGAAAAAGTTATATGACGAAATTAAGAAAATAAGATAAAGAAGTATGGATTTTAATATTTAAAAAAATTATTTCAAATAATTTATCTCAAAAAAAGGTAAATGATTATGAGTGATGAAGGAGAGGAAAAAGAAAATTTCATAGAAAAATTGAATAAATCTTTTACTGATTTCTTTGGGAACATTTTTGGCGAATCTGGAAAAGATTTCATAGAAGAAACTTCTGAAAAAATTAAAGATTTCTCTTCTGGGGCTATTAAGAAAATAATGGAATTTAGCGATGATGCAATTAAGAGATTTAATTTGGATGAGAATGAACAAGTAATAAAAGCACGAGACAGCATAGAAGATATGTTAAAACAAGCGGGACTCCTAAAAGAAGACGAAGAAGAAGAAGAATTCTAATTCGATGTTTAAAATTTAGGATTTAAATTTTATTTATTTCTATATTTCTTTTAATTTTAAACTAAAATTTCAAAATTTTTTTATATAAAATTCTTTATTTAAATGTAAGATTTCTTTTAATAGAGAGAAAAATAGAAAAAAAAATTATTTAATTCTTAATTTTTTCTTTTGGATAATAATTATTCCAATAACACTAATTAAACCTAAGAAAATAAATAGGTTATATCCTTCGATAATGGGTTCAGTAGTCTCGTAACTCCATATTAACATAGGTCCTACATGTAAACCTTCTCCGTGTCCTTCTCTTGATGTTGCCATAACATATCCACTTTTTTCATAACTATTAGAAGCATTAATACACACTGAAATAGATTCTCCTTGTATATAATTTGAAATGTCAAATTTGTATATCGCGGTTCCTGTTATAGCAAACGTTGTAATTACTTCTCCATGTGGAGGTTTATTTACCCAAGTAATTGTTCCTTCTGCCCAGTTATCAGTTATCAAGGAAACTGTTGCATTGAAAGCTCCGAACATAGTGGCATCAATCGAAACTTCTGCTTTTTCCCAATTTTCTGGTTGATCAGAAAAGTTGAAATAGATATAAGCTTCATCAAATTCCTTTTGATTTAGATCGTATCCAAAATAAACCCATGTTGAAGCACCGTTATTTGTTGTGTTAGCGAAAGATTGAACGTAACTATCCTTTTCAGCTATAGTAGTTATTTCTGAAGTTGCTGCCCTTACTGGAATAATAAAAATCATTGTTAAAACAATTACAAATCCAAATATTACCAATGTTTTTTTTATTATCATTTTTGGATTTCCTTTTTAATTTTTTAGAAAAGGATGTTAATATATATTACTTTGATCTATTATATAAGCCTTAACATAAATAAAGAAATTTAAATTTCTGAAGTATGAATTTTAAATAATTAAACAGTACTATATTCATATTTTTTTTATTATAACTTTGAAAATAAGTTATTTAAAAAGATATTACATAACTTTAGCATTTTTTAAGAATGATTTAATTTCTTCCTGAGTAGCATTAAATAATTCTGAGATAACCATTAGAGAAGTGACCTCATCCATCCCAAGCCCAATATAGTCTTTGTACAACTTTATCCACGTTTCTTTTTGGGTATATTTGTCAGGATGTTCTTTTTGAATGTGTTGCCAATAAGGATGTTGTAACTCAACACCGCAATAGGGACAGAATCGAGATTCATCTTCGCTCATATAAAACTAATCCCTTACCTTTTTAATCAATAATTTTTTTTTGAATAATAGTAATAAACCACTATTTATATAAAAAACTTATAATTTCCAAAAATTAAAAAATTTAAATTTAGAGATTTTACTTGTTATCTTTTATTCCCATTTTTCTTTTAATTCATCACTTGCAAGTCTTCTAATCTCATCTATAGCCCATATTACAAAATGGTAGCACGTTTTAGACCATATTTCATTTTCTCTATATTCCGCTATAATTTCAGGATTGCTAAAATCATAACCACAGAGTTCTGAACAGACAATAGTGCCAAATTGTTTTTCAAATTCAATGGCAAATTTGGCTGCTTTTGACATCGCCAATAACATTGTATCATTATCCATTCTTTCACGTCCTCCCATTATAACTCCTATGGAAGCGCAAGCTCCACAAACAGCACCACAAGCTCCTTGCCACCCTTTTTTCGATTTATAACCACCAAATCCAGCAGCTAAAGGAACTGCAAGGTTATGAAATAAGTAGTTATCAATTCCTAATACGTCCAGAACACTTGTTAACGTCAATTCTGCACAATTGATGCCTTTCTTAAGTTGAGGTAATGAACTATTCAGTTCATTTAGTTTTTCCTCAAATTTTTTATTAATTTCTTGACTCATAATTCTACATTGCTTTTTTTCTATTCTTTTTACTACTATATATGTTTAGTCTAGAATTAAATATGAAATTCGCTATTAATTTCATAATAGAAATTTTTGGAAATAGAATTATTAATTAACTTACTCCGATTCTAAATTGAAGGAACTTTATGAGATTGGATTTGTATTCAGGGGATTTATCCTTGTAAATCAAATTTTTAAAAATTTACCAGCTCAAAAAGAACACGGGTTAAATAAGGATCTTAGGGGTGCTTTTATTTCCGCTATCAATACATTTGTTCACATAGCTTTTAACAAAAGTTCTTTGGAATATTTAGAATCAGGAAATATTCTTTTTATCTTTAAAATAGCTGAAATTAAGTCTGAAGATAATCGTGAGAAAGAACCAATAATTTTATATGGTTTAGTCGATAAATCTAAGAAGAAATCAGATAAACTTGTTAGAAAATTTTTTGAAAAAGTCACTCCAGTATTACAACTATTTATTCAAAGATTTGACAATGTGGATTTCACAGAATTAAACCAATTTGAACCTTTTCAAGAAATAATGCGAGATTTTTTTATAAAAAAGACTCAAGAATAATTATTCAATTAAGCTCCAACCCTTTGGTTTTGCACGCGAATAATGAATTATACCTTTTTCCTTTAATAAATTAATCTCTTTTTCAATTTCATTATGAGAAAAACCTTTTTCTAAAATCCCATTAATGAATTCTCCTTTAGTAGCTATAAGTTTTTTTTGCTTTAGAAATGCAATAATATTATCTCGTAATGAATCTCCACCACTCACTTTTTCTTTAGTTGTCTCTCGTTCGATACTGGTAGGAAGAACAGCTCTTAATTTTTCTTTATCTGTTATAATTGGTTCTTCTACAACCATATGTTTTACTTTAGTTTTTTCTGGGGGTATAGGTTCCTCAACTTCAACGATTTCTTCTGGAACTTCCATTTCTTCTTCTGGCAGGCTATATAATGGGTAAACTACTCTTTCATAGGTCACTGATTTTTGAGTCTTTAAAAGTGCCAACTCATCTAATATTTCGTCCTCTGAATAACCTGAATTTGATAACTTGCTTACAATTTCTTTCAAATATCCCTTCTCTAATAAAAATTGGAATATTTCTTCTCTCATAGTGGATGGTACTTCTTTAATTTTACCTAGCACGTCAATCATTTTTTCTTTTTCAGCGGATTGTGTTGCAGGTATTTCTATTTGAGGTTGTATATCGAGAGGTTGTTTTTCTCCCCATTCAAAATCTGTAATAAATCTTATTGCTCGATCATACCCTCCAAATATTATATTTTTCTTATTTTCTTTTCTATCCAACTGATAGCATATATGTTTGATAGAAGTGCTTACTTTTGTTTTCCACTTCAGTTCGATATCTGTAGAATTAAGTGTTGGATTATGAAACACTTTTAAGGACCCATCCGCACACCCAGCAACAATTTCATTTGCATTATCACCATCAACATCTTCTACTAATAAGGATAAAGGTCTTCCATCTTCTATCAAAATCTCTTTTATTTTTTCTCCTTCTGCATTAAGAATTTTGATAGTTGAGTCATTAGTACTCAATAAAATTTCGTTTAAACCATCATTAGTAATATCGCCAATTTTAATATCATTAATCTGAGTAAGAAAATCATTTTGCCAAATTATTTCGGGTAATCCCTCCTTAAATCGAATTAATTGTACTAATCCATTTCTAGTGCCAACAAGTAATCCAAAAATTGGTTCTTCTTCATCAGGTAATTTTAAAAACCCTAACGTGCAGACAATTACCCAAGAATCATAATATAATATATATTTGGGTTCCTTTGCTTGAATATTATCAAAAATTTTTAGGGTTTTGTCTTCACTTCCAAATATTAATTCAATATTTCCATTTCGAGTAAAATCTCCAGCTGTACAACAATTTATCCTCTTTTTAGACTTGTAACGCATTATTCCTACTAGCTTTTTCTTTTCTGGATTTAATTTTAAAACCATGAAATTTCCATCACCCGCACCAACTAAGACTTCATCACAGCCATCGTCATCGAGATCTATAGGATAGCTACATCGAACCCACCCATCAAAAGCTCTATCATCAACAATATTCATTGTTTCATCCATTAAATAAAGTATTTTATCATGCCCCCCAAAAATTAAAAAATTTTTTTCTTGACATCTTAAAATTGAGCATGTTAAAATTGCGTCGGGGCATTCAAACATAAGATTTAGCTGATAACGTTTTCTAATCATGGTTTTTAAAAGCTAATAATAATTTTAGAAAATAATTGTAGTAATTAAATTAAATTTCATTATTTCTTCATTTAATAATTATCCCTTAATTTATTAAACTATTATTGAAAAAAAAAAAATGAAAAAAATAAAAATACTTTTTATTAGCTTTAGAGCGCTAATTGAGCATCAGATGGACTGTATGCTCCAGTACCTGATATTTCATACGTAATTTCTAATTTTTCTCCAGGTTCTAATGTCTCAATTTCCCATTTCAGAGTGTCTTCTCCTACTTCATCAGTTATTTCCGGAGTCATGGAGTATTCACCGTATTCGAATGAATCGGGAACTTTATCCAAAAGTGTCATGTTATAGAGCTTAGATTCACCAATATTCTCTACTGTTAAAATAATTCTGTAATGTCCAAGGTCGCCAATTGTAGCAATCTCTTTTCCAACACGGAATTTCCTTCTGATGTGTAATGCTTCGATAACAGGAACTTCTGGTTTAAACTCTAACTCCTGACTTGCTGGAAAAGTATTAGCAAGATAAATTATTTCAGATTCAAATGTAGATTCTCTTGCGGGGTTTACACAATGAATAGGATATTCAAATTCTAAAGTTGAGTCTGGTTTAAACATGCCGGTCTTACTATCTTTAAGGTCTTTAAGTGCAATCTTGAATACATTATCTTCAATATTTACTGCATCAGCAGTAACTTCAACTTCTTCACCATTCCATAACATTTTAATTTCTCCTGCGTTTGGAGGTTGATACTCTCCAGTAAAATACTGTTGAATAACACTCACTTCATTAAGAGGAGCAGAACCGTTATTAACCATTTTAACTGTAGCAATAACATCTTTTGTTCGATAAGTTGGAACTTCGGTAAGGTTGTATGACATAACACCGGAAATGCTTCCAATCTCTAAGATAACATCTGAAAGAGTTGCTGAACCTTTTACGATTGTTTGAAAATCAGGCATTACTCTAAATTCCAATTTTTTTCTAAAAGTTGGATAGTCATCACTTTTATATTCCCATTTTACTGAATGCCATTGAGCACCACTCGGTAATAAGGGTACATCATTTGGATCAATATCGACGAATTTCTTTGCTTCATCTTCTGGAGCATATACATCTGCATTGAAAAGTTGAATGATAAATTCTGAGGAATTATCAAAAACAAGCTTACAATCAAATATACCAGGTTCTTCGTCCCTTTCAACTGTATCTACATAAAATTTATTTCTAGTGTAAGCATCAAACTTATCAATATCTAATCCTTCAGCAAAAGAAGAAGCTGCTTGATATGTCACTTCTATTGTTCCCGTTCTTCTTTTAGTTATATCTGTAACCCTAATATTGCAAGTAAATTTCAATAGTACCGTATATTCAGGAGCTAACTTTTCAATTGTCCAAACAATTTGATTTCCTTCAATATTAGCTCTTCCTTCACTAGTATCTTGAATTTCTGGATTTGTAAAATCATCAGGGATATTTTTTACTACTTTGACATTAGAAATAGGCTTGTCAAACATACTTCTAAGAGCGATAGCAAAGGTAACAACATTTTCTTTATCAATAGAAATTCCAAAAGACTCTAATCCGCTTTCAGCAGCAATACCCCCGTCCCCCCAAGTCTCTCCTTCATCTTCATCCTTTTCTTCATCTTCATCCTTTTCTTCATCTTCATCCTTTTCTTCCTCTTCTTCCTCTTCTTCTACTTCTTTAACAACAGGTTGCTTTTTAGTAGGGGCGGGTTTGGAAGAAGAAGATTTACCAGTTTTTTCTTTTAATTTTAATAACTCTGTTTCTATATCATTGATGTTTAATATATCGTCCGCGTTAGGTAATGTGGAAATAAATTCTTTTGTAAGCAAAAGATTTTTTATATCTTTCGTTATTTTAAAATCTCTTGAGTCAACATTATCTGGCTCTTCTGTATCTAATTCTCTAATCGAGATATCTTTTGATTTTAGATTAGTACTACCTATATTTTTAAGTGAAACATCGATATCCCATAATCTATCTATCTTACTGGGGTTTTCAATGTTGAATTTCCCTGAATGGGTAAAAGATTCAATATTACCGTCATGATCTTGCGTTACATCCACTTCTTCAATTATTTTTGCTAATGCTAATAATCCTTCTCTATTACCATCCTTTAAAACGATACTACCTTCAACTTTTCCTGTATCTTCGTCATATGTCTCAATAACAGGGGTGGCAGTATCTCGATCCAATAATTCTACTCGCCCAGTATCCATGTCCTTTCTTTTCAAAGCATCAGCTACAATTTCCTCATCTGCTTCAGCTTTATCCCAGCCCATTCGTGATGGCTTTTCCTTCTTTTTCTTATCCTTTTTTCCCATTGTTTTCTACCAAGAATTTAATTTTTAATATATCGATAATTATTTATGAATTAATAAATATTATTCGATAATGTAATTTTAACATGAAACTATAAAAAATTTATCAATATCTAAATTATTACAGAGTAAGAGAATTTAGTCTGATTGATTTACAATGGAATTTAATTCCCTTAATTTAACTTATAGTATTAAAAAGAGCTAAAACTTCTTTTCAAACTCTTTTGGAGTAAGTGGTGAGAAATTAGGATCTTTAAATTCAAAGCCGCACATAGGGCATTTAATCTTAGTCTTTTTCAATTTTAAATCTGATCTAAAACTAAAACCACAAACAGGGCATATAATTACTTCTCTCATCCTTTCTAACTGTTTTATATCTAAGATCAAATAAAATTATTTTGATAATAGAATTAAGATTAAATCATTTACATTGCATCCAGTCGGACCTGAAATAATTTCAGTTCCCATCTCCTTAAAAAAGCTATTTGAATCATTTCTATCTAAAAAGTGTTCTAAGTTGATGTTTTTGGTAATGATTTGTTCTAGAACAGAATTATCAATCAATGCGCCCATTGCTTTACTATTTCCTTCAATTCCATCAAGATTAGCACCAATAACTAAAAAATTATAATCGAATGTTATATCTTTTATACTATTTAAAAAACTTAAAAGCATCTCCTGATTTCTTCCTCCAGTACCGTTTCCTTTAATGGTTACAGTTAATTCGCCACTTCCGATTAAAGCAATTCTCAAATTGTTGTTTTTATTATAGAGTTCGTCTAGATTTTTAGAAATTATACCATAGAGTGCTTTTCCATATTCTTTAGCTTCACCAATGATATTGTCAGAATAATAATTAGCCTCGAATCCTTTATTGAGCAATAACAGTCTAATATCTTGAACCGCAGATTTAACACTTCCAATTAAGTAATTATGAACATTTAAAAAACAAGAATCATTTGATTTTGGATTTTCTAAATTCAGGTCTGATAATCCCTTTTCCAGACATTTTTTTACTGAATTAGGAATTTTCTCTAAAAGATTATATTTTTCAATTATTTCAATAGCATCCTTAAAGGTAGTTCTATCAGCTACAGTTGGTCCGGATGCAATTGAATCTAAATTATCTCCAACCACATCTGACATAATTAAAGTAATTAATGTGCATCCACTTAACTCATATATTTTTTTAGCAAGATTACCTCCTTTAAAATCTGATAGATGTTTTCTAATAGTATTAATCTCGTGAATTGTAGCTCCTGAAGATAAGAGTAAAGAATTTACTTTTTGTAAATTTTCAAGTGAGACTCCCCTTTTTGGTAACGGAAGTAAAGCAGAGCCTCCTCCTGAAATTAAGCAAAAAATCAAGTCATTTTTATTGGATTTTTCTATAAGTTTCATCATGGATTTGGTACCGTTAAGTCCTATTTCATTTGGAATAGGATGGGATGCGTAATTGACAACTATTTTACTTCTTTTAAAATTATGTTGTTTTTCCGTTCCTTTTAATATGTTAATAATACCATTGTATTCGATATCTTTCATATTTCTAAAAATTTCCTCAAGTAATAATACCATTTCAGCAACAGCTTTTCCACCACCTATTATGTATATCTTATTGTATTTATGTAAATTAAACTGATCTTTTTCAATGTAAATCACATTATTTTCGACTTTAATTGCTTTCTGCATTAGATTTCTAGGTCTAACAGCTGAAATAGATTTTTCAAGCGCTTGAAGTCCAATCTCTCGTAAATCTAATTGGCTTTGCTCCAGATTTTTTAAAAGAAGTTGTGAAATATTCTTAATAAACATGATAACACCTTAATTATTGTAAAATTCATTTATTTTCGAAATTTTTAAAATAAGTCCAAATTTAATCAATATTACTATTTCTAACGGTTAATATATTTTATTTTAAAGGAATTTAATTTTCCATTTTTAACAACTACCTCCCTATACCCACCTGCAGTTTCAGGATTTCTATAACTACCAAGTCCTAATGCAGGCGTTTGAACGACAAAGGGCTCATTTTTTTCTATCAATTTTATATCATCAAAAATTTCTGAATATTCATCATAATAGATCGCTGCTGGATTTTCAATTTTTCTTAGCTTAAATGGAGGAGCATCATAAACAGTTGATTTTTCCCTGGTATCTTCTAACCTAAACTCTTTTGAATCATGTGTATGTCCAGCAAGCGTTAATATACAGTAATTTTTACAGAATTCAAGAAGTTTCTCCCAATTAGATGAAATACAACCATATTTCATATTGAAAATTCCATCAATACGTGCTTTAGAAAGTAATTTCCCTGCTTTTTTTATGAGTGATTCCTTAAATTCATTAATCTTATGTTTGACAAATAATCCTCCTTGTTTATCAAATAATTTAATTTTTAACTTCTTACCCCCAGTGTTCAATGGAGGTCCATGCAAAAATAGAAAAGTGTTAATTTTTTCATTTATTTGATTATTTATTAAATTTTCAAGATATTTTATCTGCTTAATCGAAACACCCGTAACAGAGGGATGTCCAGTTATTAAATCTCTAATATTTGCAAAAGAATCAGACCCTGAGTTTAAAACAATAAATAAATTGTTACCAAGTCGAATAGAAAAGTCAAAAAACGAATTTATTTCAGATAAATATCCATTCAATGCTAATGAAGTTTTTGTCAATGCTGTAATTGGTGAAGCAGAAAATAGTTCATTTAAGGCAATCGCTTCTGATGCATTTAATCCTATCTTTTTATACATCTCCGCCCATGTCAGATCATAATGGAATGGACGATAATCATGATTTCCTAAGGTTGTAATTACTGGACAATTTAATTCTTCGCCTCTGATGACTCCTTTATTTTTTTCGTCTGGAGACATATTCAGAATTATACTTTTGAAAACCTTCCAGTTACTCTCATCATATTTAAATTGATTTGATTTACGAAGTTTTTTTGATAATCTGCTTAATACTGTAAAATCTACAAGGTCTCCTGTAAAAATTATGAAATCTAATTCATTCTTTAATACTTTTCTATTCATTAATTTAATAAATCTTCTAAATTGATTATTTGGATTTATCAAACGCTTCCTTAAGGGGATTTTTGCATCAGATAGTATCTCTTCCTTTTTTTCTGGCTTCTTCTTAATTTTTAATTTTTTCCAAAATGACTCCAAAAAATCTTCAACATTCTCTTTAATTGAAGATTCCGTCCATTTCTTTATAATTCCATAAATTCTGTCATTCCGCTCGGCTAAATGTAAATCTGTAGCGTGAATAAATGTGAAATCTTTCCAATTTTGTTTAGAAATTACAATTGAATGATAATTTATCCTATCATTAAGCCCATGTATATCAAACATAACGAAATTTCGTTCCTGTAAAAATTTAAGAACCTCTTTATCAATTGTAAATTCAATAGTTACCTTATAGAATCTATTTAGTTCTCCAAACACTTTGTTTTTAATCAGGATGTCTTGGGGATTTAAATTTGTTATATATGAAATATCATGAATAGAAGTTATAGATGATTTTTCCACATTCATTATTTTAGCAGAAATTGGTTTCCCTCTATACAATCGAGATTTTAGAGTTTTAAGCAGTTCAAAACTGAGATCTTTTTCTTTTATTAGATCTAGTTTATCTTTAAGAAATTTTATTCTTTTTTTTCTGCGTCTCTTCTCCCTCCATTTTGAAAATAGCCCTTTTGGTTTTCTGACAAAAATTAATTTATAGGACCATTTATAGTCAAATAAGGGAATTAATGATATATTCATGTCGATAGAGCTCTTAAAACTGTTTAGATCGGAAGCTTCACTAATAAAAAGGAGATGAGTTTGAAACTTTCTTTTTTTAAGCTTACTATCTATTTCTAAAAATGATGGAAATCCTAAATTTGGATTAATTAAAAATGATTTTTCTATTTTTTCTGGTTTTATTCCACTCAATTTTAAAAAAACACTGATTTATTAAATTAAATGAATTTAGCTTTTATTTTTTTTCTTTTTAACTCGTACAACTTTTTTTTACCAGTTGAGAAAGGGTAATTTTGATTAAAAAAATAATTAAAACTAATTTATATATTAATGGTATATTAGTAAATATAAAATGTATTTAATTTGCGAAAAAAAAGAAATTATTAATATCTTCACCAATTATAGAAAGACTAATGAACGATATGACGGATAATAAAGATTGTCCCCATTCAATGAAGAAACATAAAACAAGCCGTAGAGGCCTATGGAAGCTTGGGCTTCTAGCAGTTGTGAGTGCAATTTGGATCATGCTCAGAACAGGTAGGAAACCTACTAGAATTGTATATCCCTGTCAACAGGTTGCAATCGCGAATATAAAGATATTTCGTTTTGCTTTATTGGACCCAATCCCACTCACCATCATCTCGTTTCGCACATCGACGAGATACGTAAAACCCATCTTTATTTTGTCTACTTTGGTAGTCAGTTCGGTTTTTCTTGTAAATAATCTGTCTATCCTCGGTTTTGATACTTTTTCCGAAAATAGAACTCGTGTCCTTCTCACCTTATCACCACAGAGTTCACTTGCGTCTAATCCATCAAACCTATTTTTTGTTCAGAATGCTTCAGGGAAGAAAGGAAATATGGACCGAGCTGTCTCGGCCCTTATCGAACTTATGGGAACCCAAGATCTATATTTCTACAAGAATGCGAGTCTGAGTTCTGGGTTGATAGGGAGTAATGATGTTGTGATTTTAAAAGTGAATGGCCAATGGCCCTATAATGGCGGGACAAATACTGACTTAGTAAAGAGCATAATTAATGAGATAGTAGATCATCCTGATGGCTTTACTGGAGAAATAATAATCGCTGATAACGGACAGGGAAGAGGAAGCATGGATCGTGCTCAAACAAACTCGTATTACCACGATCAGTCATTTCTCGATGTAGCTGAGATGTTTGACGCTTATCACGTTTCAACATTTCTATGGGACGCTTTAAGGAGTAATACTGTTGATGATTATGATGACGGTGATTTCTCAAATGGTTATGTTCGAAACTCAACTTGGAACTCGGATACAGAGATTTATGTATCCTATCCCAAGTTCATGACTAAATACGGTACATACATCAGTTTCAAAAAGGGCGTATGGGATAATACTACTGGTTTTGATTCGGATCGACTGAAAGTCATCAACATGCCAGTCCTCAAATCCCACTTCCGTTATGGCGTTACTGGTTGTATCAAACATTACATGGGAGTTCCACAAGGGTTTAGAGCACCGATGATACACCCAACTATTCCACATGAACACTTTTCAATCGCACAAGGTGGAATGGCAACTCTAATGATAGAGACACGAGCCCCAATATTGAACATCCTTGACATGATTTGGATCAACGCCAATCCCCTAGAAAGTTCTATAATGCGTGGACCTTATGGCAACTATGAATACACAAGTTTTACTGACATTATTGGTGCAAGCCAAGATCCTGTGGCATTAGACTATTGGGTATCAAAGAATATCCTCATACCTACTGCTATGCTGGACTATGACAGCTACTCTTCGTTAGATCCCGATTATGAACCGCTAAGTCCGCCTTATGTTGTTGGTTCTGAGTCAATGGATGAGTCTTTTCATAACTATTTAAGGAGAACAAAGGATGTTTTGTTAGATGCTGGTCTGCAAGTCACTATGAATCAGACTGAAATGAACGTATTTGTGACGGCATTAGAGGGAATAGATACAACTGATAGACTAGATCCGGTGATTCTTGCGATGATTGTGACCCTGCCTGTCTCAGCTGGAATAATCGTCATTCTAGTTGTATTCATAAAACGTAGAAAAAAGTAGTTTTAATCTACTATCACTTTACACTTTAATCTCTAGCTAAATTCAGAAAAATTACGTTATCACCACGTACGACAATGCTACCTAAGTTTTCATGTTCTTCACGAATGTTCCCTTCATCATCCTGAAATTCGAAGATTTGACTGGTTTCTTCCAGAAAGAGATTAAGGTGTTCATCAAATCCACCTAAGCGGCCTCTAAACAAACGATTTCGCTTTACCTTAATGAGGATTATTTTGTTTACAGAATCTTTCAAATAATCAATTGGACGATTAGATCTAGTATAAGCTTCTCGTGACATTATTTTAAAATCTCAAAAAAAACAATTGTTAA
>JBHLOG010000133.1:0-9592 GCA_048940765.1 Promethearchaeota archaeon | reverse complement strand
GATTTTTCTATCAATAGAAAATTGGGGTGTAGAAATTGAAGCTCCTGATTGGACACCTCATTGGATGTTGCCTTTCTTTATTTATTTAGTATCAATTGTATCTATATGTGTCGTAGGTCCCTCATTTTTCATTTCATATAGAATATTTAAGAAGTTTGAGGATAATCAATTGAAGAAAAAGTGGAAGTCTTTTATTTTTGGATTGGGTGCATTCTATGCTTGTGCATATGGAATTTTTATTTCGAATTTTTTAAATGTCCCTATTTTTAGAATTATAATTGGAATAATAGATCTAGTCTTGATTATTTCTGGGGGATACTTAATGTATTTCGGTGTGGGGCGTCATTTAGAGTAAATGATTTTATAATCAATATATAATATTGGCAGACGTTCACTTAATATTTCTAATGTGTAATACTACTTATTTTGACTTAATTGTAAAAACGTTTTAATATACATTTTATTAGACGATCTATTAATTATAATATTAAGTTATTTAAATAAAATTAAATAAAAAAACGAAATTCAAATTAGGAAAAAAATTGTTAAGAATTATTGGAAAAGGATCAGCTTTAGGTATTTTAGGATTTTTAATGCACCAATTTCTTCAATATATTTAATTTTCCCCATTAATGTTGTGCTATCGCGACGGAAGATCTCTATTGATGATCATATTTAAATAAGAAAGTTTCGTCGTGTATTTATGGTATTCTTATAAGAATATTCTATAAATGCGATTTGGTTTAATTTACTTCACTGTTCACAATGTTAATTCGAGAAGCTGGTATACTCTTTCATGGAATTCCCATTGTATTTACTAGTTATCATAGGGCTAGTAAGGACAATTTAAATTTAATTTGCTCAAGTGGATTAATGAGTGGGCTTCTATCTTTCGCAGAATGTTTAATGGAGCCCGTTGAATATTTTGAAAGTGATAAATACTCTATAATTTTTAAGAAAGGAACAATAACAGATATATTCAGACATGCACAAGAAATTGTTGCCTTTATGGTTATAGATAAAGATTATAGGCTTGAGAAATATTTAAAGAAAACAATTTTACCGTTATTAGAAAAATTATTAAAGCGATTTATATCTCAATTTAATGGTTGTAATCTAACGAAGGTTGGTCAGTTTGAGTCTTTTAAAAAAATAATTAATAAAACATTTGGAACAGGTACACTAACTTTAGAAGAAAAGGTAATTTCTCTATTAACATAATTAGAAGAATGTAATTTTAGGTAAAATAGGTTAAATATTTTAGTTTATACGAGAAAAAAATATTTCCCTGACTTTATTATAAAGAGGTCGATTTAGATCGAGACAGTTTACTTTTAAAGCTTGAGATCCCCCATTTGGATAGTATGCCATTATAATTGAATCGTATAATGTCCAATTATAATTACTAAACCCTATATCATATCCAACTATATTAAATCCTTTCTCAAGAGCAAGAGACATTGAATGTATTCCGTCTGGTGTGGTGGGGATTCTCCATAAAATAATTCTCCAAGCTTTATAAGTCTTAAACAAGTTATTTAATGATTTTTCCTTTATGTAGCCATATAAATTCAATATTCCCTCGTAGAAATCCTTAGAAACACCATAAAGTTCAATTGTTTTTCTTTTTTTCCCTCGATCTAATATCAAAACATCATTATTCATTCTTTTTCTAGCGATATTTTTTATATAATTATAGAAAAAGATGAAATCTTCATTATCTAATAAATAAATTTCTTTTTCTCTTTGTTTCCATAGGCTCTTAAATATAAGTGAATATAGAAATGCTGCTTCTTCATTTACCGGAGGTGGTGGCTTGTTACTATCAGTTTTATATTTCCGTTTATCTCCCAAATTTATAAAAGCTGGTATCAAACCGTAGGGTATTCCACCAGCATCCTGAATAGATTTTTGAGAACCAATTTTTATAGATCGAGCTTCTCCGTCAAGTCTTAATACATTTTTGAATTGAGGCATTTTAGTTGCGAATATGATACCTACTGTAGCCATTTTAGCAGCTATTCCTATCCCTTGAAACTTTTTCTTTACGAGCATTGAACCCGCATGTGCAATATATCTATTTTTCTCGATTACTCCTGCGCCTACTATTTCATTATTTTCTAAGACTTCACCTACAAACCAAAAACTATTTTTCCTAGATAATTCTTTTTTAAAAAGCTCTATATTATAGACAAATGGTTTGATATATTGATAACCGTATACCTCTTTGAAAATCATAGAGAGACTTTTTGCATCATCAGTAGTTGCTAATCTTAATCCTAATTCTTGACCATCTCTTGACAAAAACTTTTGAATATATACAACATCTTCTTGTAATCTAGTATAGTTTTTACTTATGGAATGCATTTTAATCGCTGTCTTATTACCTTTTATTGGGAACTAATTAATACTTTTCAAAAGAATATATAAAATTTTCTTTTTTTCACGGGAAAAAAATGAAATATGATGTAACAATAAATGCCAGAAATGAGAACACCAACATTTATTCTATCAATTTCTATAGAACTTAAGAAGAGTATTATTATTGTTTCAATTTAAAACCAATTCCATAGTACATTAAAGAAACCCAAATTATTACTGTCATTGAATATAAGCTAAAAATAAAATTAAAAGTGGGTTCTTCCCCCCCGAGATACTTAACATAATTAATTAGATTGTTAATAAAGGTAATATATAAGAGACTAATCGATCCAAATACACCAACTAAAAAATAAAACCATTTTTTTTTAAGAGTTTTCGTTTCAAAACTTTTGTAAATCTTTATGGATGTGATTATTATCGGTATTATTTCAAAAGCAGAAATTATGAGAATTATAAAAATAAAAAACGGGGGAGCCAAAATAATTCCCGATTCTGTTGCTTTAACACCCAAGAAATTACCTTCCCCTAAAGATTCTTCGCCTAAGAGGAAGTAAAATATGAACATTCCGATAAAAAGTGTTATACCAAAGAATAAAATATATCGATTTTGCTTTTTTTCAGAATATATTATTGTGGATTCTAATATTATCCAATTTACAATAAGAATAAATACTGCTCCAAAACATACAAGAAATATAGCAAAAAAATGAAGGATTAATATGGCTGTTAAATCTGTTATGGTGTAATAAACCATATTTAAACATAAACTAATAGTTGTACATATAAAAAATACGCTAATCATATAATTTAATCGTTGTTTTTTTCTTCTTATTATTTTATAAGCCAGAATGGAAAAAAAAACCACGTAGATTCCAAAAACAACATAGATTGTTATGAATCTTCCTGTATTAATTTGAAAGAACGTGCCTTTTTTCACCAGTTATTTATGCATAAATTCTAATAAAATTAGATTTTAGTTACTTTTTAATTAATATATTATTTAAACTTGGATTTAAATAGATTTGCTTAAGCTATTATTATTTCCAATTTTTGATTGGTTTTTTTAAATAAAATATTATCAATTGTTATATAAATAAATTCATTTATGTTAAATTTAGAGTTTTTAATCTTTGAACAATTTTCCATTCTTTTATGAGCTTTTTTACACTGGTTGGAACTAAATGTTCCCAGGCTTCTTCATTTATCATATATCTACGTATATCACTTGAACTCAGTCCTTTTTTCTCTAATGGTACTTCCCAAAGCACATATATTTTCAATCCTAATGATTCAAAATATTGCTTTTTCTTCCTACCCCAATCATCATAGATAGTTAGAAAAAATATCACATCCATCGGAACGTAGTATTTGATAAGTTCTGGTGTATTAATTGGGAATGGGACAATAGAAAAATCAGAAAGGTTTAATTTTTGTTCTAAAAGAGCTTCTTGTACCATTTTATAACGCTCATAATATGTCAATGGATTAGCAAAAAGAGTACTTCTATGAGGATTTGTCTCTGAATCTCGTGTTAAGGAAGGATCTGGATTAGTAATACCCACTATGAGGTGTTTGCATAATTTTTTCCCAGCTAAAAGATACTTTATATGATCATTATGTAAAATTTGGAATCGTCCATGAATCACTCCAATATCATAAATTTTAACTTTCTCCATTTTATCTTGAGTTTATTTTCACATGATTCTAAGTCCAGTAATTCAAAAAAGAATAATAATTTTGCTGCTTAAGTATTAAATATTACTTTTTCTTCACTGTTCTTTAAATCTTATATTAATTAAAAATTCTTCTTGATATGAGTATATATTTAATCAAAAAAGTTTAATATCCTTTCATCTATGCCAACAACAAACCTTTTTGAAGCAAAATTTAGCAAAATAATAGATCCAAATAATAATTCTCAAGATATTGTTAAATTTATTCATGCTAGTGATATACACCTTGGTGCGGCTCAATATAGTAATGATTATAGATCAAATGATTTCATTCGAGCTTTTCAGGAGATCTTAGAATTAGCAATTAAAAATCAAGTCGATTTTATTTTATTGGGAGGAGATGTATTTACTTCATTAGAAATGTTACCAGGAAAACTATCTTTAATCATTGATATATTGAATGATTTTAAGAGCTTTACAAATAACGCTATTTCAATCATAACAATAGAAGGGAATCATGATATTAGAAAATTTTCAAGAGGAAGAAGATTTGAGCAAAGAGGTCAGTCATGGCTTAAACTTTTAAGTAGCTTAGGATTGATGATCCTCCTTGACGCTGATTTAGATGCATCCTTAGAAAAGATGTTTGAGCCTTATAATTTTAATACTAAAAAAGGTGGAAAAATACAAATCAAACATACGATAATCTATGGAACGCGGTATCTTGGCGAAAAACCAATTTCTTATCTCTCAAAAATAAGGAAAGCTATATATAATGATAAAAGTTTATTTACAATTCTTTTACAACATTTTGGTATAGAAGGTCAAATAGAAAATGTTCCAGGAGTTAATTTAGAAGAAATTCAACCGTTAAGACATCGAATAGATTATTTAGCTTTAGGTCATTTTCATAAGCAATTTATCCTTGAAGATTGGATTTATAATCCTGGTTCATCAGAAGCAGTATGTTCTATTGATAATTCATTTAAAAGAGGTGTTTTTTTGGTAGAAGTTTCGAAAAATTTAGGGAATTTTAAAAAAGAAGTAAAATCCATACGTTTAATAAATCGAAAATGTGTATGGGAAAAGATATTTTTGAATTATAAATTTAGAAATAAGATTGAAGCTGAAGAATACATAATTAATAAATTACACTCCTCATTAAATTATCTCAATAATAAGATTAACCCATCCAATCCTCAAATGCCTATATTATATTTAATTTTAAGAGGTAGGGAACCTTCTAAAACATGCAAAATCAAAGAAAAGGATTTAAAAATAAAAATTTGCAATCATTATCCTGTTGTAGATGTTAAAGTTTACCAGAAATTTGAAAAAGTGTTAGAAACCCTAGATAATTATATTTTAGCTTGATTAATGAATAAATTATTTATCATTATTTTGCTTCAAAGTTTATTAGCGATTTAAACAAATATGGTTATTATGAGGATAACCTCTTTTTTTAAAAAAAAAAAGTTTTTTACGATAGTGTCTACTGCTTTTTTCGTATGGCTAATTTTTCTTGTAGTTCTATCTATTATCGGTCAGAGAAATGTATTATTCTATGATGTTCTAGCACAGGAGGATGTCTCTTCTGAATTCTCAAGTAAATTCCCGGTTCAAAGATACTTAGTTGAGCCTTTATATGCTATTGCTTATGTTTTAGAATTTGAATTTACTTGGATGTTTCTCTTTTTAATGTTTTATCCAATTTTAAGAGGGATATATTTATATTTAAAAAAGAGAGGCTTGGTTAGTTCCAATAAGTATCAATATATAACCTATCCTTTAGCAGATATTCTTTATTTTTCTTTTAAAATTTTTATGTCTATTCTTTTGATTATAGGTCTATCTATGCTTATTGGGTATTTAATACTAGGTTTTTATTTTGTAAGTAGATATTTTATGATACCAGTTCAAATAGGCGTTCGTGTAGGCTCGGTTCTCATTTTCATAAAAGCAGGTTATACCTTACTCAAATTACTTCATCCGAAATTAAAACTTAACCTATCTAAAAAATTTTCAAAACCAAGAAAAAACAAAAGTATCGGGAGGCAGAACCTAAAAAGAGAAATTGTGTTTTATGTTGGAATTGGTACTTTACTGCTTAGTGCTAATATTATCTTAATCTCTACCCCGTTCCCACCTCATGAGATAATACCTGTTATTCCACTTGATGATGATGAATTTTTATTTGATTTTCATGTACATACCGTAATGTCAGACGGTTGGCTTACAGTTGAAGAGCGGATAAATTGGTATATCCAACAAGGTATATCAGGAGCAGCATTTTCAGATCATGATAATATAAGAGGAGCTAGAATTGCTCAAAAATATGTAGATGAACGAGGATTAGATTTTATTGTATTTATGGCAGAAGAATGGACAGATAATGACCATGATATCCACATCAATTATTTTGGTATTTCTGAAGAAATCGTTCCACCAATGTCAGATAATCCTTTCACTAAAGTAATGAATGTTTCCGATATGATTGAATATGTTAAAAGCGAAGGAGGTTATGTGATTGTAAATCATTACAATTACGATCCAAATCCTAATGGAGGGTATGGAGTTCCTTATACCTTAAATCAATTGAGAGAGTGGGGTGTTGATGGCTTTGAAATTGTTAATGGTGGTAGTTATGGAAGTAAATACCAGCATATAAGGAATTATTGTTTAGATTTTAATCTAACCTGTATTGGAGGGAGCGATATTCATACATGTGAGGATTTAAACACTTTTATTAAATTGAAACTAGAAGACCCAACAAATTTAACTATTTCCAATATTTTTGAAACCTTAAAAAAAAATACTCATCAAGTTATCGCAATTAGATTAAACCCTAAAACTGTAGATTTCCCTGGAGATTTGAACGATATTGGATTTTATGTGTTACAAGATTTCGTAAATTATATTTTAAATATGAATGTGTACCAAGCTCTGTCTTGGATTATTTGGTCGGGATTGATCTATTTAATCTTCTATATTAGCTATAGAAAGATAAAGCGAGTAGATTTAAAGTTGTTTAAATATAAGATATTTTAAGATTTTTAATTATTTTTACATTTAAGTCTTCTTAAAAGGAGTAATATTCTAAAATATTATTCTATATATAATACCCGGTATTATCTTCTTTATAGCTATCTGAATCATCGTCTTCATCGTCATCTTGACCCAGAAATTTTTTTAAATGTTTTATCAATTCTTCTGGATTATCTCTAAATTCCTTCGGGAGGTCATTAGGATCAAACCTAATAATACCACCACTTTTCATTGGTATTATTTTATTGCGAAGATTTTTTTCAATTCTTTCTTGCTTTTTCTCAATATCTTGTAATTCTCTTTTCATCAATTCTTTTAATTCATTTACAACAAGTCTATCTAAATAACTAGGTTCATATTCTAAAAGAGCTTCTATACTATAAAATTTAGAAATTCTTTTAAGTGCTTTTTCTTTTTTAGATTCTGGAATCTGACTGATACTTTCAAGATTTAACATTGATAAGATGTTTAACCAATCAAGTTTAAATGTCCAATTGAATTCTTTTTTGTCTTGTTCCATTTTTGATATTCTTTTTGGTCTATTTAATAATAATTAAGATAAGAATTAAACTTTTTTCCCACGCTCTTATATTGTAACCAATAAATGAGACTTATAAATTTAATTATTTTAATTAATAATATTCAAATTATGGTTTTCTATCCATAATTTTCAAAAATATGGGAAGATCATTCATATGGTATAATATATTTATGTATAAAAGGTTGTTACTTAAAATAATAACTAACTATTAATGAATTTTCGAATTTCTGTAGAGACAAATTCAGGATCATCATGGGTAATCCAATGTGATGAAGTTTCATGTCGTTCAATTTGCAAATCTTTAACATAATCGGATAATCCTTCCAATAGTTGAGGTCTTAAAGCTAAATCATTCATTCCCCACATTACTAAGGTAGGAACTTCAATTATACCTGTCCATTCATTAAAACTCCTATTTGCCCTATAATAATTTACACCTCCTTCTATTGCACCTGGTTGAGACCAAGCTTCAATGTATTTCTGTCTATCAAACTCACTAAAATTTTCTGTAAAGACCGCTTCTTTTAGTGCTTTATAATTGTTTTCAATGATGAACTTCTCACTATGAGGTTTATATAATTCAAAAATGTAGAAACTTGCTTTTTGTTGCTCTTTATCAGTTCTTAATTTTTGTTCAAAAATTTTATGGTGTGGAGCATTCAATATAATTAACTTATTTAACAATTGAGGATATTTTTCAGCAAATAACCAAGCTACTGCGCCTCCCCAGTCATGTCCAGCAAGAGTAAATTTCCCTAATTTTAATCCTTCACTCAATCCTTTAATATCTTCTATCAAAATTTCTATTTTGTAGTTTTCAACACCTTTAGGCTTATCAGATAAATTATACCCTCTCATATCTGGGATTATTAATCTAAAATCATCTCTAAGAAGAGGAATTACTTTTGACCAACAATACCAAAATTCTGGAAAACCATGTAATAGAATCAAAGGCTCTCCCAATCCAACGAGAATGGTATGAAGTTTTATCCCATTCGTTTCTATAAATACTTCTTTTTTCTCATTTAAGATTGTCATATTATGTAAAATGGAAAAAAATTTAACTAGTTAACTAAATTGGATTGAAAAGAATAAAAATAGTTTAAAATAATATAAAAAATAGTAAAAATATTTCTTAAAAACCTTAAAATTTTTTATTCAAAATAATTCATGAATGATTTTGTAAAATCTTTTACGAGTGAATTGTTAATCTCACCGAATTTATAACGTCCGCGTGGTAATTTATCCTTCCCCGAAAAGTATTTCTTTAAGGAGAGTTCAAAATCATTAATAGGTAAACTATTTTGCTCAGCGAATTTGATTTCACCAAAAAATTTCAAATAATCACTAATAAATTGTTTGGCCACTTTGAGTATCACCATTATATTGTTTATTCAAATGCTTTTTTAATTAAATAATTACTTTTTAATAAGAAAGATAATCTAGTATATAAATCTTTTCCTACTCTTGCAACAGTTAAAATTTCTTAATTTTTACCGAATCCTCATTCACTGAATGAACGTTCATTTGTTTTCTTCTTATCTTTATTTTTCAACAAAATAATGAAGAAAAGTTTTAAAATAACACTTTTTTGATATTTATATCAATTTACTTTTTTTACTAAATTGTATATATTATTCTCTCCTCAAAGTGTCTTTTGATTTAATTTATTAAAAAAATTTCAATTCTGAAAGATTAGAAAATAAAAAATTTCCTGAGAAACTTAATAAATCTATTAGAATTTGAAAATTAAAAAGTAATAAATTATAATGTAATTTCTTAACATGTAATAAAGAATTTTTGAATGAGATAAATTATTCATTAATTTTTTGAGTTGATATTACGTGTCTTTAAGGAAAAAAAAATCTGAATTTGTTAAAAAAGAAAAAAGAAACCTATTTATTATATCAGCTCTCTCTGTTTTTGAAGAGAAGGGATTTAATAATGCTCG
>JBHLOG010000132.1:0-9657 GCA_048940765.1 Promethearchaeota archaeon | reverse complement strand
TTAACATTGAAACTAAAAAGAATTGACTTGATTTTTTTCATTTTAATTATTATTTTAACAATTATCTCAATAGACCTGTTGATATACGCGTCTCACAGAGAAGTTATAGAAAATATCTCAAAATATCCAACTTTTCAAGATTTAGGTTCTGGGCTTCTTATCACGTTTTGGGTTTGTATGATTGGAAATTTACTTCCAGTTCCTACTCCATATACATTCGTTGTATGTTTTAGTTCCCTACCATTTCGACAAATGAGTCTTTTTGTTCCCCTTTTAGTAGGAATTATTGCATCATTAGGATGTCTGGTCGGAGAATTAGGAGGTTATATTGTGGGTAGAGGGGCTTCAGGAGTAATCTCAGTAGAGAGGACTAAAAATTTAAAGAAATATCAGCAATATTTAGTAGATCACCCGAAATTAGCTCCACTTCTCATATACATTTTTGGACTTACACCACTTAATGATGATATGATAACTGTACCTTTAGGTTTAATAAAATATAATATGAAGAAAACAATATTTTGGATCTGGTTTGGAAAATTTGGATTGATGTTAATTTTTGCCTATAATTTATTCAATATATGTATCTTTTTAGGAGGGGAAAATTGGATATTTAGTATAGCCACCTTATATTTCACGGTTATCACAGTTTACCTCATGTTAAGGGTAAATTTAATTGAGATATTCAAAAAGTTAAAGAAAAAAGAAGGAAATTCTATTAATCTTTAACTATTATATTAGTACCTGGGAGAGAAACACTACCCGTAGAGATCCCCTCTGCCTTTTTATAATCCTGTAATGTCCTTTTTTCAACCTTTTTAATATAATCTAAAATTTGCTCTTCGATTTCCATATCTACAATTGGCGGTTTAAATGATTGAAGAATTTCTTCTACCTTATCTTTTGCTCTCCCAATTATATCTTTTGAACCCTTTTTATTCCAAGTTGAACGTCTATTTCTATCAATCAACATGGGAATGCATAATTCTTTCCGCATAAACTTACGTGTATGAGCTTCACTTAAATAATTTACCCCCTTCTTTGGATTTGATGCTACTTTTTCTATAATATCTAGTGCTATTGTCTCTTCATTTACGGAAATTCCTTCAAGTAGGCGTAGTACGATATCAACTAACTCATCATCAATTACAAGAAGTTCTAGTGCTTCTACTAATGTCTCTTCATATGTACCAGCACAAGTAATATAATTTATTCCTGCTTGAGCTGCTATTAACAAAGTTTGTAATCTTTCTAAACCACACTGCACATCGAGGACTTTTGAATCAGTAATTCCTCCTGGTCCTCTTGATGGTATATTATAAAATCGAGCTAATTGCGCTATTGCTGTAGTTATGAGCCCTGTTTCTATAGATCCTAATGCTGCATTTCCAGATTTCATATCAGTAATTGTAGAGACTGTTCCAAAGAATACAGGCGCCCCAGAATTAAAAAGTTGTGCAAGAATTATTCCACTAATGATTTCAGCATTAATTTGAGTTAAAAGCCCTGCCAAAGTAACAGGTGCAGTTGATCCTGCAAGAGCTTCTGGAGCAATTATAGTAGGTTGTTTATATTTAGCAAATATTTCAAGACCATTGGTCATTAATAAAGGTAAATGTAAGGGGCTTGTAGGATTCATAAAACCTACAAATCGTGCATTTTTAATGAGTTCTTCCTCACTTCCCACTATGATAGAAGCCATATTCATCATATCTTGACTTGCCAATCGTCCCAAGCATCCAAGACCATAAGGTTTTCGTGTATTATGTACCCATTGATAGATACAATGGGTATGAAGTGAAAGATAATTAATGTCATTAGGCCAAACATCAACATGGCTACAATTTATATTTTTTAAGGAATCAACAATCCTAATTTGTTTAATTGTATCAGCTAAAACTGTTTTTCTTACACCACTTTTTTTACTTGGATCATAAATTTTAACAGGTGTACCAATAGTTGCGAATTGGCTAGATGTAGTATTTAATTCAAAACTAAATTTACCATCCGCACCATACAATTTAAATGATTCTGGAACTTCTTTTAATTTTTCATTTATTAGAGATTCTGGAATTTTAACAAATAGATTATTATCATTCACTTCTGCTCCATATTCTTTGAATAAATTTCTAGCTGAAGTTGAATCTATCTTAATCCCCACTTTCGATAACAATTCTAATGTAGCAGAATGAATTGCTTGTATTTCATCGTTAGATAGAACTTCAATTCTTTTCAATTTCATTTAAATTTACTCTCCGATTTATTAATTCCCAATAATTTTTTCACTAAAGAAACTGCTTCAATTGCATCATCAGCCCACCCATCTGCCCCAATATTGTCAGCCCATTCTCTTGAGGTTGGTGAACCCCCCACAATCACTTTATATTTATCCCTTAAACCTCTTTTTTTAAGCTCATCTATAACTTCACGCTGAAAACCCATTGACATAGTTAATAAAGATGATAAGCCAATAATCTGAGCATTAACTTCTTCTGCCTTATTAACAAAATTAAATGCTGGAACCTCTTCTCCCAAATTATATACTTCAAACCCATGGGAAAAAAGAAAACTTCCTACAAGATCTTTTCCTATACTGTGCACATCGCTTTCAACAGTTCCAATAACTATTTTTCCAAGAGTTTCTTTAATCTCCCCTGAAATTCTGATTGCAGGATCTATAATTTCATCGATTGTATTTTTTACTACATTTGCTGAACCAACTAAATCTGGAAGAAAAATCTCTTCATCCTCAAATTGTTTACCTATGAATTGCATAATTTTACCAATAACTTTTAGTAACTCTGCTGGAGTAATTTCTTTCTTTTCAAGAGAATCTCTACATATCTCTTTTAATCCTTCTTCATCCCACTCAATTATTAAGTTTTTAATTTCTTCTTCTAATATCATTTGTTAACCACTTTTTATTAACACTAAATCTCGTTTCTAGAATTGAAAATTTGTAAAAAACTTTATCTAGAATTAATTATTGAAAAATCATATCTAATGAGATATTTTAAATTATGCGAAGGATGAGAAAAAAATGTCAGAAAAGAAAGAAACTTTTCATGAGAAAAATAAAGAAAATGAAATTAAATGGGATAAATTAAAGTTTGATACAAAATTAATTAGAGCAGGAGAAGATCCATATCCAGAGACTAAACACAGCCTTAGAATACCTATTTATGCTACAAAATCTTATACTTATTCTAGCTTAAGTGAATTCATTAAAAATCGTTATTATTATTCAAGAACAGAAAACCCAACCCTGTATGCTTTAGACAATAAATTGGCAACTTTACATGGAGGAGAAAGTGCAATTTCGGTTGCATCCGGAATGGGTGCCGTCCATCTTGCTTGTTCAAGCATGTTACAAAAACGGGTTGAACGTATTCGTCCTAATAAAATTAAAAAATTGTTACCTCAAACTAATCCTGAAAAGATCCCTAATATAATAATTCATATTAATCAATATACAGGAATATATCGACTTCTTACAAAGTTATATCCACAAATGGGAATTAGGATTAGAAGAGTAAATCTTTGCGCTTTAACAGAAGTGAAAAAAGCAATTGATGAAGAAACTAAATTAATTTTTCTCGAATCACCTTCAAATCCCACTTTAGATATAATAGATATAAAAACTTGCGCAGATTTAATTCATGAAGTTGGAGGAAAGTGCATTGTAGATAATACTTTTGCATCTCCAGCTCTTCAACGCCCACTCGATTTGGGAGCGGATCTTGTAGTCGAAAGCCTAACAAAATATATTAATGGTCATGGAGACTGTTTAGGTGGAGCAATAATAGGTCCTAAAAATGAGATTTTAAATATAAGATATTTTTGGCAAGATACACAAGGTCAAGTACTTAGTCCGTTCAATGCTTGGTTAATTTTACGAGGAATTAGAACACTAAGTTTACGTATGATGCGTCATTCTTCTAATGCTATGAAATTAGCAAATTATTTAGAGAATCATCCTAAAGTTGTAAATGTAAGATATCCCGGTTTAAACTCTCATCCCGATCATAAACTTGCTAAGCAACAAATGAAAGATTTTGGTGGAATGATTGGATTTGAACTTGAATCAGTAGAAGCAAGTAATAAGTTTATGGAACTATTAAAATTAATTAAAGTAGGGGTATCATTAGGTGATTTAACATCTCTTATAGAATATACTAGTTTAATGACAGGTTTTGACCTCGCTCCTTGGGAACTTAAATCTATGAATATTTCAAAGACACATTTCAGATTTTCAGTAGGATTGGAAGATCCAACTGATTTAATAGGGGATTTAGACCAAGCATTAATCCAAATTTAACGCCTTTAAATTAATATTAAAAAAAGAAAAAAGGAGATTTTATTTAGCTCTAACAGTTTCTAACTTTTTTTCGTGAAGTTCTTTTAATTGCGATTTAATTTCATCCACCTTCCTTTTTGTAAATGGATAATAGTACAAGCAAATGAGGCTCAAAATAATTGCAATTATTGGGAATAATACCATCAGAAGTCTAATTCCAAATAAGATATCAAAATTCGGATCTGGTGTCCAAGTTTCCCAACCTGTAGAAACAAACACTAGCGAAATGGATAATACAGAAATTACCATAGAAAGACGCATGAAAAAATTGGTAACGCCAAAAAATGTTCCTTCACGCCGAACTCCTGTTTTTAATTCATCTTCATCAATGACATCAGCAATAATTAAATAGATAAAGTAAAGCATTCCTCCAAATCCAATCCCTGCCGTCGAGATAGTGAGAAGGGCTGAAATAAAATCAGTAGCAAACAGAATAGGGATAATAGCTACTGCAAATAATACCATCGCAATTGCATAGGATTTACGACTCCCTATTTTAACATCAAGATATCTCCAAAGAATCACTGAAATAATCCCAACGATAAAGATTGATCCCAATAATAGAGAAGTTTCAAATGCACTTCCAACTTCCAAGACATTCTCACCCCATAAAGGAATAACAGAGCCATAAAGCAAAATTATATATTCAAATAAGAAAAACATTATTGTATAAAGTATGAATCCTTTATTGCTGAATGTATATTTCATACCCTTAAAGAATGAGAATTCATGTTTATGATCTAACTTAAATTCTTCTTTCTCCACGACACCCCATCTAATGCATATTACAAGAGAAATCCCTACAAGTATGGTAGTTACAATACCGTTAATAGGATATCCACTAGGATCAGATAAGGTTTCACCAATAAACATTCCTGGAACTAGAAATGCCAAAATAAGACCAATTGTTGCTAGAACTTGTTTAATAGTATTAACCTCAGCTCGTTCTTCTACAGATGTATAGAGTTCAGGGAAGACTGAATCAATTAAAGTAACCATGGTGTAGAATGTATCAAAACATATGAGTATAATAAGGAGATATATGAACGTTATAATTTGATTACCTGTAGGAGGAAGCCATACAATAATTTCGATTATTAAAATCGGGATTGACCCTAATATGATAAAGGGTTTTCTACGACCAATTCGTGTTCTTGTTCTATCAGATAGATATCCAATTAATGGATCATTGAATGCATTCCATAGAGTCCAGATTATAAAAGCAAGCATTATCAATTTAATATCTAATCCAACGGCAACAAAATAAAAAGATAAAACCCACGTGTTAAAAGCAGCGTTCAGAAACCATTGTGCGAAGGTTCCCATCCCAAAACTCCACTTCTGCTTTTTGCTAAACTTAAGTTCACTCATAAGATAATCTCAAATTTTTTTTTTGTTATTTTATTTTAGATCATGTAATAATTATTCTTTTCTATTAAAAATTAAGTAAGAAAAGATGGACTAATATGTAAGGGAGAAAAAATTGATAAACTTACACAATCCGTTTTTATAAGCATATATCTATTTAACGTTTATAAAAGAAAAAAGCTATTTTGAATATTTCTCAATTATGTAGTTTTGTAAAGACCATGCATATTTCTGAAGATTTAATATTAACATTTTTTGTTGTATTTCGCGTAAATACGAAACATCTAACTTTTTAAATAGTGATTTTAAATAATCTATAGTATCATAAATTTCTACTATAATCTTCCAATCTTCTGCCCATTCTATATCTTGATATTCTACAATCTCCATTATAATCCTTTTTTTTGATATTAAAAATAAATATGAATAATGTATTCTCTGAGGTTGTTCATATAAATTTAACTTTTTAAATGTTTAGATAGTACTAAATTTCTAATGAAATAAAATACAAAGAAAAGAAAAATAATTTAATTCACTTAAAATTCAATAAAATTTTTATTTTGTTGATATTACAACTGTTTTTGAGATATTTTGCATAAGTCGCAATCTATGTTTTGGATCACCAGAATTCATGAGGATTCCAATAATGAAATCCAGTATTAAAAATCCAGAAGGTTTTAAAAGATTATTTACAGCATAGCTGCTGGAACTTGCCAGAGTAAGAGTCTCTTCATCCACAGTTCGTAGATTTAACGCCATTTTTCCAAAAGTTTGACCATTATTGTATGTCTCCAGTAGCCACATGTATAAAAAACCAATAACCCAATTAAAAGGAAACGAAACATACCACCAGCCTCCAAATGGATCAAAAACATTAAATGGTACCCAAGGAACAAAGATTATCCAAGACAAAATTGAACCAATAATTCCAATTATAATTCCGTCAAGAATAACAGCTGCCAATCTTGGAAAAAAATCACCATAAATTACTGTTTCTGGGGCCATTTTAATAGCAGGTTCAACCTTCTTTTCTTCAACTGTTTGAGTCACTACTGTTCTAGTTTTCAAATCTGCTCCACATGAGTCGCAAAACGAGGAGTTTGGTTCTAATTCATTTCCACATTTCGGACAAAACTTTAAAGACAATTTATTATTACACCTAAAATTTTATTTTATATTTTTATTTATTTTTATTCTTTAATAGTTTTATAATTATAATTTATATAAGATTTCTATAGACCAATTTTGAAAAGAGTAAATTATTACAAGTATATTTGAAAACTTTTTTCTATAATATCTCTTGTTTCTTTGAATTCAGATACATTAATTAATCTATTAAGATCCTGGATTTCCATTAATTCATTTTTATATTTATTTTTAAATACAATAGTAAAATTATCCAATAACTTTTTTAGAATAGCATTTTTACGATTCGTTATTAGAACTACGGCAAATCCTAACTCATCATAGTTTACAATAATGTTGGAGCTATCTGTTTGAAGAACATCAATTTTTTCTTTCGGATCTACAAATTCAGAAAGAATATGATTAATTCCTATGAGAATATTTCCCCATATTGTTGAATCTGACTCATTATTTATTTTACCAAATTTATAGGAGTAAAGTAAAATTCCTGATTTATGGTATATATTAATAGAATATATTTTATTTGTTAATTCTAAAAACATCTCTGGTTTTTTTATTAAAATATAACATAATCCAAAAATAACAATCCATAAGGAAAGAAAATGTAATTCTCGGAAAATTGGATTTTGACTTACAATATATAAAATATACATTAAGATTGGGAATAGAATAATGATAGTAGTAATGCTTAATCCCTTTACGATTTTTTTATTTAAAGTATTAAGATATATTAAAATAGATTGTGTGATAATATGAGCAGCGATACAACATTGAAAAATACTGATGGTAACTCCAGTAATGAAATTAAAGGAATAATTGATATTGGATATATCAATAATGAAAAAGGGAGGTGTATTTGAGTGATGAAGAAATATTTGAACAGAATTAGGAGAAAACAAAAGTCCTATTAATAACCCAAAAATAATAGTTAAAAAAGTAAATGGAAAATATGGTAATCTTTTATAAACTTTTAAGAAGGAATAAATTACTGAAGTTAGAATAAAGTCAAGAGATAAAAAAATAACTGAAAGTTTCCAAAGAGTAAGATTGATCTTTTCAGAAAAAAAAATAGTGATAGAGAGTAAAGAGCAGGTAGAATATATGATAATGGCTACAAAAATCGTTAGAAAGTTTAGAATTGCAGTTAATTTAGCCCCAAAATTTTCATAATGATAGATAATATGAATAAATGTATATACACCTACACAGAATATGAAAATGTAGCCGATTATTAAAGAAATGAGAACTAATATATACATAATTTACGAAATGACTAAATCTAATTACAATTCATAATTTTTTAATTTACATGATTTCTTCTAATTATAAAAAACAAATCTATTATTGAATATAGTACATCTTGTCATAAATAAACCTTTTTTTTTAAAATAGATATAAATTTTTAATTATTAAAAAAAACCTTAGTATGACCAGCAAGGAGTTAATTTTTTAACTCAAAATGTATAGGTTTTTCAATTTTTTTTTATAAAAGGTTCAAAATTTTCATCAATTATTTTTTTTGCATTCCTAAATTCAGAGATATCTATTAATCCATTAAGATTTTTTAATTTCTCTTCATTTAAAGAAGTGAATTTTTTCATAAAGTTATTGACTGCTTTATCTATATAAGAATTTTTACGATCCGTGGTCAATAATAGCGCATAACCATGATTATTATCATATTCAAGTATTATATCTCTATTCTCCATTTTAATAAGACTCAATTGGTCTCTTTTATCAATTAAATTTGATAAAATATGGTTGATACCTATTAAAATTGAACCTTTTAAAAGAGATTCATCAGTTTCTTTTCCAGTCTCAAAATTATATGAATATAAAAGAATTCCACTTTTATGGAATAGAATGAAATCATAAATTTTATTTGTAAGCTCTACAAATAGATTAGGCTTTTTCATTACGGAATAGGTTGCAGATGCTGCGCTAATTAAATGCATAGCGGCATACAAATATTGGAATATGATTACTTGAGTTAATATGTAAATGGAATATAAAAAAATAATTAAACAAGACTGAAATGTAAGGATACTAAATAGTTGTTTTGATCTATTATCACGGATTCTTGAAAAATATCGAATAAGATTATAACACATTTTACATAAAATTATAGTATTATAAATTAATAAAAAAAACATTAATATTATATTCCGAAAAGTAAATTTATAATAGCTGTTTTCTAATCTTACCAAAAAAGAATTAGGAAGAAATGATAAACCCAAAATTAATCCAATCATGAGAGAATAAAAAAGAGACGATATTATTACTTTTTCTTCAAATTTTATTACTATTTTATGAGTTATACTCAATATACTTACTGAAAAAACCCAATATATTAATGATAGATACCATAAAATTAGTGCGATATTCTCTGTAAAATAAATTTCTGTGGATAACAGAAATGAACTAAAAAAAAGAATACAAAGGAATAAAAATAATAAAATCGTTAGAATGATATTTACTTTATTTGCGAATTCATTACGATTTATGTAAACATAAATTACTCCAATAATAGAAATTATTATTGATATTGTTATCAAAAATAGGCTTAATATCATCTTTCATTCTTGAATTTCTTTTTCTCTAACAAAGAGATTATAGTTTAATATTATATAAATTTGTTATATTCCCAATTTTTCAAATTTATTATATTTTCTCTTTATTTATTTGCGACTATTAAATTACAAATAATAAGAAAGAAATACTCTTATGATTTAGTTTTAAAAAACGGTTGATATTTGTAAATATTATGCAAGATTTCATTGAATATC
>JBHLOG010000131.1:0-9746 GCA_048940765.1 Promethearchaeota archaeon | reverse complement strand
CATTCCTTCTATCCTTCCAATCCTTAATTGGTTTAGTTCTTATTAAAATACCATAATTACACATCAAATGGATAATTGCGGGAATATTTATTTTTGAATTTAATTCTTTCTTTATAGCGGAAGCAGATAATTCTCTTCCTTTTAATAAGTTTATAATTTGTTTTGAAATTTCTTGATATTCTTTAAATGAAATTTTATGATATTCCATATATTTTTCGAAGGTTTTTTCAATTAAACTAAAAGTGGCGGGAAATACCGTAGGGATCATACTTTTTGTTTGAATAAATAATGTCTTTCTCATTCCACGAATCCTACCAAGAGTCTTATTTATATACAGTGCTCTTTCCAAATCTTCTTTTTTGAAATTATTACTTCTTACAAATAGAGATAAATAAGAGGTTTTAAGCCCAGTTGAATGAAGACCACATAAATCCTCGGTTATTTGAATTATATCATCACATTTTGTTTCCTCTATTAGATGATTTTTTTGTAAAGTAAACCGATTTACTTGATTTAAATCTAAAAGATTCATTTTAACTCCAAGATAGGGGTTAGCTTATTAAAAAAATAATATATTAGGATTTAAGTTTTTTAAGTAAAAAAGCGAAGTTTTTACCCAAGTTTTCAAATGTTTTAATACCTTCCTCATCATTTAATACTTCTCCGGGACTCTTTCCGATACCTAAATTCCAATAACTAGAACCTACAACGAACATTTGCTTGATCAGAAAGAAATAATTAATGCTAGAAAATACATGATTAGCACCGGCTCTCCTAACAGCTACTACAGCAGCTCCAACTTTATGTTTTAAATGACCTCCCGTGGCATATCCTGCACGTTCTATTAAAGCTTTGGTACTTGTTGATAAATCAGAAAAGTAAGTTGGAGACCCAATGATTATTCCATCAGATTCTAACATTTTTTCTATATAGTAATTCATATTATCTCCTTCTATTGTACATCTTTGGTCATCATTATCTCTACATTGTAGACAAGCAGTACAACCTTGCAACCTTTCTTTTCCAATCCAGATATATTCACACTCAATTCCTTCTGCTTTCAATTGTTGCATAACTACATTTAAGCAATGGTAAGTATTTCCTTCCTTTCGAGGACTTCCATTAAAAAGTACTACTTTCATTATTTTCTCTCTCAAAAAATTGTTATTAAAAATAAATAAAGAAGTAGTAATTTAATATTTTTTTAAGTAAAAATATGGAGTAATTCTGATTTTTTTTTTATATACCTTATTTTTAAATAAGTTAAAGTATAAATTCCAAATATTCAAACCACTTGAAATTAATAATAATTTTAATAATAACACTTCTATTTTCTCATAGTATATAATTTTTTTTTGGCATTAACATGAATAATCGTCCTGAATTAATTGTACCCGTTCAAGAGTGGAATTCCTTGAATTCTGTTACTAACTTGGCAGATGCAATATATTTTGGTGTTAAAAGTTATAACATGAGAGCAAAAGCAAAAAATTTCGAGCGAAATATTATAGAACAAGTTGTGGAATTTTGTCATTCTCAGAATCCTCCAATAAAGGCATATTTAGCAACTAATATTTTAATTTATGATTCAGAATTACAAGATTTAGAAAGATTAATAATACAGGCAAAAGAAGCTGAAATTGATGCAATAATTGCTCACGATCTCGCTGCAATCCAAATTGCTAAACGAAATAATGTAAAATTCCAAGTCTCAACTCAAGCAAATGTGTCAAATATAGAATCAGCTAAATTTTTTGAAGATCTAGGTGCTGAAAGAATTATATTAGCGAGAGAGTTATCACTTAAGCAAATTAAATTAATAAAACATCTATTAACAACAACAAAAATTGAATGTTTTGTTCATGGTTCAATGTGTACTTCGATCTCTGGAAGATGTTATTTGTCTGCCACTATTTGTGATTCTGAACAAGACTCAGCCAATCGAGGGAATTGTGCTCAACCATGTCGAAGGCAATGGAGAGTCATTGACGATGTGAATAATGAATTCATTTATGATGGTCAAATGTTTTTGAATGCAAAAGATTTGTGTATGATTGAATATATTCCTGAATTGATTGAGGTAAAGATAGATGCTTTTAAGATTGAAGGACGAATGAAAGATCCACTTTATATTAAGACTGTTGCTGAATGTTATAATGAAGCACTTGATAGCTATTTTAATGGTACATATTCAAGGGAAAAAGTAGAAAATTGGTTAGAAAGATTGTCAAGGGTTTATAATCGTGGCTTTCATACGGGATTTTATTTTCATCGCCCTACTATTGAAGATATTGAATTAGAGAGGAGAGGAAATGTATCTGTGTATAGAAAAACTTATTTAGGGAAAGTTTTAAGCTATGATATAGATAGTAAGTCAGCAAATGTTTTACTAGAAAGCTTAGAATTTCCTCTTAAATTACATGATGAAATAATTATCATTGGACCTAATACTTATTTGATGGAAACTATTAAAAAAATGATCTATAAAGGAGAGAAGATAAAAAGTATTTCTAGAAAGAGATATAGTGATCCTGTTAAAATTAATTTAAGAATTAATAAGGAAGTTGAAAAGAACGACAAAATTTATAAAATTATAAAGACATAAGAAATTGATTTTTTTTTTACTATAAACATACTATTATGGATTCATTATTAGAAATGACTTTTGAAGAAAAAAGAAAGCGATTGGTTGAGAATCTAAGAGAACGTGGGATATTAACAAAACCAGAAGTAATTAAAGCAATGTTAAAAGTTCCTAGACATAAATTTTTGCCGGAGGATGCTAAATCAAGTGCATATATGGATTCACCACTGTCTATTGGTTTAGGCCAAACGATCAGTGCTCCTCATATGAATGCTATGATGTGTGAGTATCTTGAACTAAAAAGAGGGGAAAAAGTTTTAGAAATTGGAACAGGTTCTGGATATCATGCTGCTTTATGCGCAGAATTAGTGGCACCAGAAGATTCAGAAAATCCTGGTCATGTATTTACCATTGAACGCCATGAAGAGTTAGCAAACAATGCTAGAGAGAGTCTTAAAGAAACTGGATATAGTAATAAAGTTACAGTAATTCATGGAGATGGTACTTTAGGATATTCTGACCAAGCTCCTTATGATAAGATATTAGTAACAGCTGCTTCACCTACAAAACTACCTTTACCTTTACGAGATCAGTTAAAAGATGGAGGTATTCTTTGTATTCCGGCAGGATCTAAAAGTTTTGCGCAAAATTTATATATTATTAAAAAATCTGGCGATAATTTTGATTCAAAAAAAATAACAGGTGTGCGTTTTGTCCCTCTTATTGGGAAGTATGGATTTGAATCCTAGAAGTAAAAGACTATTATTAAATTAATTTTGGAAATGGTTTTTTAATTTTTTTTTCTTTAAATGATTTCTAACTTGTTTAACATGCTGTGATCTATCAATACATTCAAAAAGAAGCTCATCACAGCAATTCCAACTTAAACACTCGTCATAAGATTTACTTTTTTTCATTTTTTATTTTTTCCCAAAATAAAATATAATTATATTCAATATTAACAAAAAAAACTAACTATAAGAAAGCAATTCTTATTATTTGAAATGCTTTTTCATTAATTTAATTAATTTTTGAAAGAAATTTGAATTGAAACTTTATAATAATAAGTTCTATTTTGGGTAAATTTATTAAGGATTATTCTTGGAGCTTCTTTTTTAACTTTTTTTTAAGCAATTCCTTTCGTACTTGTTTAACATATTGATTATTTTCAATTCTATGTTTTAATGATTTATTGTTATAAGTTACTCCATTTCGTTTTCCATTATTGTAGAATCCCATTGAAAAAACCAAAAATATTGCTTTTTTAATAGTTATTTAACCATTAATATATTTAAAACCTATTAAAAACGACATAATTATTCCTAATATCTACAAAAATGTAGAAAATCCAAAAATATAAATACTAAAATATTTGTAGTTTTAGTTGAATTTCTAAGTTTTTCTGGAGGTTAAAGAGAGGAGTAACGTTTAAGCCTTCATAAATCTCTTTATACCCTTCTTCTGTATAAGCATATGCTATAATTGGGAACTTAATAATTTTTATCGAATCATTTTTACTTGATATATTAAACTCAAAATTCAAATCATAATTTGTATCGTATGCTTTAAAATGAGCACCATTATATTGAACTTTACTCAATAATTTTTTTTCATTTTCATCTTTTAAGTCTGCTTGTTCACTTTCCCAATAACATTCTTCAGTATTCCCATTAAAGAAAAAAGGGATATCAATTGCGAGATTTAAATTATTTATAATATGGGTTAATATTTTTTCTTTTCTAGGAATTTCATCAAAATTAATCCTTGCTATAACCTTTATTTCGTTATTTTCTATGTAAATATCTTTGGTAATTCTCACAGGATTCCTTTCATTAGAATCTGTATCTTTTACACTACCAATTTTTTCCATTTCTATGATTGCGATCGTTCCTTCTTTTTCGCTACTGGTAACCCGGAAGCCATTATTAACGAAATCTCCAAACTCATAATACTGATCAGTCTGGAGTTGTTCAAATGACACATCTTTATGTAAAAATCTTAGACGTAATAAACTCCTTCTGAAGCGATCGACCATTACTTCCTTTGCTTCAAGTTTTTTGCTTTTATGATAAGCCTCTGGCCATCGTGTTAGTGTATTTAATAGATTATAAGATTTAGGTTTGTAATCTAACTCAAAAATAGTTCCACCGTCATTTGGATTAATATAAACATTAAATATATCTGATTCAATTAAGTACTCTGTTTTACTATCTTTAATAAAATCTATCGGCGTTATATAAATATAAGATTTAAGTTTTGGATTAACCAATGCATTTATTTCATCTATTTTTTTTTCAGCATTAATTAGGTGTGAATAAACTGAAAATCTTAAAAATTGTAAATAAACGCCTCCAAATAGTCCATGCCAATAACAATCATTGCATTGTGCTTTATAAATCTCATCCCAAGCTTCACTAATTCTTTTTAATATAACAGAAATAAGTTGTTCATTTTCAATTTTTAATAGATTTTCTTCAGCATAAATTAATTTATTTCTTACATGAATCATTTTTTTATGCATATTATTAGATTCTGGATATTTTACTAGAAAATATCTCCAAAATCCACCTTTTAAAAATTGATACATTTCTTTCTTAGTCTCATCATCTTTAAGTGATTTTCGTATTCGTTTAAAGTTTTGGCGAATATAGGTTGGTAAAACCCATTCTTCCATTTTATCATAACTGGCGGTTGGCAAATATACTAAACTCTTTGCTGAAAATTTGTCCATATATTCAGAGAGAGTTAGAGTTTTTATCCAAGTATTATTCCTAATTTGTTCGAAAAAAGCGGGAATAAATGGCTTCCCATTATCTCCATCATGATGTCCTTGGCCCTCTACATAACATATTTGATGAGTGGTTCCCCATACTCCCATTTTTTCTGCGTCAGATATTAACAAGGCAACTTTATTCCCAATATCATCCGCTTTTTTTCTCAAATAGTCAATAGATAAGTAAGTTGGTTTCCATGGTGTTAAATACCTCAGTTCTTCATTGATAGGAAATACTCTTAATGTTTTTCCTTCATCTTCAGTAGTATATGAATAGAAAGTATCTTCTTCAGTTATCCCAGTAGCGCGAAAATGATTGTCATCAACAATAACATATTTTAAGCCAGCATCACTCAAAAATGAAGGATAATTGGGTTCCCAAACTCTTTCTGATAACCAAGCACCTTTTACTTCCAATCCAAACTCTTTCTTAATTAAATAAGATAGCTTTTTCATTTGAGCAATTTTATCACGATAAGGAATTATGGAAAAGATAGGTTCATAATATCCCCCTCCTATAATTTCTATCTGATTCCTCTTAGCCATAAATTTTAATTTCTCTATGAAATCAGGCTTATTCTTTAGAAACCACTCTAATAGGTTTCCGGAAAAATGAAGTGTAAACTTGATATCATCAAAATCGAATACATTATCAATAAGAGGTTTGTATGATTTTTTATATACATCTTCAAATACCCATTCAAAATTATCTACGGGTTGGTGAAAGTGGAAGACTATAGGCATATTAATGGTCTTTTCAGGCATTTCTAAGAATTCACATTTTATAATTTTAAATATAAGTAAAAATTTTTACTTATAAAAGATAACTAATTCTATTACTAAAAATAGAAAATTTTTGGTCTTTATGATAGAATATTTTGATAAAAATGTGATTCAAGGAATTTACAATTCTAATGAGTTTAAGGGATGGCTTTTATCTCGTCGTTGGTTTGGTGATAAATCAGCTTTATCAAATTTAGAATTTGATGTTTCGATAAAATATTTTGAAATCATTGCAGATAGAATTATGTTGACAATAATTGAAGTTAAAACACAGCATTATTCTAAACCATATTTTATACCTTTAATTTATTATGAAAAGATTGAAGGTATTCTTGAAAGTACCGAAAAAACACGCAATAATATTGTAAGACTTACTGAGAACACTTTTAGTAAAAAATTAGCAATAACAATTGATGATGAACAAAAAGTAATTACACTTAACCTTTTAGAGGCAGAATTCTGCATATTTTTCTGGAAGAAAATGCTATTTGATGCGGGTATTTCAGAAAAGTTTCCATCATTTAATTTAGAATTAACACTCTATAACAAACAGTTTGAAGATGAAATAAATATGAAAAAGGTTCAGAATTTAATAGAAGCAACACTTTATCCGGATAGATATGAACTTACAATAAATCAATTAGGAAAAGGGAATACAACAAACATTTTATTTTCATTAAATTTGTTTAATAAGAGAGTTCCTAGTCAAGGACCGATTACTTATGTGCTGAAATCTTATAAAGATTATTCAATAAGTTTGGAGCCATCAATTTTATTTGTATTGGTAAAAAATTTGTTTCCAAATGCGCCGAAAATTTATGGAACTATTACATTACAAGAACGAGATATAATTGGGATAATTGAAAGTGTTCCTAATGTAGGTAATTTGGGTGATATCTATTGGAATGAACTTAATAATATGATTAATAGTGGATTCAGTGATATCAACAAGGATTATTCTAGTTATCATGATAAATCAAATATATCTCAGTTAATTAAAAAAAAATGCAGAGAAACTCTATTAGTATCTTCTGAGATAGGAACGTATATCGATAATTTACATAAATCACTGGTTTTAACCTCTCAAAAAGAGTATAATTTAGAAACAGTTGATAGCAGAACTTATCTAAAAGATTATACCGAAAAATTAAATTCGATGATTTCAAATTTACAAATTCATATGACTGACCAACCAGAAAGTACTTTTTACAATTTACCAAAGATAAGTTCAATTCTTCTTGATATTAAAGATATTATCGAGCGATTCCGTTCTGAATATCAAGAATCTCAAATTGAAATCCAACCTGTTCATCAAGATCTGCACATGGAACAAATTTTATATAACATTGTTGATGGAAAATATTATTATTATTTTATCGATTTTGAAGGAGATCCACAACTTACTTTTGAAGAAAAGAAGAAAAAATTTCCTGTTGAGAAAGACTTAGCCTCATTTTTAAGAGCACTTAGTTATATCAAATTCAACACATTACTCAAGTTCATTGATAAATATATTGTACAAGAAGATAAATATGAAGTACCGGAAGAGATTCTTTATAATCTTTTTTTCCGGCGAGCTGCTAGACCCTTGAAAAAAGTTCTTGACATTATTGTTAAGATCATTAATTTATGGGAATCTAAATTAATGGGAAAAATAATGAAAAATTTAAATCCAGATTATACTTTAACAACTTATTTCTATATAGAAAGAGCGCTCCATGAATTGAATTATGAAATATTATTTAGACCCAATATGGTAATAATTCCCATATTAGGACTAAAAGAGATCATAGATAAAAGTTAAAATTAACTCTATTTTCATCTGAATTTTCAAAATCTATTCTTCAATCAGTTTGGCAAATTCAAAGGAAAAATGAGATGATGATATCTCTACTGGTTGAACTTCCTTCTTATAGGTAGCTCGTATTTTACTCTGATCCTTAATTTTTGAAGTTGTCCAATCCGAATTAAAATCTGATTGGTTAAAAAGTCTCCATATGAATGCTTCAACAAATTTTTGTGGACCAAATTTTTTATCTATTAAGATATGATTGTTTTCGCCAATAAATTTACGAAAAAAACCAAGATTATCACATAAATCTAATTTGTACTCAATATCATCTAATTTCCCATATATTCTTGCGCAATCATTAATGAAACGAGCTAATTTCTCACCTAGTCTTATTTGTTCATCTTCATCCTCATTCTCGATTAATTTTCTAAGATAACTTCTTTTAATTATTATGAAGTCACGGTCATTCAACGATTGAATTGATCCTTTTTGCTTTATTACATATTTTGAAATTTCTAGATAATTTCTTATAAGATCGGCTTTAGAAATACCCAATTTCATACGTGTTTTATCAATATTTTTATTTAATTCTTCATCAATTCTGACTGTTATAACACTTGTAGGATCTTTTAACTTATTCCGCCTATCTGAATTATCTCGTCTTGAGGTTGATATTTTTTGAGCATCATTTGGACTCATTTATAGTATCCTCATCAATTTTTATTTGTAATTTTTGTATTAATTTATAATATATGTAATAGAAGTAACATATGAATATAAATGATTATGTTTTACTTTTTTCATCAAATTTTACATTAAAGTAAAATAATGTATAAGGAATCTTTTGTTGCTAGCCTGTTCGAAAATGATTAAAATTATCAAAATTTTGAATTTTATTAGATTATATTTCAACTTTTTTTATTAACATAAATTTAGATTAATTTATCACGTTTAAATATAGTTTAATAAGTTCATTCACTTTCAATAGAGGATTTAAGATAAAAATGTGCTTTTATGACAACTTTATGAGCTTTTTGGGTATTAATTTAGATCTATTAAATTTTTTATAATTTTAAAAATGATACAAAAACTATAATCAAGGGTTAAATTATTCGAAAATTTATTTTTGTGGGAATTTAATGGTATTTTTTTAATAAATTTTTGAGATATTTTTATTATAATAAAAAATTTAATCCTAAAAATCCTTTGGTTAAATGTCAAAGCCAATTTAATTAATAAATTTATTGAAATATTAGATAAAATAGAAATCTTAAAGAATTTTAGAGACTTGACAGTTTATAGTAGTAATAATTTGATTTATTTCATTAGACAAATATCTATCTAAATAAAATCTTATTTTAGATATTCGATTTTTTTAATATCAATTGTAAATATTGTAATATTTAGTAATTATTGATTACAAATGAAACACAAGTTAAATATAAATACCGTAAAAAATATTGATTTACTGTAGACAACCATAAGAAATTTATTAAGGGTTGGATAAAGAGTTATGGAAATCACACATAATAGTATTTTAGAGGTTAATTTACAAAATAATACTGAATCTGTATCAATAGATTCAGATGAGCAAATCGAAAAAATTGTTAAAGCTCTGTCTTCGAGAACAAGACGTCAAATACTCCATTATATTCAAGAAGAACCAATGGATGTTTCGAATATCGCATCTAGCTTAGATATGACAGAAGCGAATATATCAGCACAGATAAAAAAACTTGAGGAAGCAGGATTAATTACGTGCGATTATGCCTCAGGGGCTCATGGGGTTAAAAAAATTTCAAGGTTAAAATTTA
>JBHLOG010000130.1:0-9750 GCA_048940765.1 Promethearchaeota archaeon | reverse complement strand
GAGGAAAGCATTAAATTTTATGAAGAAATGTTTGGAGCAAAAATTCTGTTTGATTTAGAAATGGCAGGAGCTCGAAACATAATGATCAAGATTGGAACATCGAAGATAAATTTCTATGATCAACCACCCAAAGATAAAGGAGGTGGAGCGATTCATCACTTAGGGATTGAAACCGATGATTTAGAAAATCTCGTAGCACATATGAAAAGTAAAGGGTTTCAATTTATTAATAAAATAAAAAATCTTGGTCCGTGGAAATATGTAATGATCGCTGCGCCAGATAATGTTCTTCTTGAACTATTTGAAATTGTAACAGATAAAATATCATTAGAGCAATATAAAATGATAACTTCATTGAATTCATTATAAATTAATGATTTTTCATTTCAAAAGTCTTATTTATTATAGAATTTTTTTATAATCTTTGTTTCAATAAAAAAGGTGGAAATAAAAGTGGAAGAATGGCTAAATTCAAAGGGAGAAATTACACTTAGAGAGTTTGGTATAAAAAGTGGACAAAAAATTTTAGATTTTGGATGTGGAACGGGTGTATATTCTGTAATTGCTTCAAAAATTGTTGGAGATAAAGGTAAAATTTATGCTCTTGATTATGATGAGGATCCTTTAGAGGAATTATCTTATAAAATTAAAAATCAAAATATTATTAATATTGAAATCATAAAAACTTCGAAAAAAATTTCAATTCCTTTAAATAACAATTATATAGATTTAGTGTTATTGTATGATGTTTATCATTTAATTGATAATAACGATAAAATCAAATTATTAAATGAAATAAATCGCGTTTTAAAAAAAAAATCAGGGTTTTTATCTTATTATGCTACACATATAGGCTCTTATGGCATTCAACTAAATAAAGTTCAAGAACAAATAAAAAAGGCTGGTTTTGAATTTAAAGAGCAATTTAAAAAACAAATGTTCCATTGGAGTTGGATTGAAGAAGGTATTATTTTTAATTTTAATAAAAAATAATAAAAAAAAATTATTTTCTGGCGGTATAGATCCCAAAACCTATGATATTCTCATATTTTATATCTTTGAAATTGTATTTATTTAATAATTTATCCCAATGTTCTTTATTCTTGAAAGCATAACAACACAAACCACAGAATGCTATACATTGCCATGATATTCTATTCCATTCACCTAAGTAGAGATATCCACTCGGTTTCAAAACACGATAGAGTTCTTGCAATGCTTTATCCTGACCATCTTTTTCATGAACTTCATGAAGTACTGAAGAAGCATTAACGATATCAAATCGATTATCTTCAAATGGAATATCTGTTGCAGATCCATATTGGAATGTGGTTTTATGTTCAACATTTTCTAGTCGAGCATTATTTTGTACAGTGTCTAAAGCGTTTCCTGGAATTGCCATTTTTGAATAAATATCGATTCCGTATAAATGTCCTCCATTTTTTAATGCTTTAGCAATTTTAATTGCGGTTCTTCCTGTTCCACATCCTACATCTAAAATTTGAGGATTTTTAATTTCATCCAATGCTTTCATTTTAACAACTAAATCTATTTTTTGAGTTTTTTGTAATAAAATTAGATTCATTATTGTCATCCCAATACCTGGCCATAAAAATATTAGAATAAAAGCTAATCCTAAAAATATTAGAATTATTCGCATTATATTATCTATGAAAAATCCATAAATGAAAGTAGATAAGCCTATTAACCCTATTATATTGAATCCGATAATTAGATTCTTCACATACCATCCATATTTAGATTTTTCTTCCATTTAGATTTCAACCTAATTTTTAATGAAATTATATTGTTTGTCATTTTTTTCAACCATTTTAAAGAGCCCATTGGAAGTGATGAGAGTTATAATCTCATCTTCAATCATATGATGATCATCAAAAGACAGTGTTGAATTTGGTTTTAGAACTCTATGAAATTCTTTTAATATATCATTTTTATTAGTAATGCCATGAAGTACATCAAAACAAATTATCTTATCAATGCTTTCATCATCCAAACCAGTAGCACAATCCGTTTGAATTGCTTCAATATTATTGTACCCCTTTTTTTCAGCTTTTTTCCTAACTTTTTTCAATGCTAATGGATGAATATCTACAGCAATAACCTTCCCCTTTGGTCCTATTTTTTCAACAGCAGCTATTGTATAACTTCCTGCTCCACAACCATAATCCAAAACTGTTTCTCCTTGTTTTATATTAACTTTTTCAATTTTATTGCTAGGGGGGTGAAATTTATCACGAATGTTAAAGAAAAATGACATAAATCTAAAATCAATATTCGATTGTTTTTTATTCTTCTTCATTTAAATCACCTCTATTATTTTCCTGAATATCCTCGAAGCCTCCTAAGAATGCTTGAAATAGCTTTATAGCAAAATTTTTTAATTTAGTTGCTTTCGTAAAGGCAATTCCTTTTTTAATATCTCCAAATACTAGGAGTAAATCTCCAGAGTTTATTTTAAAGATTTCTCGAGCTTCTTGTGGAATAACGATCTGTCCTCGTTCACCAACTTTGGCAGTTCCAAAATAATGTTCATGTTTTTCTAGCTCTTCTATATCAATATCCACACTTTTTGCTAAACCTAATCCCTTATTCAATTCTCCAGCAATATGTACATCATCCTTAGCTTCAATTTTAAAAACTTCTCTAGCTTTAAGTGGAATAACAATTTGACCTCGTTCACCAACCTTTACCGAGCCAAAAAAGTATTTTCCTTTTTTACCAGGAAATTCAGTTATTTTTATCACCTTATAAAATTCATATTTGTATGATCATATTAACATGATCATACTAATATGATCATACGAATCATACTATTTAAATGTATTGATCTAGTTTAAATAATTCAGATTTTTGAATTCTACGGGAATAAAGTTATCAAACCTACTATAAAATAAGAATCTATTTTTCTAATTAGAATTTATTAGAAGTGATTAGAAAGCAGCTAGTTTTATTTTAAATTTATAGTTAATTTCTCCATACTCAACTTCCATACTTTTTCTGGAGCTCTTTTTTGTTCACTAGGTTTGTATTCTTCTAAGTTTATGATCCCAACTGATTCTAATTCTCTCAAATGATAATATAGTGTAGGTTTTTTAAGCTCTTTTTTCATAACATGGTTGCATTCTCCTTTGCAATCCTTCATATCCTCCGCTACTTTATCTCTTAACTCCGTTAAATGATTAAAGATTTCATCAGATGATTTTGGACCATCTCTTAGATATTCAATTATTTTCCATCTAATCCCACAGTGTAATGCACGTACGTAATCTTCTATTTCAGAGAGTTCAATTTCTTTCATATCATCCCAATTTTCTAACCTTTATGTTTATAATATAAAATAAGAAATATTTAAATATAAATTTTGATTAGTTAAATTTAATGTTTAATTAATTAAAAATTTAATTGAATTATTAGATCTAAAATAATAAAATAATGAATGGTGAATAATGAAAATAAAAGAAGAAGGCTGTGATTGTTTACATCCAGAAATTAAAGAAAAACATCCAAGTGGCTGTTCTTTAAATCAAGTTATTAAGTGTCATGGAGATCAACCACTTTCAGAACTGTTTAAGCACATAGAATTGAAAGATAAGGGGGGGTAATCATAATTAATCTCTTAAATTTTCTTTCATTTTATTTCTAAAGGTGGTAATTACGAATGCAATAACAGTAAACAGCTTATCAAAATATTTTAAAGTTTCTAAACGAGAAAAAAAAAGTAGAAAGAGTAAAGGAATTCAAAAGACTAATGATAATATTGTTCGGGCAGTAGATAATATTAGTTTTGAAGTAAAAGAAGGGGAAATTTTTGGCTTTTTAGGACCAAATGGAGCTGGGAAAACCACTACTATTAGGGCATTAACAGGTGTATTAACACCTACAGAAGGGAGAATTAACATTTTTGGTGAAGATATATGGGAACATCCAATACCAATAAAACAAGTACTCGGAAATGTTCCTGAGATGGCAAATGTTTATATGGATCTTACTGCCCTTCAAAATTTATCATTCATTGGAGAGTTATATGGAATTCCTAAAAAGGATCATCTAAATCGTGCTGAAATGTTACTTAAGAAGTTTGAACTGTTTGAAAAGCGTCATTTCAAAGCAAAAAAATTTTCTAAAGGAATGAAACAGAGATTATTATTATGCATGGCACTCATGAGTAACCCAAAAATTTTATTTCTTGATGAGCCTGTAAGTGGATTAGATGTCCAATCTGCTCGTGTAATCAAACAACTAATCAAGGATTATAACAAAAGAGGAATGACTATATTTTTAACAACACATGATATGAATGTAGCAAATGAGCTGTGTGATAGAATAGCTATAATTAATAAAGGGCATATTATTAGGTTGGATACTCCCGATAATTTAAAGAAATTAACTCAAGATTATCTTGCAATAGATTGTTATTTTGAGAATGCACAGCCAATAAAAGGGATTAAAAATCTAAGAACTGTTAAAGAAGTGCAAGAAATAAAAGGTGGATATCATATCATTGTAGAAAATGTGTGTGAGGCATTATATGAAATAATCAGTCATGCTAAATCGAATAACTTAAAGATAATCCAATTAAATACTCACCAACCAACTTTAGAAGACGCATTCTTAAGATTAATTGAAGGAGGTGGAAAAAATTAACGATAAAACTTTTATATTAGAAAAATCCAAATTTAAGAAAATATTTACTCAAATAAGAAGATCTTTTGCCGTTGCTAAGAAAGATTTTAGAATTTATTATAATAAAGGCCCGGTTGTAATTCAGGGAATCTTATTTCCAGTTATTCTTTTTTTTGCTTTTACAATTGGACGTTCTATTAAGCCTATTTATATGATTTCTGGATTAATGGCCATGGTCTTATTTTTAACTTCTACATCCATCGGACCTGTTGTATTTCCTTGGGAAACAAGACAACAAACACTTGAAAGATTAATTACATGTCCTATTTCAATCAAAACTGTTTTATTAGGCAGTATTTGGGGATCTTCGTTGTTTGGAGTGATATTTTCTTCAGTTCCTCTTATATTAGGATTAATCTTTTTATCAATTCAACCTTCCATAAGCATACTAATCGTAGTTATCGGTATAATTATAGCTGCTTTATCTTTTTCGAGTTTTAGCTTGATATTATCAGTTCCTCCAACCGATATGCCAGCAAATACAATGATTTTAACGATTCTTATTAAATTTCCCTTATTATTTATCAGTCCTCTTTTTATGCCAATAAATTCGACTCCACTAGCCGTTATATCTCCATTAACTTATTTTATGGACATAACTAACACTGGATTGGGAGAAAATAGTGCATTTGGAGTTTATGGATTATTAATCGATTTTACAATTCTATTGACATTTGGATTTGTTTTTCTATTTTTGTCATTCTTTCTTCATGGGAAAACTCTACAAAAAAGATTTCGGGGATAACTTAATTAATAACCAAATTACTCCATCTTTTTATTTTCTTATATATATAGAATTGGTTAAAATAAATTGCTTAAAAGTTAATAGAAAAAATAATGAATATTATTAACTATGTTATTGAAAAATCTCAATTTCAGGATGTTTCTTTGCTTCATTAAAAATTGGACCTTTTGCGATAAATCCAATAGCTAGTCCGCTACCCCTTCCAGAAAGTAGAAAATCGTTGTAATTAATTTCAAACGCTTTCAAAGTTCTTTTAGATAGATTAATAGTTCCATCTTCGCGAATTTTTACCCAAGAATACTTTTTATTTTTAAATTTAATTATTTCTCCCTCTTGTGTCTCATAATTAGCCAATGTCGTATTTTGCTCTAATATTTCTTTCATCATCGTGTTTTTTAAAATCCGCACAGAACTTAATCCAAATCCACCTGAGGTTTTGCTTCCGGAAAATACGATCGCATATTTGTCCATTTTTAAATTATACTCTTCATAGGCTTTTGGAGGAATTTTGATTTTACCTTTTCTTCCTACTTTGGACCAACCAAATATATATTTTCCTCCCTTTATTAATTGAGGCATCTATTATTACCTAATAACAATTTATTTCTCTTTTTTAATCAAATTGTAAAAATCAAGAATTATTTGCTGTCTCTTTTCGGCTGTTTTTCGACTAATATCTAAAAATAATAAATCCTTCAATTTCATGATTTTATTATCTAGATGTTTAATGACCTGATCAATTCCTCCTTGATTTTTTACTGTAAAGCCTATAGTTCTGTATAAACCAATAGCACCAAGAGCATCCAATTTATCAACATCAGATAAAATTTTTGCTTCAAGAGTCTGAGGATTTGAATTATTTGAGAATGAATGTGATCTAATACAATGAATTATGTTTTCAAAATCTTCTGCAGAAAGAGTATAATCTTGAGACTGTAGAAATTGAGAAGCTATTTCAGCAGACAATTCACCATGATTTATATTATTAGATGTTTTTTTCTTAATTTTCCTCCCTATATCATGAAGTAATGCAGCAATTTTAAGAACCAAGAGATTTGCATTTAATTCTTTTCCTAACCGAAGACATAGATTAAAAACACGCTGTACATGTAAAAAGCCATGGATATCATCATTCATAGAGTTCTCAGATGCGTACTTTTTAACAAATGAGACAAAATCCTCTTCTAACATAATTTTTTACCAACTGTTATTTTCCCATTTCTTAAAAGGCCCAAATCCTTCCATTTTCGAAATAACTTGTTTTGTATTTTTATTAAAAATAATTGAGATATAATAGGAAGAAATATTTCGTTTAAATGATTTATGTTGTATCGATTGTGAAAAACTTTCAGCTAAAATCAAAACAACATTAAATAAATCCTTATTTTCACGAAAAAAAGGAATAACAAAACACCATTTATGATAAAATCTATATTCCTGACTAATTTGCTTAGCTAATTCAAAAAAGGTGAATTCATCTGAAAAATTCGAAATTGTTTGATTTATTAAATCTTGTTTTTTCGATGAAAATACAAACCTTTTTCTTAAATTAAAAGTAACCGATTTTTTTGTAAGATTCTTTTCATAAATTAAATAAGAAAATGGAAGAAAACCAGGAATATATTTCTGATTTTTAGGAATTTTCAGTGTTATTACAATTCTTAAAAAAGCTCTAATTCCAAAATATATTAGATAAACATAAAGGTAAAAGAGAGCAAGATTCATAAGTACTTGATAATAAGGTAATGTAAAATAAAATGCAATAAGAACCAGAATATTTACAAAAGAAAAAGCCATCAATATTGGATTCACAGCTCTCTCTGCAATGAATCGAAACTCTTTTTTTGAGATTGGATAGAATATTGGTATTTTTGAAGCTGCGAAGAAATCTAATGAAACATGAATACCATACCCTATGGACCCCGCAGACCAGACCTCAAAAAATTCTATATTTCTAAATAGAGAAAGAATAAAAGTTACAACTCCACTAAAAAAGATTCCCGTAAAAAAGGAATGTGAACCCGCCTTATGCGAAAGGAAATACATTTTTCTTATTTTTTGGAGTGGTTCTAAAAAGACATCCAAATCAGGTAAAAATGTCATAATCCACATAAGGATTATAGCTTCTGGACTTAACCTTGTTAATGAAAATAGTCCCGCTAAAACCCCCATAAACATATGTGTGAAAAAGTCCATATATAGTTTAAAAATAAGACAATCTATTTATACAATTCGATTAAAATTTATATTTATAGGATACAATCCTATTGTCAACCTTTCACTAGCGTTTTTTGAAAGATTTCATTCAATTTATTAGTTAATTTTTTTAGCTTGAAAATAATGGGCAAAAGTATTATGACTTTTTCCATACCTTTTCAAAAGTACCCTTTTAAATGCGCCATAATCTAAACGTTCTTTCATAACATCAGCTCATCAATCAGCATGAACTACTATTGTTATTTCACTACCAGGATATAAGCTAAAATTGATATCTTCGTGTAAAGGCATGAATTCTTTATCTGGTCCGTAAGCGTTTACAGCACAATCCTCATAAATTATGTTCTCTTCAGCATCCCATATTAACTGAAGATAACTGTGAATTAAGCCCTTATATATGGGAAAAATGGATTTTTCAAGATTTTCATAAGACATTTTATCCAAAGTGCTTAATGCGTCAATAATTGATCCATTTTCATTTATAATTACATTTGTTTCAAGCCCTTTTGTTAACTTCTTTTCAGGATCTGGAGCAAAAATAGTTAGTTTAATTCTTTTAATTTTTATAATCACCTCTTAAAAATATAATATTAAAAGATAACAGGATTTATATGAGTCCTTTAGCTTTAAGAATGTTCGGCAATTCTTTTTTTAAGGTAAATGATGATGAAAATATTTTATGTCCATCTATTACTACAGATTTGTTATGTAAATTTAAATTTCTAGCTTCTTCTGATTTAAGATTCTTGGTATCATAATCAATATATCTTATGTAAGGAGTAAGTTCAATAAATATTCGATTCATGAATTTATCCCATTCACATGCACACGCATCTAAAGGAACATAAATATCGACTTTTAATTTTTCTGAATTCTTATTGTCACTAATCTTTATCACATCCTAATCATATTTTAATCATTTTGATGAAGTCCCCTACATCTTTCAGTACCACAATGAATATGTTTTGGTTCATAATCAGGGCTATTTTTATTACAATGTGATTCTGAATGATTACAATTTGAATGAGAAATTTGTTTAATAGCTTCTCTTATTATCTTGGCAATTTGTTCATCCATATTTTCTTCATTCCTCGCTATTCAGTAGAATTTGTTTTAATTTTTCAAGATATCTTTTTTTTAGTTAATAATCTATTTTAAAATTATAAAGATTCGGATCTCCAAAAACCTTTCTTTCTTAAAAATCGACCCAAATACACAATTGAAAGCATAACTGGAACTTCCCAAAAGAGTCCCATTGTTGTTCCTAAAGCTGCAATTGACCCGATTCCATACATCGCAATAGCAGTTGCAATAGCAATTTCAAAATGGCTAGAAGAACCTATAATTACTGTAATCACAGCTTCTCGATATCTTAATTTGAGTAATTTTGTAATAACTATGTTATAGCCAACTACAATGACAAAACCGACTAATAATGGAATTGTTACTAATAATAAAAGATCTGGATTATTTATCAAGACATCACCATTCATAGAGAAGAGAATTACTAATGTAGTTAATAGCGCAGCAATAGAAATTTTACCAACTGTAGGTCTATATGTATTATTAAACCAATCTTCACCCTTAGAAGAAATTAATAGTTTTTTACTAATTATTCCTGATAAGAGTGGAAGTCCAATAAATATAAATGTGGAGATTAGTAAAAGTAGCCAATCAACTGGTATATTTTGAATACCTGTTAATAATGTTACCATAGGAGCATAACCAAATATTATTGTTATTGTATTCAAACTAGTATTTACTACGTTTTGCTCTTGATTTCCTTGCGCCATCCAACCCCAAACTAAAACCATAGCAGTGCAAGGACTTGAACTCAAGAGAATAATAGCAACAATTAATTGTTCATATCCTTGTAAAAATACTCGGGCCATAAGTAAGCCTGCAAATGGAGCAATTAACCAGTTAGAAACTATAGTTAAAATTATAGGTTTAGGGTTTCTACCAAGTTTCTTTAATTCTGAGACCTGTAAATTCAACATCGCGGGATACATCATTAAGAACAAACAAATACCAATTGGTATAGAAATCTGACCAATACTAAAAGAATTTATAGCTTTACTAAT
>JBHLOG010000129.1:0-9764 GCA_048940765.1 Promethearchaeota archaeon | reverse complement strand
CACACAAATTGATTGTATTTATGAATCAGTATTTAGAAGTTGAAAATTTTGAAATAAAAGATGTAATTGAAAAAGCTGAACAAGTTTCTTATTCGAAAGAACTAACAAAACAAGTATTAAGCGATATAGATTTATCAGAAGAAGAGATTGAACTTTATTTTCGAACTACTGGTCGAGAAGCCGTATCAATTGGAGAAATGGCTATTTTGATTAATAGACCAAAGGAAGAATGTAAAAAAATTGCTGAAAAATTTGTTGAAAAAGGTTTATTTAAAGAAATTATCGGAGCAACTCCTCATTACCAAGCATTACCTCCTTATGCTGCTTTAATAGCACAATTAAGAAAATTTTATACCTATATTTCAGATATAAAATCAAAAATACCAAAACAACTAGATAAATCTTTTGCTCAACTTGAAACAGAAGCAGAAGGTATGGAAAAATTAAAAGATTCCAGTGAAGCAATGACAGATTTAAAAGAGAAGATGCTTTCTCAGATTCAAGCTCAAAAAAAGGAATTTGATGATACTCTTTCAGCAATTGATAAGATTCGGACACTTAGTGAAGACATTTCCCATCTAGGAGATGTTAAAAAGACTCTTTCTGATGATCAAATTGGTTCTTTATCTTATCAATTTGAAAATCTCAACCGAAGAACATCTCAAATAATTAAAACTCAAGTTGATCAACTAAAAACTCAATTTGGTGGTATTAAAACTACAATTACAGAGAATTTACAAAAATTACGTTTAGGAGTAATTCAACAAGCAGTGGGAGATGTCATTGAGAAAGTTATCGCTAATCGCTTAAAAGACATAACTGATAACTTAAATGTTCAATTAAGTGTAAGTCAAACAGTATTCGCAGATGAATTAAAAAAAGCAACTCAAGGACTTGATACAGAAGTAGCATCAAAGTTAAAAGAATCAATTCAAGATGCAGTAAAAAGTATTGAAGCTATTACATCAAAAACAGGAGAAGAGAAAGGAAAACTTTTTTCAGATCTTTCTAAAAATTTTAACCAGGCGGTAAAACTAGCGGAAGAAAGAATCGATGGCCTTTCTGGAGGAATTTTTCAATCATTTGGAAACATTAGAGACGTTTTTTCTAAAGGAATTGTTGATACTCTAGATAACACTTTAACTGATATATTGAAAAGGCTAGAAGTAAGTGAAATTACTACAAGAGAATTCTGGGATCAAGCTAAAGGCAGAACAGGTTTCACCATGAAGGATATTTGGTTTATTAGATCCCCCGAAAGCGCAAAAGCTCATATAAACGAACAAATTTCAAAAGCTAAGATGAGAGTCTTGATAGTAGCTCCTACGCTTTCTGATATTGATATTAATGTAATTAAAGAACGCCCTTCAAGAATAAACTTTAGAATTGCTACTTATATTGACCCCACAAATCCTGAACACGAAAAGATTATGCAAGAAATGGATGTAATGGATAATGTAGATTATAGAAACAGAGCTTTACAAAACCTTTGGGGTATTAATAAAGATTACGAAGAAGTCGTATTATGTGTTCTCTCTAAAACTGAATTTCGAGGAGAAGATATAACTGAGATAGCTGGGATTGGAAGTATTATTGAAGAACATATCAAAATTTTTGTACCAATACTTGAAGATGCTTGGGTTGGAGCTAGAAAGGAAGTTATACGTACAATAAAAACTACTATTGCAAGAGAAGAACCCTTACCTGCAATGACGATACCTCCAGAGGAAAAACCCCATATAGTAGAAAAGAGAGAAGAAATCAGGCCTAAAGAAATTGCAAAAGCACCATTATTATCCAAAAATCTCGATGAAATCATTAATAATCTTGATACAATGACTGGAAACGAGATTTCAAAAGCTTTAGAAAAATTTCAAAGTGAATACGTGAAAATTGAAGGCTATAGTGGTGTTTTAAAGAATATGCATACAACAAGTAATGAACTAGCAAATAGAAATGAAATACTTAGCCGACCAGAACGAGACGAATTAAAATTATCAATAAAAATTTGGAAACAAAATCTAAATCTCTAATTTTTTAAAACTTGTGTTTAATACTCATCTTAAACCACTCATTTTTTAGAATAAAATACTTATTATTTTATTTTTAATTACATAATTTATGGTTAAAGAGGTTATCACTCTCAAATCGGGGAAGATCAATGATTATTTACATCACATCGGCATAACAACAAGAATGTTGTCTCTTTTTTTTAGGAGAATTTGACGATTGTTCGATTTTGTTCGATAGTGCTACCTCGATAGATTATAAAAAAGGATTAAGATACGTTAAAAAAAATCGAATTCCTTTATCATCGTTCAAATACTTAATAACTTCTCACCATCATTTTGATCACAACGGTGGAATGTGGAGATTATACAAGGAAATAAAAAAGTATAACCCAGATGTCAAAATCCTTACTAATAAAATAACCAAGTCACTACTTAATGATTTTGAGCATCATTTAAACCGTGGAAGAAGCACATACGGAAATCTAGTTGGTGAGATGAAATCCATTGAAGAAGATGCATTTAAAATTATTGAACTAAATACGAATTTTAATAGTAATCCTGATGAATTAGATATAATTGAAAAATTTTCTGCTAATGGTTTAGAAATAAAATTAGCAATATTAAAAACACCAGGACACACTCCCGATCACCAAACTCCAGTCCTGATAAAAGATGGATTAATTGATTTTATTTTTCTTGGAGAAGCTGTCTGTACTATATATCATTCTTCAAAACTATTGACATTGCCGACATCAATGCCAATTTATTATAACCATGAAGATTATATGGAAACCCTAGTAAATCTAAAAAAGCTAGATCGATCGTTAAAGGCAGGGTTTGGACATTATGCAGTGGTAAATGGGAAAAGTAATGTTAAAGAGATTCTTTCAGAACATGAATCCTTTATGAAGAAATTTGAATCTTTAATTATAAAATATCACATCGAAAAGCCAGAAACAAAGTATGTTCTTGAAAAAATAATGCCATTATTACTTCCGAGAACTAATTTATCTATGAATCATAATTCTGTTTATAGAAATATAAGCTTAGCAATTGTTTATGGAATGATGATATCATTGGGATTTCGCTCAATCCCTAAAGAAGAAATGAAATATTTAAAATAAAACATTTTTAAAATTATATCCATAAACTTCTAATTGATTATTATCATTTGATTTTATAATGGATCGCGATTTGCCTACTTTTGATGTTTGCATTATTGGAGGAAGTATTGCTGGCAATTATTTATGTTATTTACTATCAAACACAAAATTTAAAATCCTGGTAATTGAAGAACATAAAGAAGTTGGTCTACCTCTTCAATGTGCTGGAATAATCTCTCAAAAATTAAATAAAATAATTGAATTACCAAGTGAAATCATTTTAAATCGTGTAAAGATTGCCAAAATAGTAGCACCTTCGGGCAACTTCATCAAAATATCTGGAACTGAAAATCCCTATATTATAGACAGAATTGCCTTGGATAGATTGTTTTATGAAAAAGTAAAAGACAATAAAAATATACAATACAGTTTAGGAGAAAAATTCAAATCCTTTAAATATATTAAATCAAATCATCAAAAACTTATACTTATTGAGACTTCAAAAAGAAAGATAAAATCAAAAATGTTAATTGGATGCGATGGCCCTTTGTCATTAGTAGCTAAGACTTTAGGCGTAAAAAATCGGAATTTATCTGCAATTCAAATTCGAATAAAACACCATTTTAAGGAAAATGAAGCAGTAATGTCTTTCAACCCACGATGGAAGGAATTATTCGGTTGGATAGTTCCAGAAGGAAATCAAATTTATCGAATTGGTATGGCTTGCTCTAAGAATATTGCGAAAAATTTTCGTATTTTTTTAAATATTCTTAACATAAAAAAGGAGTCTAAAATTGATCAACAAGGGGGGCTTATACCGTTTGGTTTAATGAACTCTCTAGCGTTTGAAAATGTTTTATTACTAGGAGATTCTGCTTGTCAGGTTAAAGCTACTACTGGCGGTGGTATTGTAATGCTTTTAACAGCAGCGAAATATGCCGCTTATTGCGTCAAAAAATGTTTTAAACACAATCAATTTTCTCGAAGTTATATTAAAAAGTATTATGAATCTCCTTGTAAATCTACAATTGGTAAAGAATTGAAAATTCATTATTTAATTCGAATACTTTTAGAAAAATTTACTGACAATGATTTTAAAAAGATATTTCAAATAATAAAATCTAGTAAAATTGAAAATTTAATCTCGATTTATGGTGATATGGATTTCCCAAGATCTTTAATATTCAAGCTAATTAAAAATCCTTCAGTAATTTTTTTTTTCCTAAATTTTATTTTAAAACATCCTTTCGTTTTATTCCAAATATTGAAAATATTAATCAAATAAAATGCAACTTACAAATAATGAGGAAAGTTTTTTATGGATTGTAGAGAGAGAGTATTAGCAGCTTTAAATTTAGAGGAACCAGATCGTGTTCCTACTCATATAATATATCTTGATGCCAATAATGTTGATAATATTCTTGGAAAGCCTGTATCTACAGATTTTGATTTATTAGAACAAACAAAGAATGAAAATCCTTATGATTGGCCTGAGAAAATGAGTGATTTACTTGAAGCTGTAGAAACTTCTATATTTTCTCGTTGTGTTGAAGCTGCAGTGAAACTTAGACTGGATTGTATGCAGATTGGTATTGTTCCTGTATATTTTATTGATGAACCTGATGATGATCGGAATTTAATGAAAGATATATTTGGTCGGGTTTGGGAAGCAAAAAATAATGAGGGAAATTTCAACCCTTACTATTTATATGGAACTATAAATACACCTGAAAAATGGAAAGAAACAAAAGAAAATATTGAGGGTCCAATGACAGAAAAATATATCAAAATGGTTAAAAAATTCTATAGACGCATAAATAAAAAACATAAGGATAAGATATTTGTGATTGTTACAAACGATTTGGCAGGAGTATTCGAAAGCGCATCTCAAGGTATGGGAATGACTTATTATTCAAGAATGCTACATAAAAATCCAAGAATGATCAAAGAGGTTCATGATGTTATTGCTCAATTCACAGCAGCATGTTATAATAGTTATATGGATGCTGGTGCAGAAGTTTTTATCGAATCAGGAGACTTGGCATATCATACTGGTCCAATGTTGAGCCCTAAGAAGTTCTACGAATTATTACTACCTGCTTATAAAATAATTACAGATACCGTACATGAGAGAGGATGTAAAATTGCTTTACATACTGACGGGCAGATTACACCTTTATTAGATTTTATTGTAGATTGCGATTTTGATGGACTTCAATCACTTGAGCCCACAGCGGGAGTAGATTTGAGTTTAGTAAAAAAAAAAGTAGGTGATAAATTATGTCTCATGGGAAATATTGATGTAGCTCATGTTTTAACATATGGAACCAAAGAGGAAGTATATGACGCTGTGAAATATGCAATAAAGACGGCAGGACCTGGTGGTGGTTTCATTGTTAGTGCTGCAAACATGCATCCTGCTGTGAAAGTTCAAAATTTGAAGTGGATGGTCGAAGCAACTCAAAAATTTGGGAAATATCCACTAAACCTCTAATTCTTATATGAGATTTCTAATCTTTTTAAGGAGGAACCATAGAAAAAAAGGGGATTTGGTTAAAAATCAAATACCATATTAGCATAAATACCACCATTATTACTGAAGAGACTAATCCAAAACCTTTTACTCCCTTGGGGATACCTAATCCTTCCTCATTATTTCTTTGAATGAAAGCTCTAACCATAGCTACGATATAGATTGCTACAATTATTAGTGCAACAATCCATAAGAATAACATAAATAATGATAAGGTATATACTGGAAAACTGTTCAGCCATACCCAATACCTAACTATTAAGTAAGTAGGAACAGCAGTATATATTCCCGCTGTAAGAAAGAACACTATTCCCCACATTACACCTTTAAGTGCCATTTTTAAAGTTATATTTTTTTAATTTAACTTTTAATAAAGATTGAATGCTTTTCTATTTTTATTTATTATATTTATAATAGTTTAAAAGATTTGCTGGATGGTTAATTTAATTATAATAAGCCTTTTTTGAAGCTTTTTTTTAAAATGAGATTATATTATCTCTTTTACTAACCATCGTACTGCTTTCATGACTTTTTCATCTTCTTTTAAAATGTTTATTGGAAAATATTTTATTTTAATACCTAGTTCTTTTAATTCATTTATTTCAAAGGTTTTATAAATAAAATCCGTATCAATTTCTTCTTTATCATGAAATTTGTTTCCTATTATTAATATTGGAGCTAAATCAGTTTCCATTTCAAGGCGTGTATTATCAACGATTTTAAAAATTTCTTTAGTTTGGATGGCAGAATTCTTATCTGATGCATTAAAGAGAAGGATAAATCCCTGAGAGAAGTTTATACATTTTCTTAAATTTTCAAATTCTTTACATTCAAATGCACTTAAATCTTCATCATATTTCAGAATTTCAAGATTTTCAATTACCACTTCATAAATTCTGGTAGGTAAATCATTTCTTTTAACATTTAAAAATTGAATTAATTCTATATTCTTCAAAAATGTTGTTTTACCAACTCTAGGAGCACCAATGATAAAAATTTTTTTTATTAGACGTTTATCCTTTATTGGAGTTTCTAACATGTATTTTGGAGATAATTTTGCAAAAAAGTTGTTGAATATGTTTAAGAAATTATTTTTTAATTCTTCATTCGCTAAATCCAATACAAATTCACTTGATTTTGCACTCTTTTTCAAGTGTAAAACTGATGATATATCATTCAATTTTCGTATTTCAGATGCAAATTCTTCCAAAATAGGCGCTTTTGAATCTAAATATTTAAATACATCTACAATTTCATCCTTAAAGATCGCTGCTTTAATCATATAAGTAATCATTATTAATTCCTTGCCACCGCGTGCTAAATCAGAATCCATATAGAAAATATGATTTACAGTTTGAAATTTTCTATGTGCAAAAATGAAGGTACCTTCCTCATCATTGAATTCAAGAATTCGATTAATATCTGGGGCATCTTCTGATTCAGAAAGCGTTTTATTAGAATATAGAGTGCTTGGTCCGATAACCTGATCAAAATAAGATATAATTAAAATCTGGTTTTGTGCCATCATTGAAAAAATAATACATTTTCCAATTTAAAATTTTTAATTTTAATATAGAAAATTCTTAAGAAATATTTTAAAATTAAAAAAAATAAAATTTTGAATCATATTAATGTAAAAATCCTAATATGAAGCCTAATCCGGTCTGGTATGGTGAAATCGTACAAATTATTAATGTGACATACAATGTATTAACAATGGCTCCAGCAATTATATTCCCGCTTTTTTGATAGATTAATGTTGAAAGAAAAGCATTAATCAAAAGCATTGGTAATGTTAAGGGTATGAAACTTCCAAAATAAAAGAAACTCCGTGTTATTATTCCAACTATAAATAGAATTGTAAACCAATATAGGAAGAGTATCCCAAAAATTGTGAATGATAGCTTTATAAGTGGTTTATTTCCTCTTTCGAATTTATTCTGTAGAATTCCATGAAAGAATAGTCCATAAAACATAAAAATAATGAAATTTATAACTAAGAACAAGAACATCCAAGGAATTTTTAACAATGAAGGAATCATACCTAAATAATTTAATCCCCCTGAAAGATAAATTATTAATGTTAACAAAGATGCTAGAAGTATTCCCAATATGAATTGTCTGAGAATATTATTTCGCGATGTTTGGAATGGTTTTCTAATTATTTCCCTTAATCTTAAGTTATTTTTCTTTCCAATTCTCCAAAGTAATATTAAAATGGCAAAAGCTTGACCAAATAGTAATGCTGAAAGAAATCCAGCAACTGCTAAAAATAAAATCAGTAAAATTGGTACGAAAATTAATATTCCTGGTATCCCAAGTATTAAAGAAAAAGCTACTGATTTGCCTTCTAAACTAAGAACGGTTTCATCTTCTAGTTCTATTCTAAATATCTCCTCTTCTTTAGGTTTTAGAATTAATTTAGATAATGGGTCTATTATAAGAACGAAAAAGCCAAATCCTCCAAAAAGTTGAAGAGAAAGGATAAATAATCTTGTATTTGTAACAAAATTTTCATCTAAAGGTCTCACATCGGGAAAAGTACTCATTAGAAAATCTCTAGCTACTCTTATAAAATCAGGATCCCAATTTCCTAATACGTGATTCGTAAGATCATCTAAATAAATCATACAAGCGTTTCCTTCTTGAAAACTGCCATATAATTTATTGACATCTAAACTTGATGTGGGTATACCTGTATAATCCGATAATCCTTCTTTTAGTTCTTCTGGTGTTAGCAATTCGTCATATCGTCCTAGTATCATTAAAATATTCAAAGGAGCTGTAGAATTGCCTTTTCGAAGGTTTGTTGGTAGCCATGTCCCAGTACCTATAAAACATTTGAAATTAGTGGATTTATTGACTAATTGTAAACCCACACCCCCCATTGAATAACCTAAATATGCTAAATTAGAAGTATCTATATCTGGTCTTGATTCTAAATAAGAAACAATCGCTTCAATATCATTTGTTAATGAACCCCATCTATGTTCTCCGGTACTCTGTCCATGCCCTCTAAAATCAAAAGGAACTGCTACAAATCCCGCTGCAGCAAATTCTAAGGCATAGCCCTTTAACATTTCTTTATTTGACATTATACCATGTCCTAAAATAATAGCCTTTTTATTTAAACCTCCATTTTCTGGCTCGAATACATTAAACGAAATAGTAACTCCATCTATTGTTTCTACGGTCTTTCCATAGGTCGACTTTATCCCTAGGGGTGTTATAAAAATTAGAACGGTACCTAACACGAAAAATGTTAGAAAAACACACAATAGAACTATTCTTTTTCTATTTATATCAAATCTACTCATTTTTATCATATTTGTATCATACTTATAAAAGGTAATTAGTAAAATAATTTGCTATAATACTTTATTAATGTTAGTTTTTTAAAATTAAGAAAATTTAGGAAAAATTTAAAGCGATTAATTTTCATACATTTTTAAAGAAAATTAAAGGTGAGATAATATGGGAGATTTTAAACAGATGGAACAAGCATATAAAGCTTCATCTAAAATAATGGAAAAGAGAATGGGAAAAGAGCGTCCTATGGATCTTGAAATTCTAAGAAAGGTGAAAGAGTCTTCAATCATTATTGTTGCTGGTTCTTATGATAAAATTGAGTTAGTATTGGATATGATAAAGGTTCCATATATTTTGATTCAACCTCACGAGGTTAACCAAATTCAATTTAATCCTAATCAAATCCTTATTATTAATTGCCCCGGAAATATTGATAATGACGCTTTACCTAAAATAAAAGACTTTGTTAAAAGAGGAGGATTTCTTTTTACAACTGATTGGGCATTGTTAAATATCCTTGAAAAAATATTTCCTCGATATTTAAAATACAATCAGAGACCAACTGCGGATGATTGTGTAAGAGTTGAAGTGTTAGACAAAAGCAATAAGTTTTTAGAAGGATTATTCAATGAAAGTGCAGATCCAATTTGGTGGTTAGAAAGTTCTTCATACCCGATTCAAATTTTAGATAAGAGTCAAGTTAAACTGCTAATTGTTAGTAAGGAGATGCAAGATAAATATGGAGAAGCACCAATAGTTATTACTTTTGATTATGGTGATGGTACTGTGCTACATATGACTAGCCAT
>JBHLOG010000128.1:0-9862 GCA_048940765.1 Promethearchaeota archaeon | reverse complement strand
ATATTATCAGTAATTTCAACATTTCTTGCTCAAATGGAATCTGGTATTACCGGAACTGGTGAATTAGATGCTGATGTCGATGTAGATGTTGATGTTGATGTAGATGCTGATGTTGATATAGATGCTGATGTTGATGTAGATGCTGATGTTGATGTAGATGCTGATGTTGATGTTAATGTAGATGTTGATGTAGATGCTGATGTAGATGCTGATGTTGATGTAGATGCTGATGTTGATGTAGATGCTGATGTAGATGTTGATGTAGATACAGATGTTGATATGGACACTGAAGTAGAGGTAGATAGTGGAATTGCTACTACAATTACTCCTGCTCCTATTATGCTCTTATTCAGTTCAGCTCTTCTCCTTTTTGGGATATCTGGGATGATATTATATCAGATACTTGATGGAATTTTAAGATTAAGTATTTTCTTTATATCACCTATAATTGCATATTTAAGTACAAAAATTATTAACTATATCTGGAAAATTATAGCAAAATCAAGATTCTATAGTATTTCCTCTACTCAAAATTTGATTGGGATTCAAGGAGAGGTTTTATTGCCTGTTGATAAAAGGGGGGGTATTATTAAAATACCCTCCTATACACCAATGAGATGTGAAAGAGTGCATGTTAAACCTATACATGAATCTTTTTATTTCGAAAGAGGGGATATAGTTTATATTTGTGATGTAAAAGATGGGTATTTATTGGTAGATAATAATAAAAAATCTATTAAAAAGAGGAGGTGATAAGGATATGAGTATTAAGGAAGAGATAATAGATAAAACAATAGTTCTAAGGGATTTCAAACAAAATGAGATGATTGGCAAAAATAATAAAGTTGAAGATGAAAAGAAACCAAGATTTTTTAAGAAACTCAAACGTAAATACAGATTATTGCTCGCATTCCTGTTCTTTCTTTCACTTATACTTATATTTATGATACTTCCAATGGTTATTGGTGCATTTGTACAAGGTATATGGAGGTAAATTATGATATTTTCAAGTTTTATAATTTTATATATAAAATCTACAAAAAAATGGAATAATTTAATATTTTATAAAAAATAAAAAGAGGAGGTTTAGATATAAAAAGTGATATTTCAAGAATTAAATCCTTGGTTTGTAGGGCTCGGTGTTACAATAGGTATAATAATCTTCCTATTTATAATTTTCCTTGCTGCTCGGTATAGAAAGTTTAAGACCAACCAGTTTGTTATACATTTACGAAATGGTAAAGTTAAACATGCGGGATTAGGTGGAAGTTTATTTTTGCTTCCATTGATAGATGAATACATTGTCATTCCAACTACTAGTATTCAAACTGTAGTTGCAGCTCATGAACAGGTTGTTTCAAAAGAGTATCAAAATATTGAGATTGAAGGATTATTGATTTGGAAGGTTGTTGATCCAGAAAAAGCATTTAGTGCAGTATCATGGAATATGAGAGATGATAATTATGTCGAAAAAATACTCAAGGGAGCCACTGAAGCGATTATTCGTACTACATGTGCCAATATGCCTTTAGAGAAGATCATTAGAGAAAGAAGAGAAATAATTGATCATATCGAAAAAGATTTACATGAATTAACAGCTGATTGGGGTATAATAATCGAATCTTTGGAAATAATTGAAGTAATTATTGGTGAACCAGAACTAAAAAAAAATATGGAAGCAACTAAACAAGCAGAAGAATTCAGGAAAGCTAGAATTGCGAAAGCTGAAGCTGAAAGAGAGTCAAAAATGAGAGAATTAGAAGTAAAAAACGAAGTTGGTATTCAAGAACAACTCGTTGAAAGGGAGATTGAAATACGCCGTAAAGATAAAGAGATCGCTATAGCTGAACAGGAAAGAGAGCGCAAAAAAATTGAAGCTGATGGTGATAGACAAAAGAAGATAATCGAAGCAGATGCTGATGCTCAACAAATTAAACGAAAATTAATTGCTCAAGCAGAAGGTGAAGCTGAGAATATAAAACAACAAATGCTTGCACAAGCAGAGGGATTTCAGAAACAGGTAGAAGCAATGAGTACTGCTGATGAAAGATTCTTAGCAGTTCAATTAACCAATATTTTGCCAGAGATTTTTAAGAATCTGAGTCCAGATAAGATGTTTATAATGGGTGATGGAAATGAATCTTTCAGTTCACTTTCACGCGCAATATTGCCATTCTTACAACTTCTACCAGAATATTCAGACAAGATCAAGGATTTCTTTAATAATGGAGGCATGAAAAAATTAAAAGAAGTTTTAATCGAAAAATAAAATCATCTTTTTTTTTAAAATATATTTTATTGAATTAATATAAATGCGCTTATAAAAAGGGGAGAATATTTGTTAGAAGGGATCGAAAAATTGTTGATTGAAGGAAATTTCCGGTTTCAGAGCAAAATTATTCAAAATTCAGAAAAGTACCCATTTGAACAAAAAATACCTAAATATCCTATTTTATTTCTTACTTGTATGGATCCAAGAATAGATGTTAATCAAATATTTCAATTTAATTCGGGGGATGTTTTTATCTTAAGAAATGCTGGAAATGCTTATACTCTAGATATGATGAGATCTATTCTAATTGCTATTTACAAATTTAATATTAAATATATTATCATTTTAGGACATACAGACTGTAGCATGACAAAAATAAATCTAAAAGAGATAAGGGATAAACTTCCTAATGAATTTCTTAGACGTTTAACAATTAATTATTCGGTACTTCTCACAAAATTAAATGATTTCTTCAGACCATTTGATAATGAAATAAGTAATATAATAAAACAGATGAATAGTATACAAGAAATTAAAGCATATTTTCCTGACGTGGAAATCGCAGGAATGTTATACGATAGTCAAACTGGTTGGATTTTTAAACAGGAGGATTTTCGAGATTTATTAAGTAAAGATAATCAGTTTAGGAATTATAAAGAACTGTTATTCAAAAAGTCACAAGAATTAACCGATTTTCTAAAAGTTAATAATATTTATAATAAGAATCAAGATTTGAAAGAATTAGATGATAAGGGAGGATTGGATAATTCGAAACTTAAAGAAGAAGTAGAATCTCAGGAATTAGATACCTATATTGAAAAAGATGACATTGAAAGATCTAATGAAAATGAAGATATTAGCTATCAACTAAAAATACCAAAATTTCAAGTTCCAAAAATTTATATCCCAAAAATAAATATGTATACTCCAAAAGTTAAGAAAACTGTAAATAATATAAAAAAAAATTAATTAAACACTCTTATTTTTATTTTATATTCTCTTTTTTGTAAATTGTGAGATTTTCTAAAAGTCGCCTTAAATAGTCCTCAAACTCATCGATTTCCTTTTCTGAAAAGCCTTTATAAAATATATTATTCATATGATTAGATACTTTAATTAATTTATCCTGTAACCCAATATTTTTTTCTGTTAATTTTATATTTATAGTTCGTTTATCTTCTTCAGAACGTATTCGCTCAATATGTCCAGCTTTTTCAAGTTTATCTAACATATATGATAGAGTTGCTTTACTCAGCATTGCTTTCTTTTTAAGATCTTGGAAGGAAAGATTATCTTCACGCCAAAGTGGAAACATTACTCTACCTTGAGCAGCACTTATTTCGTCAATTTTATAATCTTTTAACAATTTATCAAAAATTTGTCGTGAAAGTAGACGAATCTTAGTAATTAAAAAACCTCCTTCCCTTAAACTTTCTATTTTTATTCACCTGGTTTAAATTGTACCTTTTGTAATCTATAATAAAATTGGGCCACTTTTGGTTTTAAATGAAGTAAGGTGTAATCTGGATCCTCAAGACCCTCGGGGTAATATCTTGTCCACCAATCTAACCAAAGATTCTTCTTTATATTCATATCATCGATTATTTCTACTTCTCCTCCAAACATAACTCCCTTAAAATCTTCAGGATCACAATAATATACACAAATTTTAGGATTCTTTTTAATATGACCTGTTTTAGATGATGCTGTATTTGTAGAAATATAAATTTCAAACTCATTATCTAATCCATGGAAAAACTCAAAAAATTCAGGAAATTGCTCCTTATTCTTTAAATTAAACATAGCTCTTGTTATTGGATATCCTTCAGAATCAATAGTTGTTAAATATGCTGCTTTGGAGGTTTCCATTAAATCTAAACTTAATTTTTTCGCTTCTTCTAATTCCATATTTTTCACCTCTTTATTCTATTTTATCCAAATTTTACAAATTCTTTCGAATTTCATCTAATCTTTCTTTTGCAGATGGTGTTTTATTAAATGTCATCTTTAAATTATCACAGAAATAATCTTTGCAATAAGCGCAATTTTTAAATCCTTTCTCTTGGCAACATCTTCTGATTGGACATTCATTACACCAACTAAAAATTCTATCTTCCTGATTACACCCGTCACAATAAATATCTTCTGGTTTAAATTCCATTGCTTCACTTGACCATTCTTTTGCTACCTTTTTGATTTCTTTAATACTATTTTTTTGAGTAGCTAAATATGCTGGGCATTCTGAACAATTTATTCCACAATACGCAATAATTTTTTCCATTTTTTAATTCCTCCTAATTATTTTATTTTTGAATTTAAAATTAAAAAAAATTTAGTTTTTAGATTTATAGCTTGTTCCTACTTCATAAGCTTCCGCTAAATAATCCCCAATTTTGAAATATGGACCGTTGGGCATTAAACAGATAAAGGAGTCGAAATTTTTAGCACTTGGCTTATTATCCTTCACGTATTTTTCATCAGAATAGATTTCAACAATTTCTCCTACAAATAAATCATTATATTTGAATTCTATTGTGTTAACTAACTTGCATTCAATATTTATACTACACTCCTTAATCATCGGAGCAGTTTTAAGTTCTCCATAAAAAAGCTCAAATTCATTAGATTTATCAATTTTAGACCCTGAATGTAAACCACAATAATCTGTTACAACAACCATATTACTAGTGGGTATATTAATAGTAAAAGATCTATTTTGCTTGACACCTTGATTAGTGTAGTGTGTTCTTCTCATAGCAACACCAATTAAAGGTGGTTTATCATGTATCATGTTGAACCAAATTATTGTATTGAAATTTGGTTTGCCATTAACATGAACTCCTAATATACACACGGGTAGGGGTAATAACGGTAACTTCCATCCTGTTTTAACTTTATTTATTTTTCTCACCTTTATTAATATTTTTGCACCTTTCAATCAGACAGACGTTCTTATCTTTTGCTTTATCACGGTTTTGATTAGCTGAAAGGTTTTTTTTAATGACATCGTCAAATTCATAATAAAATGGCATTGTATCCATACTTTAATCCTCTTTTAAATTTTTTTTTTGTTCGAGTTCGAACAACATTGTTCTAATTCGAACAAATCAATCTTTATATTTAAACTTTGCTAAAAACTTGTTTAAAAATAAAATATATAAATTACAATTTAAATAGACTTCAAGAATGGGCTTTATAAGATAAAATGAGTATAGAAAAAAAAGAAAACAATAATGGGTTATTAGAGGTAAAAAAATGTACCTTATGTGATAGCACAGGAAAAATTACCATTTATAGAAATGATTTGGAAGAATTTGAAGAAATTTTCTTTTGATGTAGCTAAAGATATATACGAAGATTACTATTTTGGTCATTTGCAGATTATAATAATTTAAGATTAATTCTTAATTTTTTTTTCTAAATATATAGTCTTAGTTAGCCCATCAAGTTCAGCATCTTTTAAAAATTCAGGTACTTTAGTAATGTTGGTCCCTCTTATATAAATATGTTTTAAATCTTTTAAGTCTTTTATTGATTTAGGAAGGTATGAGATATTATTATGGATTATAGATAACCCTTTTAAAGATGATAATTTTCCAATCGATTCAGGAAGCATTTTAAGTAAGTTATAATTCAAATATAAATATATTAATGATGATAGATTTGAAAATTTATCCGGAATTTCTTTTAAGTTGTTAAATTCAAGACTTAAAGATTTTAAATTTGTTAGTTCGAATATTTCTTCCGGAATTGATTTTAGACCCCATCCATCGAGATTAATATGTGTTATATCGTTAAGTTTTCCATAATCACGGTAATCTTGGAACTGATTAATCCCAACCACCACTTTCGAATCTATAAAATCTTTTTCTGAATACTTAAAAATTGCTGCATGTAATTTCTGTCCTGCTTTATGGATTTGTATCTTTTCTTGAAAATCTTCAAGATATATCCGTCTTTTAAGCGCAAAACCTTCATCTTTCCAGTAGCCTTTTTCATGCTCCCACTTTGCACTTTCTAATATACCTTGCCGCATTTTTTCTGATATTCTACCTCCAGTTAATAATGCGAAATAACCTAATACAAGATAAGGCGCTCTTCCTGGATCATATATTCCATTTATATATTCTAAATTTTTAACTTGCCTTACTTCTACCATTTTCTCAAGCACTTCATAGTTCTTTTCAAAATTTTCTTTTGTTAGAATCCTTTCATCATAATAGAAATCAGTAGATTCTATCCCACAAGCATCTAACATATATGCTGCTATATCAGCTTCTTTATCATCATCTAAAATTTTAACATCAATTCTTCCCATTTTCTAATAATTTTGAAAAGTTTGTATTCTTATAATATTCTAAAAGAAATTTTTCCTTATAATTCCTTATGGATTGATGACTTTCTAAATCTATTGTTTCGTAAGATAGATAGAAAAATCATAAATCTGTAAATTCTTATTCTAAAATTATTTAAATATTTTTTAATTTATAGAATATCATTATCTTAAACATCTCTTTGGTAAAAAACGATGATTGAATACATCTTTTTAGTTTTATTCTTTGTAATTGTTATACTTGAACTGTTCAGTGAATATAAGGACAATAAAAAACTTTTATATTGTACAAAGCCACTGTCAATGCCTATGCTAATTTTATTTTATATTTTTGGAATAATTGAAGCAAGTTCAATTACTCAGGTTAATTGGTTAATTGTTATAGCATTAATAGGCGGGTGTGCTGGAGACATTTTCTTGATGCTTAAGGATCAAGAAAAATGGTTTTTGTTTGGAATGGGTGCTTTCTTAATCAACCAGATCTTTTATATCATAGCATTTTTCTTATCCATCTCTGACATTACGAATTTTGATACTTGGGGATTATTCTTATTAGGACCTGTACTCTTAATACTCTTTTTTATGTTACCAAAATTCATTAAAAAAGCTGGAGATATGAAGATTCCTGTATTAGTATATATGGGAGCGATTTTGTTAATGCACATAGCAGCAATTTTAAGATTAACAGAATTTCAAGGATTACCGTTCAGTTTAGTCTATATGGGCTCAATATCTTTTATAATTTCTGATGCGACATTAGCACTAAATAAATGGGGTGGAGTAGTAAAACAAGCACGACTAATCATTATGAGTACTTATTTTATGGCTCAATTCTATATTACTCTTGGATCATTATTGACCGCTTTATTATGACTATTAAAAAAAATATATCACAACTCTTTTTTTTTCATTAAAATTTACCGTGTAAAAAAATTTTTAATTTAATAATAATTACTTTGTTTGTTAAAAGATTAATCACGCCTCCGTTGCTTAGCCGGTAGAGCGTTGCCTTGGTAAGGCAATTTATAAGGGAAAATTCCTTTTAAGCTTAGAGGTCGCGGGTTCAAATCCCGCCGGGGGCTCCATTATAATAAAAAAGAATCTTTTCTCTTATATTTGCTTTCTAATGCTTGCTCGATTGAACTTCCTAATGAATTTAAAACATTTTCAATTTCTTTTCTTTTGAATTCCCATTTTCTTGGTTTAATTAATTCAAGAAATTTTTTTACATGTTGTTTTGCTCTAATTAAGACTTGATAAGCAATAAATTTTTTATTTGAATATTTTGAGATATAATGTGATTCAGTAATTTTACCCGTCCTTATTTTGAGAGACTTACACATATCTTTGAAATCTTGAACAAGAAAAAATGATGCATTCTTAAAACCAATTCCAATTATTTTATTAAAATGATCTACATATATTGAACCGTCTGTATCGACTAATCCTCTTAAACATCCAATCACTAATGAACGATATTTCAATTCCCAATTGTTCAAATTGTTCGCAATCCATAACTCATCCTTTTTTATCCAATTAGGAACTGAAATTTGATTTTTTACTTTATCACCTGTTAAAAGACCTTTTATAATCATGAGATCAATAATATGATCGTTATAAATTTTCAAATCAATAGATTTGCTATCAATTCGTAAATGCATTTTCGGTTTTTCATCAAATAGGCCAATTAAGAGTTGTCTTACATATTCTACATATTCTGGTTCGTCTATTCTATTGATAGAAATGCTTAAAACACTTCCAAGATAAGATTTTTCACCTTTTTTGTGAAGATGTCCATCTCCAAGCAAAATTCCAATTAATTCTGCTAATTTATCATTTTCTTCTAAAAAGAATTGATTTGGACTATTCATAATATTTCAAATTAAAAATCTTTTGAATGAAATAAATATACAGGCAGAGAATTGATTTATTAATTAAATATAACATAAAAAACAAAAAGGATAATAATAATTCTGAATTTATAAACTTACACATATTAATATACCTTATATGCCGGTGTGGCTTAGCTGGTTATAAAGCATTTGAGATATTCTTCTGTTTAATAGGCGCCAGACTCATAATCCTACTGAAAAAATGGGTCAGACTGGATGTATTCTGGAGGTCGAGGGCTCGAATCCCTCCACCGGCACTTTATTTTTTATTCTTTTCTATTTTTAAATAGAGTGAATAATAAACCTACTAAATTGTGACCTCTTAAAATCAAGATTTAAAATTAAAGACTAAACTTCTCTAAGGCATTTAATAAATAAGAGATAAGTCTACAATGCTTTTTTGGAGGGTTGCCAAATTGATCGATATGAAAATATGTTACTTCTTTATATGGAATGCAAATTGTAGAAACATCTATGTCACTAATATATTTGGTAAGGCCATACTCAACTGTACCAAAATGAGGAATTTTTTTCATATTAGTAATTAATCTCTTAACCTGATTCAATTTTTTTACAAAATCCGGAGATTTCTCAGTAATTATTAGTTCCTTTGCCATCCGCTTTAGATCTTCTTTAGCTCCATAGCTATATTTAAAATGACTTATCAATTCAATGAAAACATTTGATTCTATTATTTTATAAGGAAATAAATCCGATGCTTTTTCTTCAATTTTTTCAAGTTTTTCAATTAATTCAAACTGTATATGTTCAAGAGGAGCGAAATAATACTTACCTCCTTTATGTCTTTTTCTTTCGCACACTCGTCCAAATATAACTGAATTTGGTATAGGAAAATCTAAAACACCAGACCATATATGACATGGTAAGGGAAATCCTGTTGTCCTCACAAAATCACTCATATAAAGTAATTTCTTAAGTTTATTATCAAATTCAAAAACAACCTTAACAATGTTACCTGCATAATTACGAGTAAATTTAATTTCTCTCTCAATTCTTTTTATCTCTCTCTCATCTTTTTGCAGTTTTTGATATTCCAATTTTGCAATTTCTTCATTTGGGTTAAGTCCTTTAATAATATATTTGAGAGGTTTTTCTAATTGAAATCCATCCTTTACGCAATCAATAGATTTTTGAGCGATTTTTTGTTGAGATTTCGAGATAATACTTTCATCATAATACATTTAAAAAACACCTTCGATTTATTCTTATTTGCTATTAAAATATGGTATAATTCTATCGGGACATCACATTTAATTAAACTGAATAATTAGATCTCCCTTTAAAAGATATCTTCTTTAGAATTTCGCCAAGTAGAATTGTTGTATGATTAGAAATTTCTTCTAA
>JBHLOG010000127.1:0-9931 GCA_048940765.1 Promethearchaeota archaeon | reverse complement strand
ATCTTGGAACTTTTGGTGCAGGAACATTTGATACAGATAAATATAGATTCATTTTTTGTGAATCAGGAATAGATTATGTTTTAGTGTCTATTCTCAAACATACTGCTTTAGTTGATGATATATTTCCATATACTTTTTTAACTGCTGACAAAGTAGCAAGGATTATCGAGGGGGAATTACCAGTTAGTCCAGTGATTCCAAAAATAAAAAGAGATTCTGAACTTGAAAAAATTAAACGAAGACTAGATTATTACCAAAGTAAACCGTATTCAAAAGGATATATCTACAAGCTTTCTTTAATTGGAGATAGCGGAGTTGGAAAAACCAGTATGGCTCAAAGATACGTTCACGGAATATTTAAAGCAGATTATAAAGCAACAATAGGTACTTATATTTCAAAAAAAGAATGTAAATTTAAAGAATTAGATACATCTGTAAGATTTATGATATGGGATTTAGCAGGACAGAGCCAATTTGAACGATTGTGGCCAGATTATTTAACAGATTCACGTGCAGGAATTATAGTATTTGATATAACAAATAGAGATTCATTTAAGAATGTAAAGAAATGGTATGATATAATAACCAGAGTAGCATTACCGTATATAGTTTTGATACTTGTAGGAAACAAAGTTGATTTAAATAATTCAAGAGTAGTTTCAGCCGAAGAAGGGATGGAGTTAGCAAAAGAATTGGGGATTTATTATATGGAGACTTCAGCAAAAACAAATGAAAATATTGAAGATGTTTTCGAATGGATTGCCCTCCAAATTATTAATCTGAATATTGAAGAAATAAAAGATACATTAATTGATAAGAAAATTGAAGAAAGTGCCAAGTTTGTAATCTCAAGCCCCCAATTGAAAATATTAAATCATTATTTTACCAAACAATTGGATTATTGTATTGGAAAAAGTGATACTAAAGAAATCATTAGATATTTAGACATTTTGAAAGCAATAGAAAAAAAAAAGTTATAAAATCTATGTTCCAATCATATATCTAAATAAAGAGCTGGTTTGTATGGTTTAGCTCTTTTAGATCTGTTTTGAGGATCAAACCTAGAATTTATTATAATCGTTGAATTTACTCGTTTTTCCATATATATTTTATATTGTTTTAATAACTCACTCTCTTTTATTTGAGGTATATGCATTTCCCAGATCCTATCTTTCAATTGATTTTTTATAAAGGGAATAACTTCTTTATTAGCTAATAACTCTTTTTCCTTGTCTAACTCGAATATTATCGCTTTAAAATTATCTTTTTTTGACAGTATTAAATCAAAAACCTTATATTTCCACTCAGGTGCTAAATAGAGATAAATTTTATCTGATATCTGAGATTTTACGATTTTCTTTATATTTAGAATATCATTAATAACACTTGAAATATAGTCAAATTCTAGTTCGAGAGTATGATTGATATATTTTTTATTAAAATCACCCCAAACTGCATTCGATATATAACTTTTATTTCCAGCAATTTCCCATAATTCTTCACACAAATGTGGCATAGTTAAAGAAAGTAATTTTAACCAATCCGAATAAATCAATTTAAACACTATAAAAAAATCGTTAATCTTATCAATATCTCTATAAAATTCCTGTACTAAATTAAACACTTCATAAAATGAAGTCTGTAAATACCTCCTTATATTGTATTCTTCTAATGCTTTATCAGCTTGAATAAACTTACTAATAATTTTTGATAATAACACTTTTGATAATTTCGATTTTATATTATTATATTCTGGTTCAATATTCTTTATTTGTTGAATTTTATCAGCAATAAATGTATAAAATTTGTAAATATGACTTTTAACAGTCTCAATTTCTTTTTCTCTCCAATCCATATAAACCCCAAGATCAGCACCGTGTGAAATATAAAACCGAAATAAGTCTGCAGAGTACTTATTTTGAATATCCGCTAGTGGAATAACACCTCCTTTTGATTTACCCATTTTCTGACCTTCTATGATTACCGGTTCAATTAAAGATATTATCTTTGGCCAATGTTTTTCTGGAAAAATTGCTACGTGATGAAATATATAGAAACTCAAATGATTAGATATGTGCATTATCGCAGTATGACGATGATCGACAGGATACCAATAAAGAAACTCATCTTGCATTTCTTTAAGAATTTTCTCTTTAATATCGATTTTTTTTGATAATACAGTTATATCTCCTTTCTGTAAGAATATGTAGTCAAAAAATTCTGGAATTAATTGGTCGGGTTTAATTTGATATTCTCTTATTTTGTGTGAAATTGTATAAAACGCCATGTAAATTGTACTATCACTAAGAGATTCTATTATCCACTCTTTATTAAATGGTAATTTCGTGCCCAGTCCTCTCAAACGAGCGCATGGTCTTCTAGTTAACCAATTAAAAATATTCTCGAAATTTAATCTATATTTATTAGGTACAATTTTCATGTTATTTAAGCATTTAAATGCGTCCTTTTTCCATTTACCTGCTTGAAAGTTAAGAAACCATTGATTTTTTAGAATAGATACTATGATTTTAGCGCCACATCGGCATTTTAGATTTTTTGTAACTGGTATATATATTATATCTGCTCTATTCTCTTCAATCAAATCTTCTGAAACTTGTTTAGCGGCATCATTTACTTTCATTCCTTGATATTTTCCACACTTTTCATTCAGTATACCATTATAAAATTCATCTTTATAGTTTTCACTTGTAGCTAACTCAAGTTTCTCTACATCTCTTTGTGAATGTATTTCATGCTTGTTGCAATAGATTTTAGCAGGAAAATCATTAAATCCCTTTAAATCGATTATCCAAATTGGATATATTAATTCAATTTGCCTTTGATCTAAATGAAATTTGTTAATTTGGTGTTTGTTTTTCTGCAAATCGATTAAAGCGATATAATCATAGGGAGCATGAGCTGGAACAGAATAAACAACTCCAGTTGCTGTAGAAGTATCAACAAAATCTCCTGGCAGAATAGGAATTTCTTTTATTCCATATACATCAGCTGCATTCTTTCCGATAATCTCATCTCCACTAAATTTACTCAAAATTTTAACATCTTTACCTTGATTCTCAATTAAGAATTTTGCTTCTTCAGAAATAATCCAAATTTCGTTATTTACCGAAGCTTTAATATATTTACCATTTGGTTTAATCCAGATATTTGTTACTCCATAAATAGTTTCTGGTCTCAATGTTGAAGCAACAAGAAAACCATCATCAAAGGGAAATTTAATACAAATATATTCATTAATGCTCAGATCCAATTCGTCGCCTCGTGAAATATCATCCTCACCCACAGCATTACGGTCTTGAGGGCAATATAGAATTGGATAGTCTCCTTTTTCAATATAACGTTTCTCTTTTAAATGATAATATTGCCATTCTATAAATTTATTATATACTTTATCCCCCGTTGTAAATTCTCTTCGCCAATCTAAACTCATTCCAACAGAATTAAAATCAATTTTCATGGTATTAGAAAAATATTTAACAACATTCCATGGATCTACGAAATTTTGTACAATTTTTTCTACTTCTTGTTGATCTTCTGTATGTAATGATACATATTCTCTCATTCTAGAGATTGTTTTTTTGTCATCCCTTTCTATTGAAGAAGAAATTGCTAGTACGGGTGTACCCGTAATATGAAATGCCATTGGATATAAGACATTATAACCTTTAGCTCTATAATACCGTGCAAAAATATCACCATTTATAAAACTCCGCCCATGCCCTATGTGTAAAGTACCTGACGCATAAGGGTATGGTGAAGTTATAAAAATTTTCTCTTTATTGGAATCTGGATTTACTTCGAAAATTTTAGCCTGTTGCCATTTATTCTGCCATTTTTTTTCAATTTCTTGGGGATTATACATTTTATTTAAACACATTCTTGATTTTTTATTGGTTATCGCAATTTTCATTCTTTTTGAGGAATCAACCACCAAAAATCTCTTTCAATTAAATTTACCAGCCAAGCGAACAAATCCGTGGAAATTATAAAAGAAAAAGATTATATGGATTTGTTTCACTCATAATAATAATAAAACTGCGAGTAAATCGACTAAGGATATTTTTCCCTTTAGGCTTGTCTTAAACACAGTCTTATTTGAATTCATTCTTATAAAAAGTATATTTATCTTTATATTAAAATATTTCTAGAACCCTTAATCGTATTTTATTAATCTAGATTAGTTGAAGATGAATATAGAACAGTTAATTCTATTCCCATAGCTCGTTTTTGGAAAATAGTAAAATTTCTTAAATAAAATTTTTATAAAATCATATTTAAAACCTTAAATTCATAAGTAACTAACTGTTTTAAATTGATTTTAAATTAAACTGAGCTTTTCATTCACAAAAAAATTTGCCGAAATGCAAACAAACAAGCCTCCTCATAAATTAAGGGAGATAGACTTAATCAAGGGTGATATTATCGAATCTTTATGTGAATATTTTGAAAAATTAAAAGATAAAACTAAAATTGTTGAATTTATTAAAAAAAAATAAAAAGATCAAGTCCAAACAAAGTAAAAAAAGCCTATGGATTATCATTTGAAAATATACTTAAATATTGAGTAGATTTTGGCTCAAAGGAAAATTCATCTTTATTATATGGTATGATCTTTATTAAAGGTAAGAATTTAGCTAAGTAAAGTGAAATTCCTCTGATTTCCTTGTTATTAAGATAAAATTTTACATTTTTAAACTTAAAAAAACCAAAATTTTCATTAACTTCATGTAAAATTCCAATCTTGTGAAATCCTAAATATACTGGATATAATTTATCAGAAGTGTGTTTTTGCTGGAATATTACCGTCCCAATTTTATAGTGAGGAATTCCCCCGTCTAAAATACATCCTAAATTGTTTACTTTTATCTTAAGACCATAAAATGGTAAAATATTATGATAAAAATGTTTTGGTAAATAAGCAAGAATCATTTCTGAAAAAACAGAGTAAATTTTAATAGGAATTTGAGTTGTATTTACTTCTTTAGAGAATTCTTTCGATTTACCCTTTTTTTCAATTGCCAATGAAAAATCTTTTCCACCTCTAGCGCGAATAGCGTCATTAACAGATCTTATTTCCAAATGTAAGTGAGGACTTGACCAATAAGCAAAATATCCATTACGGATTGTTTTTCCTAAATAATCACCTACTTCAATGTGATCCCCTACCTTGATATTCGGATTAACATGCATTATTTTCCAAAGAATCTCAGAATTTTTCGGATTGCTAAGTAAAATTAAATAATCCACATTAACCCCATCAGGAAATTTAGCCTTAGGTGCTCTTAATATTTTAATTTTTTGAACTTTTCCTGAAATCGGACTAAGAATTTCAACGTTTTGTAATGTTAGATTAGGATAAATATCTATAGCAAGTCCGTGTTGGTGAGCATAATAGGGAGATGTTCCTATACTAAAATGACTTGCTCGCGATATGGATACCCTTATTCCATCCATATTAACGATATCAAAAAATTTAGAATTAGTCATTAAATAATTTTAAAATTGTTGAGTAATAGTTAAAATCTATGAGCTATTAAAAAAATTTAGGTATGGTCTTAAAATCAAATTTATTTCAATCCTTTCTTGGTCATTCATAATAATTTTAGAAAATGAGAAAATAAGATTTTTTTTGGAAAAATCCCAAAAAAGTCAAAATTTATTATCTTTGAATTCTATTTATAAGTAATTCTTTAGAAATTAAAGAATTTTTATAGAAAATTTAAAATTTGGTTTTAAAATTGGTAAAAGGAACAGTAAAATGGTTTAACAGCCGGAAAGGCTTCGGATTTATAAATTCTGAAGAGGGAAATGATGTTTTTGTTCATTATACCGCATTAGCTGGTCGAGATGATGAGTATAAAACTTTAAATGAAAATGATAAAGTTGAATTTGAAGTTGTTGAAGGTAAGAAAGGACCACAAGCTAGTAATGTTGTAGTGACTGAAAAAGCTCCTCCTAATCCATATAATAGAGGCAGAGGAAGAAATTTTCGTTTTTAGTCTATTTAAATCCATAAAAAGAAAATACTAAATAAGAAATAAATAATAATTTGTAAAATCTCTTTTTGCGATTGTTATCGATTCTTATCTTTTTTTTTTATTTTTTTTATTGATATATTCCATTTTTATTATTATTTGGAATTAATTATTGATTCTCTTTTAACTTTTTAACGGGAAGTATTCAGGATATAAGAAAAATGATCAATTTTTACACTGATTGGATTAGATTTTTATCATTACTTCTAGAAATATAGGTTGATTTCTCTCCTTTTGCTTAAACTTAGTTATATATCTAGTTAGACTCTGTCTATAAATTAAGAAATTTAATTTCTAAAAAAAATTGGTGAAAAGATTTGAAAATGAAGTTAGTGAATTGGTTAAAAATAACTATTAAGTCATTTTTTATTATTTTCTATACTATTTTTGTTTTATCATTAGTAATAAGTGGAATTGTTTTTAGTATTATGACTATTATTCCGGATGAGGCAAGTAAACCATGTTATTTGGGATACTACGCTCATTGTTCATTTACACCTTATAGTACAATAATTTTGCTAGTCATGGCATTAATAGGAACATTTCTTCTGATCAAATTAATTAAATATTTTAAACGCAAATACATTAAGTTTTCAGAAAAAAACTCGAAATTTCAAGTTTTAGTAAAAAACATAAGTAAATAATCTTTTTTTTCTTTCTTTTATTTCTTATATTTATGGATGAGACCGATCTTAAGATAATTCTACTTTTAATGAATAATTCAAGATTAACATACCGAGAGATTTCAGATCAATTAGGCTTATCTGTCAATGCTGTATATAAAAGAGTCCAACTATTAGTAGAACTAAGGACTATAGAAAAATTTACAGCCAGATTGAAACCATATGCCATAAATGCGATTTATGCATTTATTTTTGGACAGAGTAACGCTCAGGATATGGATAGAGTAATATCTGAATTAGGAGAACATAAAAATACCTGGCAGATTATACTTTCAAGCAGAAATTATATGTATATTGGTTCTATGCTAGAGAATATTCATCAATTAGAGGATTATTCCTCTTTTGTTTCTCAAATTACAGAAATCCAATCTCCAAAAATTGGACTGCTCTCTGGTGTATTCTATTCTATACCAATACCATATATCATTCCTCAGTCAAGATCCATGAATTATGATAATTTAGATTTAGAAATTATTCGATCATTAAAGAATGATTCACGAAAATCAATCTCAGAAATTGCAGAAGATGTTAATAGCACTCCTAATACAGTTCGTCGTCGTTTAACTAGATTGATTAAGGAAGGGATAATAGAATTATCAATTAATTTTAATCCTCAAGCTTCAGAGGATATTTTTGCCTTATTTCAAATAACGATAAGCCCTACAGTGGAAAAGAATGAACTTGCTAAATATCTAAATGAGAAATATAACCCGAACATCTTTTATTGTTGGACATTTAGTAGTCTTCCGAATATTATTATTTGTTGGGTTTGGTCTAATAACATGAAAAAATTAAATGAATTAATTGAAAAAATTAAACAAGAAAACATTGATTCTTTAATATATGATATTATGCATAAGGTATTATATTTCGATACTTGGAAAGAAAAATTGCTATATCAAAAAAGAAAAGTAAAATAAATTTAAGATAATAACAGTTTATATAACACATAGACTTATCCAAATTGCTACTCTTACAAAATGTATTGTATAACTAGCAAATCCTGCAAATAAGACAATCTTAGGTAAATTTATTTTTTTTAATATAATTCGTTGCTTATCTCCTTTTATCCATAATAGTAAACCAATTATCCCTGAAAAACCTGCTATTCCTGAAATAATTATTTCTGTTATTAGAAGAAACCATGAAGAAAATGGATTTATTGTGCCGAAGCAATCTCCTCCAGTGCTTGCCATATATAATGCTCGAATAAAGAAAAATAATGGACCGCCAGCCAAGAGGATCCATTTTATTCGATTCAAAAATATATACCTTTTTGAAATTTTCGATTCTTTACGTCTTTTGGTATTATTTTTGTGCTCAACATTATTATTTAGTTTATCTGAAATTCTCAATCCAATTTGTTCCATAACGTCTGAAGTATTCTCCTTTAATGGCCCTTCTTTATCGAGAACAATTCCTGTGATAGGTGGATGAACAATTTTCATTTTCATTTTTTTTAGGTATCGTGTAATTCTTTTTGCTGAAGATCCGGCTAACTTAAAATCTGCTTTAGTTTCGAAAGCAAACGCATACTTTTTCTCTATTTTAATATGATAAATTTTTTTTAAAAATGACTTGATAGGTTTTGAAGCTCCATGAAAATGGGTAGGACCCCCAATTCCTATAACATCATAATTAGTTATTGATGTTAAATCAAGATCTTGGATGAAGTAGCAATCTACATAGATACCACCTGCTTCTAATCCTCGACTTAATGACATCGCAACTTTTTTCGTATTTCCATAAATAGAGTCATATAAAATTAGAGCTTTTTTCATATTTTTCCCTCACTTTTTAACATTTGAACCATTTCATAATTCTTACGATAAAAGATTTTCGTGAAAAAGCCATGATCGCGTTGACAAAATGGAAGACTATTTGAAGAAGAATGATATATCTTACATTCTTCACAATTTCCATGATTTGAACATCCTGTTTTAGGACACGGACAATTGTATCCGTTTGATGTATTTTGATCTATATTAATAATAATAACCTCCAAAAATGTAATGTTCTTAAATGGTAAATGGAATGCAGCCGAATATATTTCTAAGTTCAGCTTACGGCTAAATAAATAATATATTTGGATACCTAATCTAACTAAATTTTAAACCGACCAATTGAAAAAAGATCTATTCAAACTATCTTTTTATTAATTATTTGGAGAAGTATTCTCTAGTATAATTTTATCAAATTGTTGAATTTTTTTAAAAAAAATGATGAATAATATCAAATTTTACAAGAAGATCTAATTTCTCAAGGTAAAAAAACATAAAAAAATTTGATAATATTAAAATTAAGATGAATATACTCTTCATTAACAAATTAAATATCATAATTTCACATGCATGATGAAAGTTTTTATGAAAAATTTATGGAGATTGCATTCGAAGAAGCAAAATTATCTTTAAAAGAAGGTAATAAAGGTTTTGGAGCTATAATTATAAAAAATGGTAAGATTTTAGCCCAATCACATGATACTGAAATTACTGAAAACGATCCGACTGCTCATGCTGAAATAAACGTAATTAAAAAAGCATCTAAAAGTTTGGGCAGAGAATTAAAGAATTGTATTTTATTATCAACACATGAACCCTGTCCAATGTGTATGACAGCAGTGATATGGTCGAAAATTTCTGAATTGATTTATAGTGTTAGTATTGAAGATTCTCTTAAACAAGGAAGAAATATCATAGATATACGATGTAAAGAGATCAAGCTTCGTTCAAATGTGAGTATTTCAATAAGAGAAGGAATTTTAAAACAAAAATGTTTGATACTTTATAATACAAAAATAAGAGAGTATATAAAGCAATTCAGAACAACCTCACAAAAGGATTGGAAAAAGAATGAAAAAAAAATTTTAGAAAAGAGGAAAAAATGGTTTCTCGATAACAAATCTCAAATAGATAACCTAAAAGGAAATGAGGTTGAAAAAGCATACAGACTTCTCATTATGAAATTGGAAATAGACGAAGAAGAAGCTCCAATTATAGAGAAATCTAATGTTAAATTAGTTTTTCATTCAAGAAATTTTTGTCCTTCTCTTGAAGCTTGCAAACTTTTAGATTTAGATACAAAAATAATTTGCAAGGAAATTTTTGAAAGACCAACAGAAGAATTTATTAAATTATTAAATCCAAAATTACGATTTTCTAGAAATTATGACTTCATTAGACCTTATACAGA
>JBHLOG010000126.1:0-10065 GCA_048940765.1 Promethearchaeota archaeon | reverse complement strand
AACACTCATTGCTTTACTTACTTCTTTATTAGAACCTAATACCAATACAAAACAATCTGATTCTTTCCAATTTAATTTTTCTTTAATTTTTTTTATATCTTCATTTGAAAAATTATATTTACTTAAATCTTCATCAGAATGAATCATTCCTTTTAAGCCAGATATCAGTCTTACTTTATTACTAACTTCAGTACCAAACCTATAATCCTCCATCAATTCTTTTCCAAAAATTCCTTTAAATCCAACAAAATTAATCCCAAATAATTTTTTTCCAGATTTAATACCTTTAGAAATGAAGTTTGATTTACTTTTTATTAATAGTTCAGTTAAATCTATAGGATTAATTGGTAGATTTTTTACATCTAATTTTCTATTTTCGAGATCTTCTTTTATTTCAAGCAACTTTAACTGCCTTGAAATTTCATGATTGATTAATGTAGGGATCCACCCTAATTTCTGAACTCCCTTTATTTCAATTCTAGTTCCTGATTTAATACTTACATTTATATCCTGTCTAATTGAACCAATAACTTTCTTTACATTTGTTGACCACAAAAGCAATCCTATCCTTTCAGCACATTCTCGACATTCATAAGGATTATTTATATCTGGTTTAGTTGTTACTTCTACCAGTGGAATTCCTAATCTGTCTAAACGAAAAAAATTAGTTTTGTTTTCGGTTTTGATTTTTCTTGCAGCTTCTTCCTCCAAGCTTAGTATATCAATTCTAATTTTTTTACCATTTTCTAAAGGAATATACCCATCTGTACCTAGAATCATCGTTCTTTGGAATCCACAGGGAACACTTCCATCTAGGTAATTTTTTCTACAGACATGCATTTCTTCAATGATATTTGCATTAACTAATATAGCTATTTGTAAGGCAATCTTTCTAGCCTCTACATTGCAGGAAAATGGCGGTGTATCATCGAGTTCATAGGTGCATACAACATCATTATATCCTTCGTATACAATTCCCATTCCTTTTTCGTATTCTGTTAGCATTGCCTTATCATAAGTGCCTAGTTCCCCAAGAACGGGACGCATTGTTCTTCCTATTGTAAAGTCTGGTTCACGATTTCCTTGTAATTTAGCAGGACATCTGCAGAATAATTTTTTTTCTGTATCAAGTTGTTGATGAATTTCTAAACCACATTTAAGACCTAATTTTTCATAATCAAATTCTTCCATATTCAATCGAATTTACTTTTTTAAAAAAATTACACATACAATAACTAATCACGTAATAAATTTTATACTTATTTTCAAAAAAATTTTGGGATATTTATTTGAAGAAAATTAAAATATTATAGAAGGAATGAACAGTTAAAACTTATCGCTTTAAAAAATATATTGTCTCTCTTTGACTATAAATTACTATAATGAATATTTAGAAACATAAACACCATCTAATCCATATCCCAATTCAAAAAACCAATCTCTTGCACCGATTCCACTAATGACAGCCAGTTTTTTTGCGTTAAATTCTTCAAAAGCAATTCTCTCAGCATTTTCCATCAACAATTTCCCAAATCCTCGATGTTGGATTTGAGTGTATCGATTTGGCTTTGCGTCTTTTGGAACAAGTTCACCAACTACTTTAATTTCTCTTACGATTAAAGTTTTTCCATCATTCAGTTCACGTCTGTGAGCAAATTCAGAAGGTTTTCTTAAACGTAAATATCCAATTAAATAATTTTCTTTTTTATTTTCATAGGATAAGAATATTTCTTTTCCTTGAGAAGCATCATAATCCAGTCTATATAATTTTATTTCATCGAATGATTTTTCACTAACAAATTCTTTTCTTTTAGTGATTCCATATTCTTTGCATCGTATACATTTACAAGTTTCATTTATCTCTCTTAATCTTTCTTGTACTAACTGTCTTAAATTGCTATGTTTACACCCTGCTTCGATTAAAGTAGCGGGGATATCTCTCATAATTCTTTGAATTCTAACATATGGAGGAAGATTTGTTTTAGCTTTTGCAATTAAATCGATTAGATCTTTATTCGAATAAGGTGAATATTTTCCATCTTTCCACCAGTTATACAATTCAGTCCCATTTATAACTAGTGTTGGATAAATTTTTAACATATCTGGACGATAATTAGAATTGGAAAATAACTTATTAAATAGTTCAATATCTCGAGAATAATTAGAACCAGGGAGGTTAGGCATTATATGTGCATTGATTTTTAAACCAGCGTCTCTAGCAATTCTTATTGCTTCTATACTATCTTTTGTGGTGTGAGCTCTCTTTATTAAATCATATATCTCATCATATACAGTTTGGATCCCTATTTCAACACGAGTAGTTCCATAATTTAACATTCGATCAACATGTTTTTCTTTACAATAATCTGGTCTAGTTTCTATTGTTATTCCTATGACTCTTCTTTTAGATGTTTCAGCAATTTTTTTTGCTTCTTCCAAACTATTTACTCGTTGTTCGATAATTCCTTCTAATGCTCCCTTTATGAATTTTTGTTGATAAAATGGATCAATAGCTAAAAATGTACCTCCCATGATGATTAATTCGATCTTATCAACTTTATGACCAATAGCTTCTAAATCTTGAATTCTACTTTGAACTTGTAAGTAAGCATCATAATTATTATGAATAGATCTCATAGCTGCAGGTTCTTGACCCGTATAAGATTGAGCTACTTTTTCTCCAGGCTGAGAATCTAATCCAGGGCAATAAATACACGTCCCAGGACAAGGAAGTGGTTTAGTCATTATTGCTATAACAGATACACCAGATAAAGTTCTGGTTTTTCTTCTTTTAAGGATTTGTGTTATAACTTGTTTTTCTTCTTCTGTAGCCATATCTAATATTGTAGCATTCTTTATTACACCAGCGTATGAAAATTTTTTTGCGAACTTAGCTTTAATAGTTGTTATTTTTAGATTATTTATTTGAGGATGAGTGATGAGAAAATCAATTGTTGCTCTCGCGATTTTCTTGACTTTTTCAACACTATTTTCTTTTGATTGTGTCATTAAATTCAAGCAAAGTTTCTTTTTTAGAAAAAAAACCTCTATATTCAATAAAATCTTCCATATGTCTTAAAACTTATGATTCTAATCGTTAAATATACCATAAAGAGCAAAAAGAATGGTAGATTTTATATAAAAATTTTAAACGTAAAATTATTGAATTTACTATTTTTTAAAAATTATTTCACAAATATTTAAATATGAAACGTTGCATATAAACCATAATATGAAAAAATCATTTTAAAAATGATCTATAAAATATGTCAAAAGATACGAGGGACATAATCGCTACAGTTACAACAGCAATTGAAGAAAGGATCGATTTCAATAAATTGGCTAGCAAGTATAGTGAAGTATTATATAATCCCGAGAAGTTTCCTGGGTTGATCATCCGAATAAAAAGACCACAATCATCGGTTGTGCTATTTTCCACTAAAAAAATGGTTATAACAGGACTTCAACAACCTTCAGATGTTGAAAAAGTAATGGAAAAAGTAACTGAATATTTTAGAGCCGAAGGAATAGAATTAAAAAATCCAGAAATTATTATAGAGAGAGTAAAGCTAAAAAGATTGAAAATATGCCTTTTAGGAGACAAGGGTGTTGGAAAATCTACTTTAATTAATACACTCTTAAAAAATTCTGAAAATAATACAATTAAAAAGCAACAAGACAAAATTGGAATAGATTTCTGTAATATGAAAGTTAGGGATGTTGATGGAGAAGATATTATTCTACAATTATGGAACATAATTGACGAAGAACGTTTTAAAAAGTTTCAGCAAAATTATTATGTGGGTGCGGATGGAGGGATAATATTCTATGATATCACAAATAAATCCAGTTTTGAAAATATTAATTATTATATATCGGCGTTTAGAAAGTCAAAAAAAAATAGACAAGTCCCTATTATATTAGTTGGAAATAAATTCGATCTTCAAGAAGATAGGGAAGTCTCGAAAACTGAAGCTTCCAAGGTAGTGGTAACTCGTCAAATGGTTGAATATTTTGAATTTTCTGCATTAGATAGTCAAAATGTAATTAAATTATTTGAATCAATATCTCGTTTAATAATTCGTAAAAAAAAATTAAATTCAATTTCTGAAGCATTAGAAAATGAACTTAATTTAAGAATTTTAATGAATTTACAAATATTTAAAGAATTGGGTTTGGTAGAGCTCTCTAAAAGAGTAGTTAAGAGTAAAGCCACTATCTCTCGTCATACTCGAAATTTAATTAAATTGGGTCTTATTGAATCTCATGTTAAAGATATAGAACCACAATCAGGTACGATTAGGCGGAAATATTATACATTAAGCAAAGATTTAAGTTATCATCTAGAAAAAAGAGAATTTAATTTTATAAATTTAAAATCTAAAATGAAATGGAATACATTCTCTGAATTTTATTTAAAAAAACTATATAATTTCAAAACAATTAATCTCTTATCAAAAAGATTAAATAATTTGCTAAAGGATTTTAATAGTCATATTTTCAGTGGATTTCCGGCTCTCTTAAAGCAATATGGAAAATATATTGAAAATCTACCTTTAAATTTTCAATTTTTAAATGAAAAGCAGAATCAAGAAGTTAAGTCTCTATTACTAGAATTTGATTCAAAATTGTTAGATATCTTAGCAGATGATGATGGTTCAGAAAAATCTTATTTATTTGTGAATATGACACTTCCAATGGTCGATCTAATAAATCTCTTTGAAAAACCAAAATTGTTTAATCATGTAATTTTAAATAGAGAGATTAAAAAAGAGAAAAAAAGGCTTTAAGGCATCTTTATAATGGGATTTTCTTTCCCGCAAAATTCCTCTTATATTTACCGAAATCTTCCATTTTACTTAGAAATTCTAAATTAAAAATTGGGCCATCTTTACAAACTAACAATCCAATAGGATCCATTGTACATAATCCGCACAATCCACACCCACACCTCATTATTCTTTCAAGACTTGCATAAAACTCAATATTATGTTCTTGACATATTTCAAATAATTTATACAACATTATTTCTGGACCACAGGAATAGACTACTAAGTCTGAAAGATCTTTTTTACTGTACTTATTTACCATATTTTTAAAAACATCAGGGGGAACACCTTCTATTCCGTAATTTCCATTCTCAGTACAATAATGAACTTCAGAAAAATTAGCTGTTACCTCTTTAAAATATTTTTTAAACATTAATTCTTCATCAATTTTAGCTCCTTCAATGATTATATGCTTTAAATTCCTCTTTTTGAGCTCATTGGAAAAGAATTTTAGAGGAGCCATACCAATTCCGCCACCGATTAGGAAGATCTCTTTTGAATTATCATCTGGAATTTTAAAATGGTTACCTAAAGGTCCTCTCACTCCAATGAAATCTCCAACGTTTAAATTATACATAGCATTTGTACATTCTCCAACATTTTTTACTGTAATTTCCCAGTTACCATTATCATCACAACCAGATATCGACATTGGAATTTCATCTATACCAGGTACCCAAATCATAGCAAATTGCCCAGGTTTGGGTGTAAAATAGTTTTGATTAATAATATTTTTCGTATTAAAAATCAACGTTTTAACATCTTTGCATTCATTAATAATGTTTTGTATTTTCACTGTGTTAATTATATTTTCAGTCAAAATCAGGCACCTCCTGAGTTTTAAACTGATGAGCTAATCCTTTTATATCATTGATAGATGTATATGCATTATTTTCTAGATATTGGGTTAGTCCACTGTTAATTTCTGTGATAACTTCAGCTCCTTTATATAAAGCAGTACCGATTTGTACTGCTGATGCTCCAGCTAAAAAAAATTCTACCACATCTTGCCAACAATCTATCCCTCCACATCCTATAATTGGGATTTTTAAGTCTTTATACAAATCATATACTTTTTTTACTGCTATAGGATGAATAGCTTTTCCAGAAAGCCCTCCATTTCCATGTGATAAAATTGGTCTCTTAGTATTTATATCAATCTTTAATGCTGATACCGTATTTATAGCAACTACTCCATTAGCACCTCCTCTTTCAGCTGCTAGAGCAATTTCAGATAAATTTGTAACATTAGGATTCAATTTCACAAAAAGAGGGACTTTAAGTTTTTCTTTCAGGAATTGTACAATTTTATAGGTTAAGTTTTTGTCAATACCTATAGAAGATACTTCAGCATGAGGACAAGAGATATTAATTTCGACTGCATCTGCACCAGCATTTTCAGCTTTAGTTGCTACATCTAGATACTCCTGATTTGTATTTCCAAAAACACTCACTATTAATGGAACGTTAAATTTTTTTATTTCTTTTATTTCTGAGATAAATTCGTCAATTCCAGGATTACCTAAACCAACACTGTTCATAAAAGTGCCTGGATATATCTCAATTATAGATGGATTTTTATAACCTTTTCTTGGTTTTGGTCCAATGGATTTAGTTGTAACAGCACCAGCTCCAGCATCAATTACTCTTTTCATTGAAGAAAATGAAACTCCTAAAATTCCTGAAGCTAAAATAATAGGAGATTTTAATTTTAAACTAGATAGATTTACTTCTAGCATTTTTTATAAGACAATAATAATTATAGTTTTAAAATAATTATATTTATAAGTATTTGAATAGATTAAAATCTAATCAAAATAACATTGAAAGCTATTACTATAAAGAATTAAATGGTTTATCTGATGGTGCTATTTTAAATCATCTAATCACGATTGGGAAATTACTTAAAAATGATCAACAAAGAATTGAGAGTTGCAGAAAAAAAAATAAAGATTTTAGCTTAGAACATAACAATATAAGTCTATTCACTGAACAGAATATGAAAGATTTTCTTAATTGTGAATGGTGGAATAATCTTTCAAGTAGCACACAGAATATGCACCTTAATAGAATTAAGAACTATCTCAGATTTTCTGACAGACAAGATTTAATAAGCTTACTTCCTAAAAAGATAAATGGAAAAGCTAAAAAACTTAGTAAAAATGATTTAATATCGAGAGAAGATTTAAGTCAGATTCTTAAAAATTGCAATCTCAAATATAGAACATTATTTATGTTAACATATGAAGGAGCATTAAGAATAGATGAAGCTGTTAATATTAAAAGACAAGATATTAGGTCCAATAGGAGTTTTATTATTTTAAAGGTATCAGAATCAAAAACTTATAGTAGAGATGTGCCTTTAATTGAATCCATTCCATATTTAAAAGAATATCTTGAATCTAATGATTTTGATCCAGAAGATCTGCTTTTTGAATTTAAAAATAACGACCATGTGAACAACTACTTAATCTTTATATCAAAAAAATTAGCTAAAAAATATCCTAAACAATGGAAAGGAAGAAAGCTTAATCCTCACCTATTTAGGCATTCAAGATTAACCGAATTGGCAAGAACTAAGTTAAATGAAGCTCAAATCAGGCAACTTGCTGGATGATCTGCTGATTCTACTATGGCAAAAGTCTATTTTCACCTAAATGATGAAGATGTAATTAACATCTTAACTAATGAAGCTGTTGAAATTCCAAAACCTGAGCCAAAAAAACCTAAAATATGTCAAATTTGTAATGAACAAAATAATGAAGAGAATTTATTTTGCTGGAAATGTGGAAATATATTTAGCAATGATGATAAAAGTCGAGTTGCTATTGAAATTATAAGCCAACCACATGAAATTCAAAAGCTAAGGAAAGAAAATGAAGAATTAAAGCATAAATTAGTTTCAATGAAACAATTATATAAAGAAGAAATTAAAGAATTTACTTTAAATGAACTAAAATCTATGTTTGAAGATCTTTATTATCGCAAAAAACTGAGGAGAGGATCAAAAGAGGAGAAATTACTGAAGAAGAAGCAAGAATTGAACACTCTGATCTTAATAAAGATTTAAATAAAAATTAAAATGGTAAAAAGGAACGTTTTTCAAAAAGGGAAATAAAAATTTAAATTGTAATATTTTCATTACATTTTTGTATATTACATTTTTGTATATTAAAAGTCTAATAACAAAAGGGGACTATGATGAAAAAAAAATCATTTAAATGATTTTAATATTCTTTTAAAAAAAGGTGAGAATTATAAGAAAGTTAAAAAATAAAAGAAAAATTCTTGCAGTACTATTATTCATTCTAATTCTGCCAACAATAATTAACACACCTTTATTTACGGTTTTTAATGGAATAACAAATTACACAAATCAAGAAAATATTGGAAAGGAGAATATAACAGAATCACTACTCTCTACCTCTTCAAATGGGCTTCCTAATGCAAATTATTTTAGTTATTATAAAATCATAACAATTGATCATACAAAGGTTAATGGAACAGGGGAACTTATTAATTTTCCTGTGTTAATTTCTATTATTGATTCAGACTTACAGGACAAGGCTCAGTCTGATGGTGATGATATCGCGTTTGCCAATAATACTGCTTGGCTAGATCATGAAATAGAACTATATGATCCAAGTTATAGTTATACTCGTGCTCAACTAATAGCGTGGGTTCGGATTCCTTTGTTATCAACTTCTATTGATACTATTATATACATGTTCTATGGAAATTCCACCCTAGGACCCCAAGAAAATCCAACGGGAGTTTGGAATTCTGACTATAAGGGTGTATGGCATTTAAAGGAAAATCCTGGTCCTGGAGATCCCGGAGACATTAAAGATTCAACTTCTAATAGTAATCATGGAACTGCTGATGATTCAATGAGATCGTATGATCAGATATCAGGACAGATTGACGGTAGTTTAGATTTTGATGGATACAATGATCATGTAATTGTGGGTAATGTCGGAACAGGAATAAAAACTATTGATTTTTGGATGAATCCTCATTCACTTCAAGGTTATAATTATAGTGATACTGATTATAGGAGTCCAACTGCGACTGGAGAAACCTATAATGATTGGACCAACCCAACTGGCGCTTATACCAGCGATAATAATAGAACATCAGCATCTACAAGTGGACTAGATCAAGATTGGTACAACTTTGGTTTTAATATACCAAATCGTACTATTGAAGGAATTCGGGTATCCATTGAGGGGAACGCTGATGATGATGAGGGAGTTCGAATTAGACTCTCCTGGAACGGCGGAATTAATTATACTAGCTATAGATCAATTTCTTGGGACAGTTATTATGATTCATATAGATCAACAGGTGGTCGAACAACAAACTGGGGTAGGGAATGGAGCCCTTCTGAGTTTAGCGATCCTAACTTCAGAATTTGGTTAGAAAAGACAGGATCCAACGATCCGACAAACATTGATCATATTCAAGTTAAGGTCTATTACTCTCAACCTACAAATATGTCATTAATTGATATAGACGGCACAGATCAAATAATAATTGATAGCGTTAGTGGTGAAATAAAAACTATTGGTTTTCCCGGCACACTAAAGATTTATATCAATGGAATAATAGGATCTAACGTATCCACAGGAGCATGGCACTATATAGTAATTAGTGATACAAGTGGAGTTACTGCTGATGCAATGGACATTGGTAGAGCTTCATCAGTCTCCTTTAATGGAATTATTGATGAAGTTCGGGTTTCCAACGTGACTCATACAGCAGATTGGATTGCCACTGAATATAATAACCACCATGATCCCGCTAGTTTTTACTCTGTAGGAGGGGAACGGAATTCAGTTACCGATCTTCAAGTTAATGCGATTGATTTATACGGCAATTTAATACCAAATGTAAATATTTCTATGTATGAAAATAATAATTTAATTAGAAGTGGTATCACACCGGCTAATGGAACTATTATGTTTGAAGATATAGTGTCAATAGAATATGAATATAACTTCACAGTATCCATAACATCAAATCTTCCTCCATATTATACAATAACAATTAATACAACATCTGAAGCAATTCTAATAGAAGGAGCAATTCAAATTATTAATTTAATTTGCAATGTCAGCAGAAACATCTTTAATATCGTAGATGTAGATGGAATTACCGTAGATTCTGGATGGATAATAGTTAGTAATAGTTCAGGTTCAATTCAGAATTGTACGATTGGCAATACAGGACAAGC
>JBHLOG010000125.1:0-10092 GCA_048940765.1 Promethearchaeota archaeon | reverse complement strand
TATTTTTTATTTGCCATAATTATATTAAAACATATTTATATTAGTTTAACAGAACAAATTATTGAAGGATTATTTTTCAAAATTACATATCTCCCTACAAAATTGACAATAATAAGCTTAGATACAGAAAAAATAGAGAACTTAATTCTAAAAGGGCATAATGAAAAAGCTGCAGTAGAGATATTTAGCCTAATCGAAGATTACGAAAATCACTCTGATAAAGAGCTTCTTTATCGAAGTCTTAGTTTATTAAATTTAATCTGTGATAAATCTCCCACAATATCATTGAGAGCAATAAAGAATATTAATCATTTTATTAATGATTCTGATTCTTGGATCAGATTAGTATCGTTAGAAATTTCATACCAAATAAGTTTATTTAGGCCAAATTTGTTAATTGAATTATTAAATAAAATTCGGGGACGTCTTTATGATCAAGATCCCTCTGTAAGGAGATTAACAGTAAAAATCATCGGGAATCTTATTCTATCTTTACATATAGATATTGACCAATTACAGGAAATTATTGAAGAATATACAGAAAAATTAATGGATAACGACTGGAAAGTAAAATTAAATGTAATAAAAACTATCCAGAAGATATTAAATCAAGATTATACAAAAATTCGAGAATTAGAGCCGCTATTATCCATGGTTATAATTAATCTTAGAGATGAAGATGATGACGTAGCTAGAGCAGCTGCAGAACTATTAAAAATCCATGGAACTTATTTTCTAACAAAAGAAAATATCCTATATATTCTTTTAAATCTTCTCTATAATGAGGAAAATAGAGTTAAAGAGCTCATTATCTGGTTATTTGGAGAAATTGGAAAGGAAAAATCATCAGAAATAATCTCTATAATCCCGAAATTAATTAATTTATTAAAAGAAACAGATTATCGTATTCAATTAAAAGTTATTGAGGCTCTTGTTAGTATCGCAGAAAATAACTTTGATCAAATTTGGGCGAATCTTTTACATTCAATGTTAGAAGCAAATAATTTAAATTATAGAAATTCACTAATAAATGCAATATTTCATCTTTGCCGTAAACATATTACTGAAATTTTTCCTTATTTATTTGAAGAATTGGAAAATCCCTCTGAAAATATTAGGGAAGGTATTGCATTAGTATTTAAACGCTTGTTTGAAGAATTCCAGATTGAAATAGAAAATGAAATTACTAAAATTTTATATCAATTAGAGTCTCGTTTCTGGCGAGAAAGAAAAAAAACTGTAGTTTTAATACAAAATATATGCTTTATTTTAGAAAATAAAAAAATTGCAGTTTGGATTACAATTGAACTGAATAAAGCTTTAAGTGTTGAAAAAGATCCTGAAGTTAAGAATGAAATTATTCATACTTTAAAAAATATAAAAAACAACTTCACAGGCATCGATAGTGCGATTGAAAGGATAAATAATGAATTATCTCTATTTCAAAAAAGAATTGTTGAATTTCAGAAAATTCCTGCTCAATTTAGAGAAAAATTAAATTCATATATTGAAAACTTCAAATTTAACGATACAGAAATTCAATTAAATATAAAATATAACAAGATTCTTAAAAAAATTAAGAAATTTGATAATATTATTAAAAGATTCGAATATAAAAGATTAGCTTTTGATTTAATTGAAGATTGGGAAGAAACTCGAGTACAAATTATTGAAGAATTAAGCATTATCAAAAGTTTTATTTCTGAGATATGTGAAGAGAAAAAATCAGAATTTATTTCTAATTTAAAGGAAAAAGTTAATGTTATTCTTAATCGTATTAAAATCTTAAAAGCAGAATTTGAATTTGTAAAAGAAGATACCCTTGAAATAAATATGGACGAACAAGTATCTGCGATTGAATTTAGCAATATTAAAGATGACAAACTTGTTTATTTAACCCAAATCAGGAAAAAATTATTTAACCTTGATAATGAAATTAGAGAATTGTTTATCGATAATGTAGAATTTAATGAAATCCTTAAAGATCTATTACAGAAATGGGTTGAAACTAAAATCGAAATTCAAGAATATTTGAATGATTTAGATCAGCAAATTAAGTTAATGAAAGATAAGTTAATTGCATATATAATTCAACCAGGAGAGATAATAGAAAGTTCGAAAAGTATAGAGATTAACGGGATTAGTAATGAACTTAATTACCAACTTCTTCAAGGTCACTTTCAAACTATTATTACAGAGAGAATTGAAGGAATGAAGAGATTAAATGATGATTTTGAGAGGTTGAATGCCAAATTAGATTTCTTATTAAAAAAGAATGAATTTTCAGACGCAAAAAGATTAATTGATATGAATTCCACTCAAATACAAAATTATATTGAAGAGGTAGAAAATAAGATCGATGCAATTTTAGGAAAAGAAAAAATTTTCGAAGATAATAATATTTTTAACTTGTATATACGACCTTATCTCAATAAATTTAATGCTTCAAAAGAATTATTAATAAATCGATTAAAAACGTTTGTTAGAAAAGCAACTAATTCATTAAATCTAAATCAGATCAAATATTATCTTAAAATTATTAATCCTATTAAGTTAGAATTACTTGGAAATTACATCAAATTAGATATTGACAAATTAAAAGATGTAGTTCTTAAATTTATAAATAAAAATAAGTTAAACGCCAAAATTCTCAATGATAAACTTTATTATCAACAAATTGAATCTGAAATTACCGATTCTAAAGAAATACTTTTCTTTAAGAACATAAAAACAATAGGGAATGAAATATACCTTAACTTTAAATTAACTAATCCCTCTAATTTCGATTTTAAAGATTTACAAATATCACTAAAAATACCCTCGTATCTCATCTTTCAACGAAAAGATAGTTTTCCAAAATTCCTTCACATTAACGAATTAAAACCAGGGAAATACTTCCAGTTTAATTATGTTCTTAAAGTAGATAAACAAAAAGAACTTAAGAAAAACCTTTTCGATCCAACTGCAGATGAAATTAAACTTGACTTACATTATAGAGATCAATTTGATATAGCAAGAAAAACTACTAAATACATTGATATCTTCATTCCATAGAAAAAATCCAATTTTTACGATATATTCTTTTTGTGTTAAATTTAATTTTTTTATTTATCGAAACTATCGATAAAAGATATCGAAAAGATTAATTAATAAAAGAAATTAATTGAATTGTACAAACTTGAAATTTTTAATATTTTTTAAAAAAGAAGTAAATTACATGAAATTAATTAAAAAACAACAGTATTTTATTATATATTTAAATTTGTAATTGAATAAAATAAGATTAAATTGTGAGGTGAAAATGGAAGAATCAGAATATAGGTTAACCAAGGATGTAAAAATACATGGATGAAGCTGTAAGCTTGGACAAAACGATTTAAATAATCTATTAGCCAAAGTTGGATTAGCAGGGAAGATTGAGGATGCTGCAATATTACCAATTCCAGATAGCGATTTAGTACTTGTTAAAAATATTGATATTTTTACTCCTATTATTGATGAGCCCGAAATTGCCGGTGAAATTGCCGCATGTAATGTAACAAATGATATTTTTGCTATGAATGTGCCCGAGATATCAGGAATGCTTATTTTTCTCGCAATAAGTATTAGAACTCCAATGGAAGTTGCTGAAGGGATTTTGATAGGAATAAAAAATTTTATGGAAAAAAAGATAAATTCTAGAGTTGTTGGAGGTCATACAATTTATAGCGAATGGCCCTTAATCGAAGAAGTTATCCTTTTTCGAAGGGAAATTGGGGGCGAAGCTTCTGGATATATACACAAGGATGCTATTATTCAAAAACAAGGTGTAAAGAATGGAGATAAATTAGTTTTAACGAAACCAATAGGACTGCAAGCAATAATGGCATCATACAGACTTCTTAAAGATTTTCCAGAGATGGTGGAGCACTATTCTAAGAATGAACTTTATAAATCGATCGAGCTTGCTATAAAAATAATGACAACACCAAATCAAGATGTAGTGAGAATAATTCATTCATACAAGGATTTTTCATTTATTCATGCTTTAAGTGATGTATCTGGATTTGGATTAGCAGGACATATGACTGAAATGCTTCAGAATTCTAATCTATCAGCAATGATTGAACTTGTTCCATCAATAAAGTTATCTAAAGAGTTATCCAATGAATTAGGATATGCTTTTGATAATTGTTATTGCCATGAAACTGCTGGAGGTTTGCTTCTTGCTATTGATCCAACTATAGTAGAAGAATTTGCAGCAATGCTTACGAGAAATAAAATTTCTAATTGGATTATTGGAAAAATAGACAAGGTTAAACCAGGAATTGTAAGGGTTTCGGAAAATGTCCAAAATATTGAAATTACCGACATTTAATGATGTTAATGAAATAAGCTTAAACATTTTAAATGGGTGCTTATTGAAAATTCTACCTGCACGGTAGCGTCAAAATTTATATTAATAACTTTCTTTTATTTTTCCATTGAGTTTTATAACAATTTCTCTAATCTCGTTTAATGCATTATCAACTAGTTGTTCTCCGTTTTCAACATTAAACGCAGTTATAGAAACCTCCACTTCAACGGATAAACCAATCTTCGGGTGTGTTTTAATCCATAATTGAGGATATTTCTTTTCTAATTCATTTGTATATGCTGCAATCTGACTTTCTCCAATACCTGAAAAAAGAAATCCTTTCATAATGAAATTACCTTGGTTTTCTTTTAAAATTGGTATTATTATATTTCTAAACATCGCCTTCATTTCAGCAGGCACTCCTGGTAATATAAAAATAGTTGTATTTCCTTCCTTAATTTTTACACCAGGAGCTGTACCAACTGTGTTTGGTAAAGGAATAGAACCTTGTGGAAGATAAGACATTTTCTCTCTCTCTTTAGTCATACCTTCAAGTTGTAATAATCCTTTTTTATGAGCCTTTTCATAAGCCTTTTTAATAGAATTATAAGCATGTTTATTTAACTCTAGCTTTCGCTCCAAACCTATGGCGATCCCTTCCAATGTCATATCATCAAAAGTAGGGCCAATACCTCCTGAGGTGATAATAATATCTGGTTTACGGTTCAAGATATCTTGTAATGTTCTTGAGATTGTATCCAATTCATCTCCAATTACAGTTATTCTCTTAACTTTATGTCCATATTTCGTAATTCTTTTTGCTATCCAATTAGAATTTGTATCCTGAGTTTTTCCAATAAGAATTTCATTTCCAATCATTAATAGCTCTATGTCCATAATATCAGCATCATAAAATTATAGGAAAATATCTTGCATAGTATGAATTAATAGTGTTCTATTTAACTTTCTTTTATATTAAACTTTAAAAAATTTGAAATGTTTAAAATCTTTTACATAATATACATAGAAATAAAAAAATAAAAATGACTATCGAAATAGATGATGCAGGTACGGGAGATCTTGTAGGAGATGCGTTTATTGGGTTCTTAAGAAAAGAAACTGGTGAATTAATATCTCGAAGGTTAGATGTAGAATTATTTCAAGGGGATAATTGGAAAAATAAAAAACCACTTGAAAAAACAGTAGAATTAGTTAAAGAAGGATTAAAAGAATTAAATTTTCAGTCAGAAAGTGAAATTATTCATCTTTGTAGGGGTAATATTTTTGATGATGTGAGAAAATATTTCATAGAAAAAGGAATTAATTATGAAGATGCAATAATTGAAGGTAGATTGCAGGATTATGTAGAGGGAAAATTAATTGAACACCTTCGAAATGATTTAAATGTTAAATCTAGAAAATTAACTAAAAAGAGTGGAGCAAAAAGGTTCTTTGTACTTTTTAATTGGATTTGTTACGATTTTTATAAAAGAGAAAGATTTGTTAAATCTGGGTTCAATAAATGGAATACTATTTGGCGAGCTCGTGCGATTAAAAAATACAATAAAATTCAATACTCGAAAAATAAGGTTAATAATAAAAAAACATGAAAATTGTTATTTTCAATCCTTATCCTAATGCTAAAAATTTTAGTTATGTTGGAAATATTTTGAAAAGGATAGACTTCTAAATTTAAATTACTTTAACAACTTTCAATTTAATGGTGTTCCACAATTTTTACAGATTTTGTCTGTTAATAAATTTTTATCATAACCACAAGCAAAACAAATCAAAACCTTATTGTCATTTGGGTCTTCAAAATTAAATCTTTCTTGTGTATCTAAATTTTGATTTATATTTTCTTGTTTTTGAGGCTTAAAAATCTCGCTCTCTTCCATTTTGTCAAGATGTTTTTTCATAAAATTTTCATCATGAGGAGTTATTATTTTAAAGTCTTTTGAAGGTTTTATTTCTTCAAATCCATTAGGTAAACTTGTTAATTCTGAATCATCTAATTTTTTACTTTTACCCTCGGATTTTGATTTTAAAATAATATTTTCATTTATTTCTTGTTTTTCTAAAGAAGATTTCTCATTTTGCGTACCTTTAAAGGAATTTTCTATTGCGGACACTTCTTTTGTAGTTTCTAATACTTTTTGATCCGTTTCATCTTCTATTTTTCCTGATTTTAAATTTTTTATATGTTGAAAAATATTTTTTGTTCTATTGAGAATCATGTTTTTAAATGATGCCTCAATATTACGAGATTTAGAAAAATTAAGTGCCATTTCAGATATTTCTAACCATGCTTGTATTGCGGCTTTAATATTACCATTTTTTTCAAATCGTTTTGCTGCAGCAATTTTAATTCCTAGTTCTTTATTAAATCGTGTAATGTCCATAATGGAATCTCCTATATCTTCTTAAAACTACAATTTTTACAAATAAATACAGACTATTAAATCTTTATCCGAACCTTGATACAAAATTTAATATTTAAATTCACTATAAGTTATATAAGAATTGGTAAATTCTCTGAAAATGCTAATTATTTAAGAGTTATTGGGATATGTCAATTAATCCATTTTCTGAAATTGAAATAAATAATTTAAGAGAATTTATTGAAAAGAATGGATGGAAAATAGAAGGTTATGTTGAAAACTATTTTCGATACAGTTTAAAGAAAGAGAAATTAGTTCTATTTTCGATAAAATTTCCGGTAACTTTACCAATAAGAATAAATATTCCTTTTGAAGTTGTTAGTTTTCGACTTTCTGTTGCTTTCCAATTTTGGAATTTAGATCAAAATATGTATAACATTATCCTTTATTTAATGAAAGCAATTAGGAATTTAGTTATGTCATTAACTATAGAACATGAATTTCCCTTAGAAGGAAAAAAGCAACAACTTAGTGATATATTAAATTTAGTAATTCCAGATTTATTCAAAAATGAAAATGAAATTACATGGCTAAATCGTTTAAGAATATCCTTGATGAATAAAAGAGATAAATTAGGAGGATTTTCACCCACTATACATACCAGAATTATAGATTCTCTAAAAAATGTAGGATTGATACCTAGTTTTAAAATACCTTGGGAATTGAAATATGGTATTCCTAAAATCAGAACCTCCGAAACCTTGCTATTTTCTAATCATGGAAATTTTGAGGAATTTTTTATTTTAGAGAAAGGTTATTTTACCTATTTCAAAGATATAGAATATGACAAATTTTACATCAGAAGTTTCTTTGATAGCTATACTCCCTGGATTTTAAATATTTTATTTAAAGAGAGTCCAGAGTTTAAATTTGAAAATTATCTTGAAAATTGGATTAAATTTTCAAGGTTGATTTTTGATTCTGTTATAGAAATCACAAAATCAGCAAAATTAAAACAAACAGAATTTATTAATTTTCGTCCGTCTAAGGAACTTATCTACAATGCCAAAAATTTCATAGAAGATCAAAATAATTTCCCTCTTTCAGCATTGAGTTATGAAAGTTCAATTACTAAAGAATTATTTAATATTCATAATGATTTATTCAATAAACCTCCGACTACTTTTGACGAAATAGAATCTATTAATCAATATATTAATGCTGAAGAATTAATGAAAAATTATAGGTTTGAAGAAGCAGTCAATACTTTAAAAGAGGCATTAATCATTTTTAATAAGAATCAACAAAGAAAAATAGTTGTATCAATCTTGCTTAAATTAAGAAAAATTGCAAAATTATTAAATCAAGAAGATACCGCTCTAAACTATTTGCAGAATGCTTTAGGAGTAGCTAAATCGGGTCAAATTTCGGTTAAATATATAATAAAAATCCATTATAAATTAGGAGTTTCATATTTCAAAAAAAAAGAACTTCAGAATGCTTTAGATCATTTTAATATAATTATCAATTTTTTAGAAAATGAAGAAATTTCAATTAATAAAGAAAAATTTCTAGGTTTATCATACCTTTATATTGGATTGGTTTATTTAGAACAAAAAAAAATTGCAGAAGCTAAAACCTGTTTCAAGAACACTATAGAAATTGGAAATAATTATGTACCTATAAAAATGAGGTATTTCCTCCATCGAGCGATTGATTTTAAGAAACAAGGAAATTTAACGCTAACACATAAATTTTTAAAAGCAGGTTTTGATATAATTGGGCTAAATTTTGAAGATGAGGATCTCCTTAAACTTCAAATTGATCTAATCCTCGAATTATCTGAATTCTATATTCATCATAGGAAAGATGCAAAAAAAGCGTTTTATCTATTAAAAAATCTGGAAAATCAAATAAGACTAAGAGAAATCAGCAATATGAAAAGAGCAATTCGTTGGAATTTATTAATGAGTGATTATTGCAATATTTTTGGTCTTGATCGTGATAAATCTCACTTTTATTTAAAACAGTCTCAAAAATTAAAAACTCAACTTCAAACGATTGGAGTAAGTAATTAGAATTTGAAAAAATATCTATTTTCTTGAGAATTGAGATCTTTTAGCACCAAGACTATCCTTTTGACCCCCAAATCGACCTTTAACATATCTTTCGATATAAAGCTCACGGAATCGCATTCTTGGAGCTTTTTTCTTTGTTGAATTGACTCCTGTTCGCTCAATTTTTGGAGTCTGCATCTTAACTTATCTGGCTTAAATAGAATATCTATAATAAGTTTCCAGCTTTAGTCAGACTCCCATGTGAACCTGGCATATTTTAATTTCCTCATTTTTAATACAATATATTTGATAGAAATAACGGTTTAAAATTCTTAAATTTTATTATATTTGACTATTCTTAAATATTGGACTCCATTTTTTTATTTAATTCTTAGGCAATTTATTTAATTAAACTAGATTCTAATTCAAATTAAACTATGTCTGAGAAAAAAAAAATTGAATCAAAGGTTAAAAATCTAAAGAAAGAAGAAGAAAAGATTCTATATGGAGATAATAAAAAAGTTTGTTTTGCATGTGGAGAACACATTGATAATGATACAGAAATCTGCCCCTATTGCAGAACATCTATTAAATAACTAATTTATCCAAATACCTTAAAATTAAAGAAAAATTATGATTTACACAAATTATTTTAAAAAATAATGGTATTTCTGTGAGTATTAGTATTGGAAATATAAGGAAGAGAAGTTATTACTGTATTTGGATTTTAATCTTTATTTTAGTTACATCCCTATCCTTTATATTGTCTTTATTAATCCATCCATTTTGGTGGATTCTACTTCCTATATCAATATTTTTAATTATCATATTCCAGATGATGTCTCATTATTTCTGGACAGAAGAGAAAATTTGCCCGCGTTGTAATGCTCCTACAACTAAATATGGTGATTTTTGTAGAAATTGTGGTCTTAAATTATGGTTCAGATGTATTTCATGCGGAAAATATATGCGAACTAATACAAAATTCTGTGAAAATTGTAATATTGAACTTGACCATACTCCAAAAGAAATAGAATCATTTGATTATGAAATAATAAAAAAAGATTCTCCTTTACCTAAAAAACCTAATTTTTGTTCTAATTGTGGTTCTGAATTAAAAAATGGAGATACTATTAAATATTGTGAAGAATGTGGAAAAAAGATATAATAAGACTCTCCCTATTTTGTCCATTCCTTCTCTTTGTTCTAAATAAAAGTGACCTCAAACTAAGTTAAACCTTTAATTAACTTCTCATTTTTGCTTAATCGATATTCTTATTTCCTTATATAACGCTTTTATTTTTGCTCTTAAACTTTC
>JBHLOG010000124.1:0-10144 GCA_048940765.1 Promethearchaeota archaeon | reverse complement strand
TGTTTCGAGTACAGTTGCCCAATGTTTATTCATTTGAGATTCAATGGCACTAATCATTTTTACAACCTCATTCATGAATGTTACATGAGAATTATATCTTTCCTCATCCTTTGATCTTAAATCAGAAATTAACATAATAAGCTTCTTTAAGGCTTCTTTTTCTTCACTCATTAATTATCATCTTAATTGTTTATCTATTGAAATTATAATTATTTTGTAATTTATACTTTTGTACTAATAATTAATTTCTATTAAAAGAAAGGATTTAACATTTTAAATTGTTTAAAAATGTTATAATTTCTTTATAAACAAGATTAATTATATATTCTCTAAGGTTTTTATATAATAAAGTAAGAAATCTATTCTGAATTCAATAATTTATTAAAATTAAAGAGATCGATATTAAAATGGCAACAGAGCATAAAAAATGGCCAAAAAATCCTAATATCTATGAGATTAATACATTACCGTGGCTTCATCTTCTATCTGAGACTTTAAATAGGCCTATTGATCTAAAAAGTATACCTAGTGAAATTTTTAATCAAGAAATAAGATTTTTTGATGCGGTATGGTTAATGGGTGTCTGGGAGAGAAGTCCTGCGAGTAAAAAGATAGCACTAGAACATCCAGATTTACAGAAAGAATATAAAAAGGCAATTCCTGATTTGAGAGATGAAGATGTTGTAGGATCGCCATATTCGATTTTCTATTATCATGTAAATAAAAATATTGGTGGAATTGAAGGATTAAAAGAAATAAGAAAAATATTATCTGAAAGAGATATTCAGTTAATATTAGATTATATTCCTAACCATGTTTCAATTGATTCTCTATGGACATTTGAACCAGAATTATTCATTGAAGGATCCTTAGAAGATTTAATATCCCACCCTTATGATTATTTCAGTATTGGAGAGAAAGTATTTGCTTATGGTCGTGATCCTAATTTTCCTCCTTGGACAGATACAATTCAACTAAATACATTTTCCAAAGAAATGCGTCAAAAAACTATTAGCACTCTATTAAGTATTGCTGAATTGTGTGATGGAATACGTTGTGATATGGCAATGTTAATGACTAACAAAACGTTTAGTAGAACTTGGGGTAAAAAAGCGGGACCTCCTCCTGAAAAAGAGTTTTGGGAAGAAATTATTCCAGCGATAAAGAAACGATATCCAAATTTTTTATTTATAGCAGAAGTATATTGGGATATGGAATGGGAACTTCAACAGCAGGGATTTGATTTTTGTTATGATAAGAGATTATATGATAAACTAGCTCATCATGATGTAAATACAATAAGAGATCATCTTAAAGCTGATTGGGCTTATCAGAGTAAACTTTTAAGATTTATTGAAAATCATGATGAGTTAAGAGCTGTAGAACAATTTGGAGAAAAAAAGTCTAAAGCTGCTGCTATTATAGCACTAACTTTACCAGGAGCAAGGTTGATTTATGAAGGTCAAACTCGAGGTCATAAAATAAAATTGCCAGTCCAATTAGGAAGAAATCCTTTTGAACAAGATAATAAAAGAATTTATGAATTCTACAAATGTTTATTAAAATCAATCCCACGAAGAGAATTTGAAGATGCTAGCTGGTTTTTGTGTGAAACAGAATCTATTGATCCCGATAATTCTTCATTTTTAAATGTTATTTCCTATTTATGGTCTACGGATAATAAATATCGACTTATTGTCGTTAATTATAGTCATGAACATTCGAAAGCTCATGTGAGAATAAAACCGTTTCATTTTAATACTTCTAAGTGGGAATTCACTGATTTACTTTCTCAGAGATCATATACTTACAATGGAGAAGATTTGTATAAATATGGTTTGTATGTTGAACTAGACCCTTGGAAGGGTCATATTTTTGATATTGGGAAAGAAAAATAGAAATTTGTTAAGGATCTTACTTGAGAATAGTAAGAAGCTTTTAATAAAATAATCAATTAATTTGTTTTATGAAAGCTGTTATATTAGCGGCAGGCAAAGGTAAAAGACTAATGCCGATAACTTCTACGCGTCCTAAGCCTATGATCCCTATTGCTAATAAACCAATACTGGAATATACTATTTCAGGTTTGAAAGATTCAGGAATAAACGAGATTTTATTAATAGTTGGCTATAAAGAAGAAGTTATTAGAGAATATTTCGGTAATGGTCAAGATAAATTCAATATTAAAATTAACTATATTACTCAAGAAAAACAATTAGGGACTGGACACGCTGTTAGATTTGCTAAGGATTTTGTTAACAATGAGCCATTCTTGCTCATGTATGGTGATTTAATGATAGACCCTAAAATTTTTAAGGAGGCTTTAGAAAGATTTAAGAACGCTAAAGTTGAAGGATTAATCTCATTATTGGAAGTAAATAATCCTCAGGATTTTGGAGTAATTTCACTTAATTCTAATGGCTTTGTAGAAAAGATTACTGAAAAACCGGTTTCAGAATTAAATTTAGGCAATTTAGTGAATGCTGGTATATATATTTTTGATCCTTTAATATTTAAAGCCATTGAGAGAACAAAGGAGTCGATAAGAGGTGAATATGAATTTACAGATTCAATGCAAATTTTAATTAATGAATTAGGTGGAAATATTTTAGGATATATTATAAAAGATTATTTTTGGAGTGATATTGGCTTACCTTGGCAACTATTTGATGCAAATTCATTTGTTTTAGATCGAATAGAAAAGAGAATTCTAGGTAAAATCGAAGAGAATGTTCATATCTATGGAAATGTATATATAGGCAAAAATACAAATATTAAATCTGGCAGCTACATTCAAGGTCCATGTTATATTGGGGAAAACTCATTAATCGGACCGAATACTTTTATAAGACCTTATAGTTCTATTGGAGATAATTGTCATATTGGTAGCAGCGAAATTAAAAATTCTATGCTTTTTTCAGGATCAAATGCTCCTCATTTTAATTATGTTGGTGACTCAATTATATGTGAAAATGTAAACCTTGGCGCAGGTTCAAAAATTTCCAATGTAAGATTCGATGATAAAAGTGTTAAAGTTTCAATTGAGGGAAAATTAGTTGATTCGGGTAGACGAAAGTTAGGTGCTTTTATTGGACCAAATTCACAGACTGGAATTAATGCTAGTATAATGTGTGGGAAAAAAATTGGTGAAAATTCTATAATAGGAGCACACACATTAGTTAATGAAGATGTAGCTCCCAATAGCCTTTATTATCAAGACCAATTTAAAGATATAAAGAAGAACAAAAATCCTTTTTATTAATATTTAATGTACTGTAACTGTTTTAGCAAGATTCAAAGGTTTATCTGGATCTAAATTATGTTCTAATGCAGCATAATATGCTAATAGTTGTAAAGCTGGAATAAATGTTATTGAACTAAATAAATTATGATATTTATCTCTAGGTTGTGGAATTCGAATTGTAATGTCGCTTAAATTAGTAATCTTTCTATCACCTTCTACGACTAATGAAATAATTTTTCCACCTCTCGCTTTAAATTCCATGACATTTCCTATTAATCTTTCATAGGTTTCATCTGGAGGTGCAATAAATATAATAGGATATCCATCTCTTACTAAAGAGATGGGTCCATGTTTTGCATGTGCAGCTGAATACCCTTCAATAAAGCGACAGGCAACTTCTTTAAGTTTTAAACCACCTTCTTTCGCAATTGGAATTGATGCACCACGAGCTAAAAAGAAAAAGTTCAGATTTTTTTCCAAGTTTTTTACTATATATTTTATTAAATGTACATTTTTATTAAGAAAATTTTCGATAATAATAGGAGTAGAATAAAGGGCATTATAATATTTTTGGATTTCTTCTTTTGATTCAATGTTTTTTAAATTAGAAATCTCCAAAGCAATTAAAGCAAGTGTAAGTACTTGAGTACAGAAAGTTTTAGTGGCTGCAACACCGATCTCTGGTCCTGCTTGTGTTATTAAAGCATAATCAGAATGCCTAGTAAGCGTTGATCCAACTATATTCGTAATAGATAAAATTTTCACACTTGGTTTATATTCCTTAGCCCATCGAATGGGTTCAATTAAATCAATAGTTTCTCCTGACTGTGATACTGCTATAATTACAGAATTTTCTTCTAAAGAATTTATCAACTGCGTTTTAAATTCAGAGCATTCTATTGCTTCAATATATTTTCCTAAAAATCTTGTTATAATAAATTTTCCAGCTAATGATGCATAAAAAGAGGTACCTGCTGCTGTTATGTATATATGTTCTGCATTTAATAATGGTTCAGCGAACTTTTTTAAAGAATCAGAAGAAATCTTCATAGTTCTTCTTAGAGCAGTAGGTTCTTCATATATTTCTTTTAACATAAAATGTTCATAACCTCCCTTTTCAGCAGCATCTATATTCCATTTAATATGCTGAATTTCTTTCTTTTTTTGGATGTCAAGGTTATTGATATCATAAAATTCTACGCTCCCTGCCTTTAAAATAGCAATTTCATCATCTTCTAAAATAAAACAATCTCGTGTATAGGGAAGGAAAGCTGGTATATCTGAAGCACAATATGTAGTCTTTCCATCTTCTATTCCCACTATAAGGGGCGATTCTCTTCGAACCGCTATAATCATATCCGGAAAGTCAGCATGACAAATGGCTAATCCATATGCCCCTCTACACTTTTTTACTGCTTTTCCCACAGCATTTTTGAAATTTGAATCTTTCTTCATATATTCTTCAATTAAGTGTGGAATAATTTCTGTATCCGTCTCTGATTTAAATAAATGCCCTTTTGATAATAATTCCTCTTTAAGCTCAAAAAAATTTTCAAGAATTCCATTATGAATAACAGCTATTTTATTTTGGCAGTCTAAATGAGGATGACTATTGATTTTTGTAGGAGCTCCATGAGTTGCCCATCTTGTGTGAGCTAAAGCAATTCTTGAGTCATTCGGGAACTCATCTAATTTTAATTTTTTATGAATCTCATCAATTTTACCTGCATCTTTTTTAATAAATAATTTAGAATCAAATTGGGTTAAAATTCCACATGAATCATATCCTCGATACTCTAAACGTTTTATTGATTCAAGGGCGATTTTACCAACATTTTTTTTTTGATTTGTAATTATCCCGAATATACCACACATATAAGTATCATAATAAAAATATTTTGAAAAGTATTTTAAGATTATTAAATATAAGATAATATTATCGGAATTTTGCATAATTGAGATGAGATATAATTAAATGAATCAAGATAATGTAGTAAGGAATATTGAAAATTTAGGAAAATATACTGAAAAAGAGATATTTGAGATTCCTCAATGTTTAAAAAAAGCAACTCAACAGAAAGAATTGATAAATAGAATAACAAGAAGAATAATCAATAGAAAAACTCATCATCTATATCTTATAGGAGCGGGGAGTTCTTATCATGCAGGATATGCTATGTCCTATATGTTTAATAAATTATCTAAAATTCCTACTTTTACAGAATATTCTATGGAATTTCAATATTTAAGAAAATCAATCTTAAAGAGAGTAGATTGTGTCATAGGAATTTCTCAAAGCGGGGAAACTAAAGATACATTAAATTCCATAAAAATTTCAAAGGATATTGGGTGTTTAACTATTGGAATAACGAATAATCTAAACTCAGAATTAGCTAATATATGTGATTTTACCATTGATTTAAATTGTGAAGAAGAAAAATCAATATTAGCCACAAAAACATATGTCACTAGCTTAGCTATACTAGCAATGATTTCACTAGAAATTGCAAAAGCAAATAAATCCATTACAAAAGCAGAATATAATGAAATATGGGCTGAATTGGTAAGAATCCCGGATCGAATACATTCGATTTTACCTTTATTACATCAAAAGGTGAAGATGTATGCTAATTATTTTAAATCAGTAAATTATTGCTTTATTCTTGGCAGTGGACCTGAGTATGCGACGGCAATGGAAGCAGCATTGAAACTTAAGGAGGGAGCAAGATTATTTGGACAAGCTTATTCTACAGCAGAATTTCCTCATGGTCCAATAACATTAGCAGATTCAAACACTTGTATTTTAGCTATAATACCTTACGAAAATAATACTCGCAAAAATAATTTATTAAACCTATTAAAAAGAATAAAAGAAAGAAAAGCTATAATTTTAGGAATTTATGAATCTTTAGAAAATGAGAAAATGCCTGAATCATTAACCAATGGAATTGAACTCCCTAATACATTCTCTGATTTACAGCCTATAATAATGATCTTAGCTATTCAATTATTAACTTTAGAAATTTCACGAATAAATGATATTAATTGTGATACTCCCAAGTTCTTATCTAAAGTGTCTGGAATTTAGGAAAAAATGAATTATTCGAAAACCTATTGAGAAAAGTTTAAAAGTAATTATCAAATTAAATTTAATTTCTTCATTCTTTCCATTGCGATATTATTCATTTCTATTGAGTGATTTATATCACTGGTGGATTCTCCAGATATCCTTAAATATGGACTTGTTCCAGATCTTCTTATTAAGAGCCAACCATCCTCATAATCAAATCTAACCCCATCAATTCGATTGATATTCACATCTTCCTTTTTCAAAGTATGAAAAGCTTCTTTCATTTCATCTATTATTTTTTGATGTATATCTTCTGTAAAATGAATGTCATTTGCTAGCTTAAATTTTGAAGCGTAATATGGATATTCTGGAATATCTTTTAATAATTCCTTCAAATTTTTTCCCGCTTTCGTTATCATTTGGAGAATAGTAGCAATAGTTACGATTGAATCTGGACCATAATGAAATTTTGGCCAAATATAAGTACCAGAAGTTTCTCCTCCCAGAAAACCTCCACATTTTTGTAATGCGATTGCTACTTTAATATCTCCAACTTCAGACCTAATAACTTCGCAATTTAATGGATTCAAAATACTTTCAATTAAACTCGAAGAGTTAATTGGAGCTACTATTATCATTTCATCTCTTGATAACTTATTTTCCTGAATGTAATATTTTGCTAGGAGGGTTAATAAGCGAATGGGATCTACAATTACTCCATTCTCATCCAAAAATATAACTCTATCCGCATCTCCGTCAAGTGCTATTCCAATATCCAATTCTGTTGTTGTTTGAAGAAATTTAGAAATTTGTGTTAAATTTATTTCACTAGGTTCTGATAGTCTTCCTGGAAATGCACCATCCATTTGAGCATTTAACGTTATAATTTTACATCCATATTCTGTTAATAATTTCGGTACAATGTCACAACCTGATCCATTTCCTGGATCAATAATTACATTTAATTCAGTTCCATCAAACATTATTTGATTAGTAATAGTTGAAATATGGATATCATTTATATCATTTACAGGAGTTACTTTACCAATTTGATTATATTTAATTTCAAGAAACTTCTTCTGGTCATATATTCTTGAGATTTTCTCTTCTTGCTCTGGAGAGAATCCTACACCTGAAGGGTTCCAAAGCTTCAAACCAATGTAATCTGGTGTATTATGGCTTGCAGTAATCATAACTGCAGCATCAGCCTCTAAATATCTTGTTGACATAGCTAAAGTGGGAGTTGTAACTATACCTAATGTTTTTACTTTACATCCAGTACTAATAAGTCCAGAAATTAATGCATATTCTATTGGTAAAGCAGACATTCTAATATCTTTTCCAATAACAACCATTCCAGCTCCCTCTAAATACGTTCCTAATGCTAAACCTACATCCAATGCCATTTGTGGTGTAAACATAAGATCAGATTCAGAATAGTTAACAAATATTTTTCTTATCCCAGATGTACCAAAAATAGAATTTGTCATTGGAAGAACTCCTTGCAAATGTCTGATTTAAATGAATTCTACTGTAATATAATATAACAATAAGAAAGAATGTTAATTCTTATATTTAATTTATGACTTTTTCTAAGATTAAAAAACTTATAAAAGAATTTCTTGCAGTTTTTTTCTTTTTGGTTTATACCACTTTTTAAATACAGAATATTAATAGAATATGGAAAACTATTAATTTTTTTAAAAATATTTCTAGATAACAATGAAGTGTGTATAATATCTTTATTCTTCAAGTAAAATGATTTTTCAAGGATTATTTAATATTTTAGATTTGTACTTTAAAGAGATTGATCTATTTTATAACAATATTGACCAATATTTTCGGGAAAAAATGACAAATCATTTTGAGGATACTCTTATAACAAAGAATAATATTCAGCTTAAACTTGAAGAACTTACAACATATCTTACTCAAGTCTTTGAAGATATTGGATTTGAAAAATCTGAAATTGAAAATGAATTTTTAGATCCTTTTTTAGAGTTAAGAGATAAAGATTTTGAAAGTATAAAATCCTTAATAGAACTTTATGAAAGAAAACTTGGTCCTATAATTTATGAAATATTTTTAGAAAAAATAGTTGATTATCTTGTAGATATTAAAGTAGCTCCCTTAATGTTGAGTTTGAAATCTGAGGGTTTCCTTTCCATTGAATTTATAGTTGCATTAAGGAATTTGAAAGATTTAATTGAAAAATCTTCTAAAAAAAGAGAGAATTTGAAAAAATATATTCAAATCCAAGAAAAAATAATTGATAAATTTCATAAAAACAAAGAAAAAATTGAAAGTCTTGAGGATTTAGAGGATCCTCAATTCAAACTTCAATTATTATATCTAATTTATAGAATTATTAACTTCTTCCATCTTCATAAAATTTTTGATTTTTCTCATATAAAATTATATCTAGAAGAAAATATTGATGAATGGCTAATAGATGTTCCAATGGTCAGCTTAAAAAACCCCGATATTTATTTCTGTGGAATTTATCTAGCTAAACAATTGAATGTTAAATTAGATGAGGAAAAAATTACTAACTTTTTATTGGACTTGTATGAAGAAGCTAAAGATAGATATGAGTCACCCCTGATTGAAGCAACAGATGGAGCTTATTATTTTTTTAAATCTACTGAAATGATGAAATTATGGTTGGATTTTGAGAAAATAAATAACATTATTAAGTCAGAACCAAAATTTTTTGAATCAAATTACTTAAAAAATCTAGAAACTTCTCAATTGGTAGTAATTCTAAAATTATACCGTTATTTAGGAGTTACCAAACAAGAACGTGAAATAAGAGCTATCTCAGAAGAATTAGAATCAAGAATTACTCCAGAAGGGATAAAACAATTTAGAGATGGATTTGTTTCATCAGAAGCTACTTATTATGTCATATTTAATCATTATATGAACAACACACTTGAAAAGCTAAAAGATTATGATCTTTTAGATAATATTGTATCTCGAATTTATCGAAATTTAGAACTTCTTGATTTTTCAACAGATACGAATTACGATTTAGTTAGTGAAATATTTTATTCAATTGAAAGTTTAAAATTATTTAATTGTATAGAAACGAAAGAAATGATAATTCACTTAGCAAAGTATTTATTTCCACAAGAGATATATGAAACAATCTCAAGTAGTAAAGAATTTACTAGAGAAAGGGCAAGATTTAGGCATTTGAAGGTAAATCGAATAACAGGAGAAACTATTTACTGATTGAAAAACATTTTTTTAATTGTTGGATTTTGATTAATACTAAATAAATCAAAATTTTAAATTAATTCTAATCATTTTAGTATGATAATTATATTATAATTATGGGGATTATTAATGGACTTAAAAGAATTTGAATTAATCTATAATGAAAATCGTTGTGAAATTAAAGAAAAACAAAAGGTAGAAGCTAAATTAAAGGAAATTGTAGGAGTCAAAAATGTTTCAACAAAAGAAATTGACATCTTAGCTTATACCAAGGATACAACACTAATTGGATTCAATTGGACACTCCAAGGAAAGATTGCGGGATTGCCAGATTTTATAACATGGCCAGAAACTGTAGAACAACTAACAGAAATTTTAAAGTTTGCTAATCAAGAGAATATTCCAGTAATACCTTATGGAGAAGGATCTGGAGTTGTTGGGGGCGCTATACCAGTTTATGGGGGAATTATTATTGATATGAAAAAATTTAATAAAATTCTTAATATAAATGATAAGAATCTGACAGTTACAGTTGAATCTGGAATAAATGGAATGAATTTAGAACGATATTTAAATGCACAAGGTTATACTCATGGACATATCCCTCA
>JBHLOG010000123.1:0-10176 GCA_048940765.1 Promethearchaeota archaeon | reverse complement strand
TTTCGAATAGGTTTTATTTCTTTGGCATATTCATAAATCTCCTTGGTTGGGACCTCAATATCGAAATGCCCAAGATTGCCGAGTATAATGCCATCTTTCATTTTATCGAACATTTCTTTAGTTGGTGCAATTACGTGTTTGCATCCAGTAGCGGTTAAAACTATATCTGCGTAAGGTAATGTTACCTCAATAGGCATCACATTAAATCCTGCGAATTTTGCTTGCAAAGCTTTGATAGGATCAACTTCAGTCACGGTTACATTAGCGCCTAAACCTCTTGCTCTTAATGCCATTCCTGAAGAACAATGCCCATAACCAGCAATTACAACATTTTTACCCGCAAAGAGTACATGCATACCATAAATGGCGGAAACCACACCCTGACCAGTACCTAACTCATTATCAAATTGATTTTTACATCGAGCATCATTCACAGGGAATAATGGGGCTTTTAAAACTCCTTGTTTGTCCATTGCTTTAAATCTTTTAACACCTGTAGTTGTTTCCTCCTGACATGCTATAATCGTACCTGAGTTTATTAGATCTTCATATTCCTGATGAGCAGTTACAATCATATCAGCACCATCATCAATTAAGATATTTGGTTTTGCATCTAAGCATTGTCTTATGCACCAATAAAATTCTTCATCTGTATTACCATGCCAAGCAAAAACATGAATTCCTTCCTGTACGAGTGCTGCTGCTACATCATCTTGAGTTGATAAAGGATTACTTCCACAGAGATATACTTCGGCACCACCAGCTTTAAGAGTTCGAGCAAGATTACCCGTCTCTTTTGTTATATGCAAACAACCTGCAATTTTTATACCTTTTAATGGTTTTTCTTTTTCAAATCTTTCGCGAATAACTCTTGCTGTTACTGGCATTTTAGTTTCGGCTATATATAAAGCTTCTTTACCTTTTTCTGCTAAGCTCTCGTCAGCTACTTTATAATTTACCATTTTAGTTTCACAAATTTTTATGTTATAACTAATTTTAGGGATAATTAATTTATTAATCTTTTTTTAATTAAATACATGAAAATTTAAATAAATAATTAACAATTAATCAATTATTGTATAAAAAAATGATAAATTGTAATGAAATAATGAATTCTAACAACAGAGCTACAGCTCTTCGATTAATTAAAATGTTTAGTGGGAAATCTAAATTTTATATTACAAAAAATATTCAAGCTATAGGACTCACAAGACAAACAATTCAAAATAAAGTAAAGCTTCTAAGGAAGCAAGAAATAATTGAAAATATTACAATTAATATTCATCCTTATCTCCTCCCAAATAATTTAAAATATGTAATTCTAGAAATTAAAACTAATCCTAGAGAACCTCAAATAGTAGAAAAACTATTAAAAATTCCACATTTAAAAATGCTAGATGGAATTTTTGGTGAATTCTCTTTATTAGCTCTATTTGTTTTCAAATCTCTTGAAGAATATTATGACGGATTGGAGAAAATTGATAATATCATGGCTGAATCTTATTTTAAGAAATATCAGATAATAGAGATAATTCGAGTTTTTAAAACAAACGGTATAAATCTAGATAAGGCTAAATTAGATTCTGATTTTGTTATTGATAAAAATGATTATTTAATATTAAAAATATTACAAGAAGAACAAACAAGGAAGCCAATATCTACATATGAAATCCGGGACAAAATGAAAAATCAAAATAATGTTGAATTATCTCAATCTACAATACATAACAGAATAAAAAAGCTTGAGGTAAAAGGTATCATCCTTAATTATTCAATCAATTTCTCTCCTAAAAAGATAGGATATGATGGCAAATTTATTCTTAGATTGAAGCCAAAAGATCCCTCAAAATATAATGAACTTGCCTTAAAGCTTGAAGAAAGATATTTCATAACAGATCTCTTTAGAATTGGTGAGCAATATGGACTCCTTGCTTTTGTTAGGGTAAAAAGGATTGAAGATTATGCTGTTTTTATAAGAGATCTATATAATTCAGAAGAAATTGAAGATACTTTTACAAATTTTGTCTTAGATGAATTGAAACCTTATACAAATTTCTTAATTTTCTAAAATATTAATAGAATTTAAAATTCCTATAGTGATTTAAAACTTTAATATTTGAAATGAAATTAAAAGTCTAAATTCTTAATAGGTTTGCGAGACATATTAATTTGAAATTGAAAAAATTTTTTGAAATAAATGATTCCTTTTATTGACAGATATGAACTATTTTTTTGAAGTTTTAACTAAGAAAATTGGATATTCTAGAATAGGTCGAATTCTATTTTCTAAAGAAAGAAATCTATACATTAAAACTCCTAATATAATTATTCCTATAAAAAGCACATTAATGAAACAATTGAATTTTATTCAAGAATTTGAAACTCATGATTTATTTAAAATTAATAAGGAATTTTTCTTAAAAATTGGATTCATCCGAGAGAAATTTAGGAATACAGGATTTATTTTTTCGTATCCCGGTACAATTCAGAAATTCCAACAAATATTAGAAAAAAATACAAAAATATTCACTGAAGATAATATAATCTCAATTCTTCCATTCAATATTCCAACTACTAGTATTTCTAAGGAATTTTCAGTCAAAGAGATAAGAAATTACCTTATAGATGTCGAAAAAATATTAAATTTATATCCAAATATTAATTTTGGCTTATCAATCAGATTTTTTGATTATATTGAATTATTTGATCTTTTTATTCCAACAATAAAGCGATTTCAAAATATAAAAATTGTGAACTTCATTGATCTTTTTGATAATCTTAGGAATTTTAGAAATATTCTGAAAACGATTTTTAAACTTAAAAACGAATTGGATAATAATTTAATTGCTATGGCTTCTGGTAGAATCATTCCAAAATATTATCCCCTCCTTATCTATTTGGGAATAGATCTAATTGATTGTTCTTATTCAATGTTTTTATCTGCAGAAAACTTTTATGATACAATAGAGTATCTTTTACCAATATATAAAGTTAAATATTTACCTTGTTCCTGTTTAGCTTGTAAAGGTAATTTAATTAATATATTAGATAATAAATATTCCTCTGAAAAGATTGATTTATTGAGTTTCCACAATTTAATTACAGCCTCCAATTACATGAAAAAAATTAAGCAATATTTAAATTATGAAGATTTTCGCGTGTTCGTTGAAAAATCTGCTTTGGATGATGCAAATTTAATTTCAATACTAAAGGTATTAGATAAAGATTATTATGATTATCTTAAATATGAAACACCAACAATACAAAATAATAAAACAATAAGATGTCTTGGGCCTTCATCATATAATAGACCAGATTTTCAATATTTCAGAGAAAACACTATTAAAAGATTTGAACCTGAACCATGGACAACGTTAATAATTTTACTTCCATGCTCAGCTAAGAAACCATATTCAAAATCGAAATCACATAAGGCATTTTATAATGTAATAAGAAAATTTCCAGAATTTCCAAATTTTCAAGAATTTATTTTGACATCACCATTAGGAGTAATACCAAGACAATTAGAAAATATATATCCAGTTAATTCTTATGATATCTCTGTAACTGGTGATTGGGATAATGAGGAAATATCTATCACAGCAGAAATGCTTATTAAATTATTGGAAAAATATAATAGAAAGATCCCAATTCTTTGCCATTTAACAGGGGGTTATCTTGAAATTATAAAGAAAGCTTCAATTAAGTTGCAGCATAATTTTATTTTTTCAGAAATTCAGGATAAAACGACTTCTTTTGCATCACTTAAGTCTTTAGAAAATTTAATCAACGAATATAAAAATAAATTTAAATTGAAAAACAACATTGTTAAAAATGAATATTTTTCAAAATCTTGGATTAGGAAATTCATTAAAATTTTAGATTATCAGTTTGGTATTGGAACAGGTAATAAAATTATAACTAATGGGCTAAAACCGATTCGTATCAGATTTAAGGATCAAATTGATTTAAAAGATCTAAAAACTCAAGAAAAATTGGGGATTTTTAAATTTTCTACTGGTCAAATTGAATTGACCCTTAATGGACTAAGAAGATTAATTGAGATTCCAAGTTCTATTACTTCGAATTATGTTTCTTTTAATGGAGAACAAATTCGCGGAAATACTTTATTTCGAACGGGTGTGATAGATTACAGTTTAGATCTTATCCCAGATAATCAAGTATTGATTGTTGATAAAAAGAAGAAAAATATCATAGGGAGTGGTAAGTTAATTATTGGTTCAAATTTTCTAAAAAATTCTAAAAGCGGGAGAATAGCAAGTATATATGAATGGAAATAATTATCATTTGACAGAAGGCAATAGTCTAGTTGAAAAAATTAATTTAATTAAGCAAAATGCTGAAAAACGGAGACACCCTTACGGAGAAGAACAATTAAAGCATCCAATAAATTTTTGGGTAAAAAATGATAGACTTTTAAATGGAATAGGAAAAGAACTTACAATTATTTTACGAACTAGAGGATGTAGTTGGGCATTAAGCGAAAATGGAGGATGCTCCATGTGTGGATATTATCTTGATGCAAATAGAGAAAATGTTTCAGTTTCACAGATTATTAATCAATTTGATTATGCTCTTAACAATAAAATTGAAGGAATTAATCAAGATTCCGATGATTTTGTTTTAAAAATTTTCAATTCAGGAAGTTTTTTAGATGAAAATGAAATACCAGAGAGAGCTAGAACCTATATTTATGAAAAAATCTCAAAATTAAATAAATTTAAAGAGGTTGTTATAGAATCGAGAGTTGAATACATTACAATGCAAAAATTAGAAGAATTAAAAGACTTTCTTACTAATAAGTATCTTGAAATAGCTATTGGACTTGAAACTGTAAATGATTATATTAGATATAACTATATAAATAAAGGAATTTCATTTAAGGATTTTAAAGATGCGTTAGACATGTGCAAAACTTATGATATTGGAGTAAAAGTTTATTTAATGTTTAAACCATTATTTCTTAATGAACAGGCAGCAATTGATGATTGCTCCTTTTCTATAAAAGTCTTAAAGGATTTGGGTGTTAATTCAATTTCTATTAATCCTATGAATATCCAAAAAGGAACACTAGTAGAATATTTGTGGTATCAGAATAGATATAGACCACCATGGTGGTATTCACTTTTCAAATGCATAAAAAAATCTGTTAATCAAGATGATTTAAAAAAAATACGATTATTATCAGATCCCTCAGGAGGAGGAAAAAGTAGAGGAATTCATAATTGTTTAAAGAGCGAATGCGAAAATTCTGCGAAAAGTGTACTTAAGAATTTCAATCTTTCTCAAAATTTAAATGAGCTAGACAAACAAAAAGATTTTTGTGAATGTAAAAAAAAATATCAATTACAGAAAAATTATTACTAAAAATTCTCTTAGAAGAGTAATTTAATGCTAATAATATAATAATTCATTTATTTGCCATTTATGTAGAAATGCATAAAAAAAACCATTATATTTAAATATTAGCAACCATCATTTATTTTAAATTTCATCCACTCTTTAAGGGGATCTCTTGAGAAAGAACTGGATTAAATTGAATCTATTCTATATTGGACAATCCGCTAAAAAAAATCAAATATTTAGAGCAAAACAGTGGAATAATAAATTAGAAAAAATATTCAAACAACCTGTTTTTAATGAAAGATATCAGAAGGTCGGTTACATCAAAGATATTATTGGCCCCGTAGATTCTCCGTTCCTTTCAATTAAAATAGTACCTAATGTACAATTTAATCCTGACGACAAACTTTATACAAAGATTACTTAGCTTTTTAAAAGTTCTTTAAAAAAAATATTTTCAAAAAAAAGGTGTGTTACATTTCAAATTGGAAAGAATTAAATTCCTTAACTGAAGAGCACTCAAGTGTAGAAACTAATTTATGCGTAGAATGTGGAAAAGATATATTTTTTGATGAAAATCGGGGATTATTAGTTTGTGAAGAGTGTGGTTTAGTCCATTCTGAAAAACATATTGATAATGGTCCAGAATGGAGAGCATTTGATGCTGATCAAAAAAAGAAAAGAACAAGAACAGGAGCACCTATGACTTATATGATACATGATAAAGGACTTAGTACTATGATAGATTGGAAAAATAGAGACATTTTTGGGAAAGAAATACCAGCAAAACTGAGAGGTCAGATATATCGACTAAGGAAGTGGCAAAGTCGTATTAGAGTATCTGATGCAACGGAAAGAAATCTTACATTTGCATTAAGTGAACTTGATCGTATGGCTTCAAATCTGGACCTTCAAAAAAGCTTGAGAGAATGTTCAGCAAAAATATATAGAGATGCTGTTGAAGCTCATTTGATTCGTGGAAGAAGTATAGAGGGAGTAGCAGCTGCAAGTTTATACGCAGCTTGTAGAATGTATAAAGTCCCTCGTACATTAAATGAAATTGCTGAAGTAGCTCGTGTTGATAAAAAAGAGATTGGTCGATCCTATAGATTTATTTCTAATGAATTATCTTTAGAATTAAACCCATCTCGACCAATAGATTTTCTTCCAAGGTTTATATCAGAGTTAGGATTAACAACGCAATGCCAAAAAGTAGCAAAAAAAGTAATTAGAATGGCAGAAGAACGTGGTTTAACCTCTGGAAGGGGTCCTACGGGAGTTTGTGCTGCTTCAATTTATGCTGCGTGTATTTTATCTAATGAACGGCGAACACAAAGAAAAATAGCACGTGTTAGTTGTGTCACAGAAGTAACAGTACGAAATCGATTTAGTGAGCTTGTAGAAAATCTTAATCTTGGATTATCATTAAAGAAAAACCAAAAAACCTAAATTTAAATTTAATTTTACTATTTTATTAAGATCTTATTTTATCCTATAAAAGAATTTAATAATATTAGAATTACTAATAAAAATTTTAACTTAAACGAACTATAATTTTACTCTAATGCCGAAAAATCTCAGTAGAAAGAATAGACCAAGATTACCACCTGGACAACATATAACTGAAAGATTTCCTGTTCTTCAGAAAGGAAGTGTTGCTCATATTAATAGAGAGACATATAAACTAAGAATTGAAGGTGAAATTGAATATCCAAAAATTTATTCTTTTGAAGATCTAAAAAAACTTCAGGATCTTGAAATAGTCGAAGATATTCATTGTGTGACTTCTTGGAGTAAGTTTGATACAAAATGGAGTGGAATTTCTTTTAAGAAGCTTTTTGATATTGTAAAACCTAAAAATACAGCTAAATTTATTGAATTCTATTGCGCAGATAATGGCTTTACTACGACGGTCCCAATGGACAGATTAATGGTCGATACTGCTATATTAGCATTAAATTACGATGAAAAGCCGATTGATGATAAACATGGAGGACCTGTAAGAGCTGTTATTCCTGATCTTTATTTTTATAAAAGTGCTAAATGGGTAATTAAAATAACTTTTCTTGCACAAGATAAACCTGGTTATTGGGAAGTTCATGGATATTCAAATAAAGCTGATCCTTGGAAAGAACAAAGATATAATACTGATGATTAAAAAGTAACATAAAATCCACAATTTTACATAAGATTTGAATGTTAATATCTTGATAATATCGGTGAAATGCCTGGTTTTATCGAATTTGATACTCCATTCCATAATATAATGATATTATCTTCATATTATAACAATTAATGTTATAATAACTTCAATAAGATCATAATAACAGATCAGGTGCAATAAAATTGGATAATTTAATAAATGAAAGTGAGGTTAATTATTTTTTATATAGGATAGAAAAAAATTTCCCTAATTTTGTTGCCGGAATTATTACAGATAAGCATGGCTTCCCTGTCGCCTCGAAAATTTCAAAGAATTTATGGATTTTAGAGAATACTTTAGCATTATCTGCAATTACTAAAAATAGAGAGTTTATACAAGACTCGAAATTAATTCAAATTAAAAAAGATTTAGATAAATCGAAAAATTATAAATTATTAATCTTACTAGAGAAATCAAAAGATTATAGGAATCGATTAAGACCATTAAAAAATTTAATTAAATCTCAGGAACTTTTCTAGGAAAAAGGTTGACTGAACGATATTTTATAACGAACCGTAGAAAAAGACATCCTTTACTTAAATTTTTATATTTATAATATCTTCATTAATTCAAGAAAGGTCTAAGATGAAGATATTAAGTTAACTTTAAATAAATATTTTTTAATCTTATAAAAACAAGAATTAAAAGACTTAATAATAAATAGGTTGACGAATCTTTGAGTTATTCTGAGGATGAGCTTCAATTAAAAAAGATTTTAACTGCAATTATAAATAGTACAGCTGGACTCAAGCATGTTCTTATAACTGATGATACAGGAATAACTATATTAAATCAATCTAAATTTAAATTTTCTGAGTCTAATAAAATTTCTGTAGAAAAGATCGGCGCAATCGGTAGTGCTGTATTTGTTGCAGGCGAGGAGCAGGGTCAGATTTTAGGCTATGGTGGCATTGATTTACAAATCACTGAATATATGGATGGAATGATTTTCTCAATGAAAGTGGACAAAGGAGTGCTTTGCATTGCGACAGATAAAAATGTTCAGATAGGATTTATTAGAGCTACTATGAAGAAATGGAGTGGACAGATAAGCGCAATATTGAATAGATATTTGCAAGCAGATCAAGTTGAAATGAGTAAAGAGCTAAAGGACTTTTTTCGATCTGATACTATAGGTATGTTATAAATAAAATCAGCATATTATTGTTGCCTAAAACACTAACTCTTTTTTCTCATTTAATGGAATTTCCATAAAATCGAAATAGTTCTCTCAGTGTTAGGCGGTAATTTCTATGCCTTTTTGGGACATAATCATGTTTCCTGCCTGGGTACTGACTCGAACTTCATTGCTATGGGATTTACCATTAAATGCTAAGTTAAGAGCCCATTTCTTCAGGAAAAGTACTGATCAATTAACTCAAGTGTATGCGTATCCTTGCGCTACATAATCATGGGTTAATCATATGTGCCCTCGATAACGCAAATTTTCTATCATAGTTGTCCCAATAAATAATAGAATAATTTCATTTTAATATTTTTATTTTTATGAGAAAGGAAAAGGATCTTTTTTATCAACCCCATTAATTTTATCTCTTATTCTTGTTATTAAGCTTGTTAAACAGTTAAAAAGTATTTTTTTTATCTGTTCATACGTAAGATCGATTTCAATATCAGAATCATCACGAAAATCATCAAATTTATAAAGGGCTTTATATACATTTTTAGTCTTAAGAATGTTATAAGAAGCGTCGACGATGAAGGCATAAACAAGCTCACTTTCATATTCTCTTTTCATTATCAGAGATAACATAACGAATTCTTTTTTCCCTCGAGCCCATTCGGAAGGAATTTCAAAATTAAAATTAATAATTTTCTTCTTTTTTGTTATAAGAACTATTTCAAAAAAAGTCTCATCAATCTCGAGGTCAAAGAATTTAATTAGAGATTGGATAATCTTTTCTTCTAATTTTACTTCAGGGTAAGATAACAAAACATTTGGACCCTTAATCTGATGAAAAAATGTAATAACTAAATGCATAAGATTGTATAATTAAGTTTTATTAAAGTATAAAATTAGTAAATTTAAAATTAATTTAATAGAAAAAGACCTTTTTAAAGTATTATTATTCATTTTTTAGTAATGTTATAAGATCATCATAAGAACCAAGTAGTTCCGTAATATTTTGATTTCTTAATCCTTCTTTAGGTTCCCCGTTAAAAATAATTTTACCGTCATCCAAAAATAACATAGTTTCAGCCCAGTGTTCAATAAAAAACAAATTATGAGATGTGAAAAATATTGTGATATTCATTTCTTTTCTTAATTTCTCCAAAATTTTAAGATGATTATAAATTGATTTAAAATCAAGATTGGCAAAAGGTTCATCTAAAATAAGTAATTTAGGCTTCATTGCTAACAAACCAGCTAATGCAGCTCTTTTTTTTTGCCCCCAAGAAAGATTAAAAGGGGAATAATGTCTAAATTCATATAAATCTACCGCTTCTAATGCCCATTTAACTCTAAATTTAACTTCTTCTTCATCTAATTTCAAATTCCTTGCTCCAAAACTAACATCCTCTTCGATTGTTGGAGCAAATAATTGATCATCAGGATTTTGGAATAAAAAGCCAATTGATTTTCTAAGTTC
>JBHLOG010000122.1:0-10228 GCA_048940765.1 Promethearchaeota archaeon | reverse complement strand
ATAAAAGAACTTACAGACACAAATCCTATAAATTTACTAATTATAGAAGATTTAAGAAAGCGTATTTTTAAATTAGAACATGTTGTTGGTTTACATGACTTAAAAATAAGGACAAGCGGTAAAATATTATTTTTAGAAGTTTATTTATCAGTTGAGGATCATATTTCCATAGTTCACGCGAATGAGATCATCAAATCCATTAGAAGTTTGAGTAAAAGGATATTTCCTTTATATGAAGTTGAATGTATAGTTGAAATGAATCCCATGGCAAGTGAAAAATCAATAGGGGAAGGTTTATTAAATTTAATTTTTTCAATGAAGTCAGAATATCCAGAAATTATAAATTTTAAAGATCTTAACATTTTCAGTATTGAAAATGAATACTTTATTTCTCTAATTGTTATAGTTGATGATTCTCTTTCACTTGCAAAAGCTCATAAAATATCTTCTCTTTTTGAAAGTGAAATTAAAAAACAGGCGCCCCATATATCAAGAGTTATTACACATATAGAAAGTGAATCTCCAAAAGATATATTAATTCAAAATCAGATTAAATGCGCTGATGTAGGACCAGAAATGATACAACAAATAAGTGAGTCGGTTGAAAAAGTTATAAGATCACATCCCCAAGTCAAAGGATTTCATGGGTTAGAATTTTGGGCTACATTAGATTATTGTATCTTAGAAGCTCATATATTTTTTGATGGTTCATTGAATATTTCGCAAGTTCATGACTATATCTCTGAATTAGAAATCAATATTAGAGAAGAATTAGGTATTGATAATTTAGATACAATATTTCTTCATTCTGAACCAATTGAAGAACAAAAAGAAGGTATTTTCTTTTAATAAATACACATTTAAAATGGAAAATTATAATTATTTAATCTAAGTTCATTTTGCATAACTTTAATATCATTTTGTACACTTAGATTTATCGGAATACCAATTTTTTTTCTTTCTAATTCATTATAATATTCTTTTTCCCCTGCAGTATATATTCTTTCTTTTCCTGGCGCTTTCTTAGAACTTCTCAATTCTCGCATAATATTACCTGTTATTTCTTTAAATTTCGAAGTTGGAATGAAATTCTGAACATTAATAGCTAAAAAGAAATGACCTACCTTTAATCTTTTTTGACCATCTTCAATAACTCCTGCTGTATCCTTTAGATATACTCCATTTTGCAATGCTGAAGATAAAATCTCAGCAAAAGTAGCATAGCCATACCCTTTATGACCTGAAGTTTCCTCTCCTTCACCTCCTAGTGGTAATAATGCTGCAGAACGGTTAACTAATTTATTTAATACTATATGAGGATCAGTTTTTGAATTCCCATTGTTAGAAATAATTACACCATCTGGTAGAGATTTATGAATACGATTATAAACCTCAACCTTACCTCTCTGTATAATTGAAGTAGCCGCATCAATAAGGAATGGAAAATCTTCGTCTGTAGGAGCTCCATAGGTTAGAGGATTAGTACCTAACATAGGCTCAATACCAAAAGTGGGTGGTACAGATGGTCTTGTGTTTGTTGTAACAAATCCAATCATACCTTCTTTTATTGCCATAAGTGAATAGTAACCTGCAATTCCAAAGTGAGTACTATTACGTACTGCAACAGCTCCGATACCATACTTTTTTGCCTTTTTAATTGCCAATTTCATTGCTTTATAAGCAATAACTTGCCCTATACCGCATTTTCCATCGATAACCGCTGTTGACTTATTATCAGAAACAATTTCTACCTCAGTTTTGGGGTTATAAATTCCTTCTCGTATTCGATCATAATACATTTTAAGTCTCTGAATTCCATGAGAATCAGTACCCCTTAAATCTGATGATATAAGCACGTCAGCTATAATTTCAGCATCGTTTTTAGGAACTTTTAGATTAACAAAAACATCTTTGATGAAATTCTTGAGAATATATGCATCTATATAAGTTACCTCATCTGACGAAGAATTTAATGTACTTTTTGTTTCTTTATTTACTCTTTCTTTTGATATCTTTTCCATAATCTTAACAAAAAATGTGATAGAAAATATTTAGGAACCTTTCTATTTAATTAAAACCCTATTTTAGATAAGGTGAAAGTTAGTGTTTTATTGCTTTTTTTATTAATTTTTCAAATGTCATTTAATAAAAAGAGATGAAAAATTTTATTTTTGATTTCATATAACTTGGAAAAGCACTTTGAGAATAAATATATATTATGAGCGAAACTTTTTATATGAGAGAACTGATTTATAAGATAACGACAGAAATTTTCTTTACTTCAAAATGATAAAGGCTATAATTAGAAAAAATATGGCTCCTGTCAATCCCCTGGATTTTTGTCTTTTGGTTGTGTAATTATTTACACATAGGAATAACCTACTCTGCCTTTTGAAAATTTTTGCCTTATATTGAGGCTTTTTGGCAGGAGCCACCTTTCATCAATTTCAGAAGAGAGTCAATTATTTTTACTTTACCTTATCAAGGATATAAAAGGAGATAGTTTAAAGTAATAAGAATACCTCGATCAAAAACAAATCTAAATTTAAATCTTTTAATAATTTCATATTATTATAAATGTATGCGTAAATATTTTCATCGCTAAAGTATTTAAAGCTTAAACTTTTGCCTTTTGTTTCTTTTATAATTTTAACTATTCTGAAGAGTATTATCTTCAAATTTTTTATAACTAAATCCCTGTCACTTTTAATTAAATTTATATCTACAATATTAAACCAATTTTCTTTACTGAAAGTTATATTTTCGAGTTCAGGATTTTTAATAAAATCTTGCTTAGTTTTAAAATCAATGCAAAAATCATTTATTTTATTAAGAATTATATTTTTCGATTTAGAATACATTTTTTTCTCAATAACATTTCTTAACATTATCAGAATTTTTTGGAAAATACCTAAAATATCAAAAAAATCTGCTACTAGCTCTAAATTTTCTACTTCTATCCATTGATTATAATAATCTTCAAGTTCATTAAGAAATGGTAAAAATACATTAATATCTCCATCCCAACTTTTACCCTTTTTTATCCAAACTGGTTCGAACTGCTTAATAAAGGAATTTTTAATAACACTAAGTCTACTTAATAAAAGTTCAGTTTTTATATGCTTTGTATCAGCTGCAACAAAAAGCAATTTAAATTTATCTTCTAGTATATAAACCCACCTTAAACCCCCCATCTCTATAGAATCCAACGATTCTTTAAATTCTACCATTGAAAAATGGTGAAAAGCCGTTAAAAATCCAGACACTATGTCTTCATCTGCATCTGTTTTCAAAAATGATTTATATAATAATTTAACTCCAGATTCGGCATCCAATATCCAGATGAGCAAAAAAATCCCTTATGTGCGGATATTTTTAGTATCCTATATGTAATAATAAATTCTCTTTATGAGGAAATAAATATATTAATCTTATAAATTATTTCAAACAATATTTTTGATATTACGTAAGCATACAAATATTAAACTTACAGATGAAAAATAACCAAATTAAAATACTTAAATTAAAAATCAAATATAGAACATCAGATAGAGAAATTACAATTAGAATTATAAATCCAAGTCTTTTTTTAAGGATTTGAAGAATCGCTTACGGGTCTTTTCATCTTTTAATTCATTAAAAGTATCGACAAATTCATGTAGATCTTCTTCAGCTAATACATCTTCATCATCTATATTACGATCAAGTGTCTCTTTAAAAAATGTTAATCCACATTGCGTACACTCTAAGAAATCTTCATATTCTATAATATTTTCCGATTTACATTGAGGACAGTGATATTTTTGGGGCATTTTGGTAGTGAAAAATATACAAAAATGGATTATTATTAATAATATTGCATCTTGTAATATAAACCTATCATCGCAAATTACAACCAAAATATAAATGGGGAATAAAATGGGAATTCACAATTCATTATAAATTTTATTTAACAAATTCTTAGTAATGGTGTATTATCATTAACAATAAGGGAATTAGATCAAAAACAAGACCCCCTCCAAGTCTTATCGATTTCCTGTACATTTGTTTGTGCTCAAGTTATTGAAATTAAGATTTTGCATTCTCTATCTTTTACTATTAAATTCAAATAAATAAAAATTCAAATAGTTAAATTTTATTCTTTAATCATTTTTAATATGGAAAAACTTGAAAAAATCTTTATAGAGTTAAAAAACATATTAGAAAAAAACTCAGGTACATTTCTAATAAAGGATCAATATATTGGATCTCAAGCAAAGCAGCAAAAACCTGGGTATCATTTATATGGAAATAAGGAAGTAAGTTTATATGGAAAAAAACCTCAACCCACTTATATAGCAGGTGTAATACAACAAAAAAATTATGTCAGCTTTTATTTCTCGCCTATTTATTCCCACCCAGATTTATTCACAGATATTAGTTTAGATCTTAAAAAATTTTTAAAAGGAAAGTCTTGTTTTAATATAAATAAAACTACTCCTCAACTTTTGAGGGAAATTGAAGATATATTGAAAAAAGGAATAGATAAATACAAGAAAATCAAATGGGTATAAATTAAAAAAAAAGAATTGTTTTCCTTAAATACCTTATAATGCTTAAAAAGTTCAAAAATTATAATTTTTTATTCTAAAAATCTAATTTTAATTACCTAACATTCCACTGCATTGCACACTCTCCAACTCCACCTTTCTGAACGCCTTCAAATCTTAGGTTTCTAAATCCAAATTTATTTTTCACCTTTGATAAGATTCCCATCATAACTTGAGGAAACATGCAAGCAGGGCTCCCAAAGTCATGGTATCTATAATAAGTGTTGGCAAAACACATTTTGCAACTGTTTTGGTAAGCAAGAACTTTTATTACGTTCCCCTCTCCGTCTTTTTTAACATTTACCTTCGCATTATCTGTGATTGCCCATTCCTGTTCTAAAAATTCCTGTAGCCGTCGTAAAAAATCCTCAATCGTCTCGATGCCTTCTTCATTGAATTCTTTTCCAATTGTCCTTCCAATCTTCGTTAATATTTCATCCTTTTTATCAGTAGGAAGTGCTTTCTGTAAAGCATACCACAATTTAAAGAATGTGCTATAAGAGACTGTGTCAAATCTAGTTGGTAATGCATCAACTTCATCCTTTGTTAAAGTTCCCATTGTTCATTATTACATTAATTTCTAATTTATCTTATTTAGATGCTAGAAAATGCAATTCTTAAGGATTCTGATTATTTAATATTAAAATTTAAGATGATTTGATTAAAAATAATATGAATATCTAAATGAAAACTAATGGTTTGAAAATCAAAAAATTACTCAATGGTATGAGTATGTAACATTACAAGTGAAAATCATAAAATTCAAACTTAGAACATACGTATATGTAAGGTTTTTGCACTATAGAGAATAAATTTTAATATTTGAACACTTAAAATTCAATTTTTAAAAGAAGTAAAGAAAAAAAATATAAATAAGTTAATTAATCACGCTCCATAAAGACGGAGAGTATACCGAAAGTTCCACCTGCGAGTATTAAATACACTCCTAATGCTAAATCTCCAAGATTTACTAAAACTGGAAAAAAATCGCCAAATTGTTCACCAAAAAATACATTAGCAAAAAAAGCAGATTTAATTCCTAGAAAGTCAGTATATGCTAAGAATATAAACATTAATCCTACTCCAAAGGGAAAAAGTGAAAATACAAAACCAACTGCTCTGCTTTCTATACTAAGCATTTGTAATACTCCAGCACCAAGAAAGACGATAAATAGTACTAAATATACGTAATAAAGCGCAACTGGAGTGCTTAATAAAGTAGCAATAGAATCAGCCTCGGTAAATAAATCAGGTATATTCATAGCAAAACCAATACCGGATCCAACACCACCTGTAATACCATAAAGTGCAAATACATAAGTCCCTACTAAAGTTAATAAGCCTCCCAAAAACGCAAAAACTTTTCCTGCACTCATAATTTTCTACCTCTATAAAAATTCAAACAATTAATTAATAATTAAAGTATTGTTAGGAGTAATTTAACTTGATAATATTTAAATATTTAATTATTTACATAGTGTCCAATAGTGTATAATATCGGCTTTCTATAAAAAATAAATACTGTTCGTTCAATTAAATTATTTAATAATAACTGCCTATGATGTTCAGGTCTATCTTCTGAATTACAACAGAAAAGAAGATCTGCTATGGGAAAAAATCTTAAACTTACGCTAAAACTTCTAAAAGAGATTATGAAAGCAACCGTAGTGGAGTTTAAACGCCCTAAATAAGATATCAAATTTTCAAAAAAAAGAATAAAAAAGAAAAAGAAATTATTAAGAGCTGTGGAATTTAAATCCACAATCCATACAAAATTTCTGTGTTTTACTTATTAATTTTTGTCCACATTCAGGACAGAAATTTACCTTAATAGAAGGGTCCATAGGTAAGGTGGAATAAGGTTCTGCTTTTGCAGCAGAAGATGGCATGGTTTTAGGGACGACTATCACTTCTCTTTTTTGTCTTTGTAAAACCTTTGCAGCGATAAACGCTGCTATTGCAAGCCCACTTCCTAAAAACGGACCGATAATACCAAAATTAGGATCAAAGTAATCCCAAAAAGCAGGATAACCTTCCCAAAAAATATCCATTGCGATAATCCATGCTATTGTGAAAGCAATTATCAATAGTGAAGAAAATAACCATGAATCAGGTTTCCCAATTCTATTTTTTATACGACTTCGATAGTTTAATGAAGTTAGAATTAAAATCAGAATACCGAGAATTAAAAAAATTGAACACACAATTGAAGGAAAAAGGATATCAGGGTTGTCAATAAACGCGGTATCACTCTCATAGATCCCTAAAAATGAATTATAAATATCATATGATATAAGCCCCCATACCCATAAATAAATCGATCCATCATAGGCTTCTATAGAAACTGTGGGTGTAAAAAATGCTATTAACGCTAAAATCCCACCTATTAGTGAAACTGCCCATGTATAATCTTTTTCCATTGGCATTTTACATTTGCGCTATTTTGTCTTTTTATTTTATAATTAGATAATTCTATTTTTAATTATTTTCTTCCTAAATAGAATCTCAAAAAAATTAATGAGAATGGTTTAATTTTTCTTTTTTTATTTTTTCCAGCTGTTGAGTGGTGATAACCAGTGCTGCTCCTGGAACTAGAATAAATGTAACAGTTAAAGGAATGGCAGGTGCAATATTAGGATTCTTCTTTACTGGAATGATACCTTGATAAAATGTCATATTTTCAATATTAGAGATTTTAAAACCATCATCAAGGAAAATTTCAATTCTATAATTTCCTTCGACAAGAGGATAGTAATCTAGCGTAAACATACTAAATTCGGTTGACTTGTTATGGGAAAAATATTCAAGGGAATCAAGAGTATTCTCTATAAAAACTTGAATATAAGCACTTCCGTATGTTAATTCATGGCGAGATGTATTACCAGAAATTAAAGAACTGTTGATCTGCATGTGAACTATATATTCCTCACGTTCTATTGCTATATTCTTTTCTAATTCATATGTAGTTGTAAAGGAAACGGGATACTCCGCTTTTAGTATGCTTCCTTCATAGGCACAAAGATTTCCTTGAATTTCAGGATAATTTTCGGGAAGGAGCGGAATTAAAATCTCTTGAGAATAGGTATTATCTCCTGATTTAGTGAATGTAAAAGTACCTAATTGATCACATTCAAACTTAAAGGTTATATAGCTTCCAAAATCACGTAATATTAGGTTTTGAAGGGAAGCACTCATTTTATTAGAGCCTCCAAGGTATACTTCATGATCATAAGTTGCGTCAATTATAAGTTCGCTATTCCTTGCCATCTCGCAGATCCATAAAAATGCTTCTTGATTAATTGATGTTCGATCAATGGTCTTATAAAATTCTTTAAGATCATCATCATAAATCGCATGAACTAAAGTTTGAATGGCTGAGGCGTTAAATTCAATATTCAAACCCAAAATCTCTGAAATCTTATAGCAATAATAAACATTTTCAATGTTATTATAATTTAATTTGGAAAGCACGAAATTCTTGATTTTATTGGGATTTTTAGTGTACATATCTATTGCTTTTATCAAATATATCATATAATAGGTATTTCGCAAGGTGATATCAATATCATTGGTATATTTCGGATTGAAATAGAGCATAGTTGGTGTTTCGATTATATTTCGATCAATAAAAGCGTATAACGCCTTCTCATCAAATCCTAAAGTGTTAAGCTCTCCCAACTCCAAATATTCTGCTAACAATTCTAAACATTTTATCGCATAATAGGAATATTCTAAAAAAATTTGTGAACTTAAATAATCAGCACGATTCTCCTGAAAATATGATAAAGAAATAAATCCGCCATAACTCTCGTAATAGGAGTCATTAAGAAACTGAGTGACAATAATATCATCTACTAATTTTTGAAGGTTAAATTGAGAAGTAAAATCGTCCAGCTTGAATAAAGTATCCAATATATCAAGGGCTAAAAATGTGGATTTATGAGAGCTTAGTCGAGCAATGCTGTCTACAAGATAAGAAAAGTATTCAACAGGATAAGAACGAACTAACAGAAATTCCTGTGATTTTACTAAATATCCGCTAAAAAAATTAGCAATTGGCTGAGTCTGAGTGTAAAAATAAGAATCCTTAATCTGAGTATACAATGAGGGAATACTGAGTTCTGACGTCCTATCAAATAAGTCAAATGAGGTAACAATAGTATGCAATAGGTTCATAGAGGTATAATCTTCCGAAATGGAAGCATATCCGTTATAATTCCAATAATACATAGTTGAATTCCCTATTTCATTTCTCTCTTCTACTGTGAACTGTGAAAGTTCTTGATAATCATACAAGGATCTAATGATTTGAAAAGTATCGATTAATTCATGATGAGGAATGGTGGTGGAGCCATCCCAATTTCCTAATGTATTTCGATTGCTTAAAAGAAAATTCATAAGTGCTATCTTATCAATAGAAGTAAATTCCATAATATTGGAAAGTTCCAGTCCAATAGAAGTTGCTACAATATTAGAATAATTCACATTATAATCCAATTCACTCATCCGAAAATAGTTATCATTATAGAGATAATCAAGGAATTGATGAAAATCAGAAGTCCGAATGGTACCTTCCATCCCAAACACTTGTAATGTTTTAAGGCAATAATAGGAAGCAAGCAAGCTTGGATCGAAATATGGATATAGACTGTCAAATCCCTTATTCAAATCATTTACAAACCCTCCAGCATCCCATCCTGCTCCTCCCGGCAACTGTAGATCATTAATAAATTGAATAATATCATCTCGTTCTGTAGCGTACCCAACCCAATCATTCATGAGCAAGTCTAAAGTCTTTACAGCATAAAAGTTATTATCTGCGGTTGCTACTTTAAATTCCTCTTCCAAGGCGGAGTCATAGGGTTGTCCTATAAATCCACTTGAGACATCATTATAACAACTCCAAATGAAAGATATCATTTCTGGAATATCAATTTCATCAAGAGCGTTTAACATATCTAATGAAAGAACGGCATAACAATTAATTTCTAATACCGTAGATAAGGGATAATACTTTTGAGAAAAACCAGCGTTTAAATATCGATATGCTAGATCATCCATAAAGATATAAGATTCAGGATCATAATGAGACATGATATATTCTACAAACCACGATTGATTTATTCCATCGAGTTTATCAAGGGCGTGAAGAATGAACAGTACATGATAGGCAGCTTGGATGGAAGGTTTATACGACTGCGAAAAATAGCCTTGACTATAATATTGTGAAATTTTACTATTTATGATATCGTTAATATGATCTTTATTATTTGAAGTAGAGAGGAGTGGTAAATCTGGGTATTCAGCTTGGACTTGTGTCTCTGTATTTAAAGTATAAGATAAATAAGAATCTTTTTCAAAAATAACACTATAGCAGAAAAAACTAACTATTAGACTTATAATGATAATATTTTTTCTAATCTTCATATAAGGACCAAAATATGTTTAATCATAATCTTATATTGAGATTATTTAAATGAAAAATCAAAAAATCAAGATAAAAAAGAAATAATGAAAATCACTGGTATTATTAAGGGAGCCTCATCAAAAGCGTTATTAATTGAGTTCCCAAACGAGCAAGAAGTATGGATACCGAAATCCACTATAAATTCCAATTATAATGAAGATCAAAAGGATTC
>JBHLOG010000121.1:0-10260 GCA_048940765.1 Promethearchaeota archaeon | reverse complement strand
GTCACCAGAACTCATTCATACAGAATCTGTCCTTTCAGGCTGCATCCTTACTAAGCTATTTGGTTTCAAGCACTTTTCAAGGCCCTTCCGGGTTACTTTTCATCTTTCGCTCACGCTACTATTACGCTATCGGTCTTGGGACATATTTAGATTTGCCAGCGTGTATCTGGCACGTTCATACGAGAAAACCATCCCGCATTACTCAGGGACACTCGCAGCAGCCTTCTAGATTACGATTACGCGGCTATCACGCTCTATGGCTCAGCTTTCCAGGGGTATTCATCTTCTCTAGAGAGGTCGTACAAGGCCCATACACCACATTTCCCATAGGTTTCCCTAGGGATTCGGTTTGATCTATTCCGCTTTCGCTCGCCGTTACTAACGGAATCACTATTGTTTTCTTTTCCTCCTGGTACTAAAATGTTTTACTTCCCAGGGTTCCCCTTCCCTGCCGGGAATCTTGCGGATTATTGGGCCGCAAGCGGATGTCCTATTCGAGCATCTCGGGGTCAGCGTCTTCTTGCGACTAACCCGAGCTTATCGCAGCTAGTCACGCTCTTCATCGGTGCCCAAGCCTAGATATCCACCAAATAGCGGAGGCGTATTGGCGTTTAATTGAGGAAAGATTCAGATTGCTTGCATAAGGGTTTGCGTATTCGGAGACGGTAAATCAATTGAGTAGATTTTTAGATCACTCAATATCAAAAATGACGATTTGAGACGAAATGATAAAGACTTGTATTATATAGGGAGTATGTTCCTATGAGCATGATTTTCATGCTTGGCGTAGCACATCGCTTTCTGTATCATCTCATTCATAAGGTACTCTATGCGCAGTATGGTCGTGGATCTTATATTTCAGTGTCGTTATCATCAAATTCTCGCATGTTTCGCTTTATGAGATGTACTTCCACGTGGCATTGCCAATTAAAGGTGTATGTCATCCATACAGGATGAGATATTTTCTCACCAATAATTGTCGATAGTAAAGTTACCACCGGCGAAATATTAGAGTAAATCCTTGATTAAAAATTTTATGGTCATATTAAATAAATTTTTAAAGGGAAATGATATGATTTACAGTTATTTATTATTATGGTAATAACTGGTTTTATTGAGGGAAAAATGAATTTTCTAGGGTTAAAAATTAGAAAATATAGTAACTTTTATAGTTTAATTATGAATACCTTAAATTATTAATCATATACATATTTGATGTTAAAGGGATAGTGAGCAAGCGAATTAAGGCTTAGAGTGAATGACAGATCGTAGAGTTTTAATAGGGACATCAGGGTGGGGTTATGATGAGTGGGTTGGTCCTTTTTATCCTAAAGGATTAAAAAAAGAAGATTATTTACTTTATTATTCGGAAATTTTTTATACAAGTGAGATAAATACAACCTTTTATAATATTCCTGGTAAATGGGTAGTACAAAATTGGGTTGATAAAACACCAAATAACTTTTTATTTTCAGCTAAGCTTCCTCAATCAATTACCCATGAATGCAAATTAGATATTAATTATTGTATGGATGATTTAGACCGTTTTTTAAAGGCAATGGAGCCAATAATTGAAGCGAGAAAAATGTTAGCATTTTTAATTCAATTACCACCATATTTTAAGAGAGAAGAACACTTTAATAATCTAAAGGAATTTATTGACAATTGGCCAGGGGATTCTAGAGAAGATAACTATAACTTAGTGGTTGAATTTAGAGATAAATCATGGATAGATGATGAGGTATTTTATTATTTAAAAAACAAATCTCTGACATATTGCGCAGTTATTGAACCTCTCTTACCTCCCAGAATGGATGTTACAAATTCAAATTTTGCATATATTAGGTTTCACGGTTTTGGTAAGAAAATTTGGTTTGATTATTTTTTTACTGAAAAGGAAATAAAAGAATGGATTCCTCCAATTCGAGAGGTAATTCAAAAATCAAATACGGTGGGAATTTATTTTAATAATCATTTTTCAGGTTATGCAGCGAAGAATTCTTTAATGTTAATGAAAGAATTAGATATTCAACCTAAAAATTATCCAGAAGATATAAGTATTTTAGAGTTTAAGAAAAAGTCTGGAGAATTATCAAAGGGACAGGTTGGATTAGATAAATTTTTAAAATAAAAGATCCGAGATCATTTTTATTTTGAGTAAAAAGTATATAAGAATTGGATTTATTGGAGCAGGATCTATAGGAAGTTTATTTGGGGGTTATTTAGCAGACATAGGATCTAATACCTATTCAATAGAAGTAATTTTTTTTTGTATGAAACCCCATGCTGATGCAATAAATAAAACAGGGCTAAAGATTGTCAGAAATCAAAAAATCAAAATTATAAAGAAAATAAAAGCTTATGAAAATGAAAAGTCTTATAATGCGAAATTAGAAAAAGATTCATCTTTTAGATTTGATTTTATTTTTCTTACAACAAAGGCTTATGATATTAAGTCCGCATTACTCCAATATGAAAAAGTAGTTAATCAAAGTAAGAGGTTAGTGATTTTACAAAATGGGATTGGAAATGAAGATAAAGTGCTTCGTTATTGTGATAAATCAAAAATCATTAGAGCATTGACTACAAATGGAGCATTTTTAATTAAGCCGGGCTGTGTATTTCATACAGGTGAAGGAATAACTAAAATTGGATTCCCATTCATCAGTGAATTCAATTTAGAATCGCAAGAATTTAAACAAGCCGAATCAGATCTGAATGTACTTAAAGAGATTTTAGCATTATCTGGTCTTAAAACTATTATAGTTAAAAATATTATTGAGGAGTGTTGGGAAAAAGCTTTTATTAATATTGGGATCAATGCAATTGGAGCTTTAACTCGTTTACCTAATGGAATATTATTTGAAGTTGAAGGATTAAAGGATATCATTGGAAAGGCTATTAAAGAAGCTATTAAAGTTGCAGAAATGAAAAATATCAAGTTTCCTAAAAAAGATTATATTTCAATAACCCATGATGTAACTAGAAAGACAGCAGAAAATAGGAATTCAATGTTGCAAGATATCTTAAATGGACAATCAACAGAAATAAAATTTTTAAATGGAAGAATCTTAAAATATGCTGAAGATTTAGGAATTAAAGTTCCAATTAATAAAATTTTAACTCATCTTATATTGGCTCTAGAGCGTTCGGGACTTTAATTTTATTCAACTTTTAAAGTCATAAAATAAGCATTTTCGCCATCTCGATAATAATTTTTCTTAATACCTTCAATTTTGAAATTAAATTTTTCATAAAGTTTAATTGCAGTATAATTTGAAACTCTAACTTCAAGTACATATTCTTTAATTTTGTATTTTCTAATGGTTGCCATACTTTTTAATAATAAGGTTCGAGCCACTCCTTTTCTTCTGTAACTTTCAGATACGGCAATTGAAACAAGATGTCCTTTATTAATATATTTAAGGCTATTAACAGAGGGCGCTTTTTCAACCCTCCACATAACATAACCAACAATTTGATTATTTTTATTTTGAGCGACTAAAAAAGATTCTGGAAAATCATCAAGTATACTTTTATAGAAAAAATAAGGATAATCTTCTGGTAATTCTCTTTCATTTACTTCAATCACACTTTCTAAATCCTCTAAGTTACATCCTCTTATAATGATTTCTGAATAAATTCTATGGTTATTAAAGATATTTGGTTCTATTTCTTTATTGGTCGTCATTGAAATCAATGTTTGAGATTTTTTAAATGAAAAATAGCCTTAATAATATATGGAATATAAAATTAAAAACTTTTAAGCTTTTATGAATTAAAATAATTACTAAAGATCATAGTTTTACATCATGAAAGGCTTTTTTTTTCTGTTTTTCAATATATTCAATTATTAAATTTAGAGTATTTTGAATATTCTGTTTATTATTGAAGTTATTGACAATTTCGTTTAATTGTGAATTAGATAGGTTATTTAATTTTTTTGCAGATTTTATCATTTCTGGAACAGCTCTTACGATATTATCCACAATTGTAATATCTGCCCATAAAGCAGTTCTACTCAATGGATTTAAGTCAATTGCAATAACATTTTTATTTAATCTTTTGAGAATTTCTGTTCTATCACCATCTTCTAATGGCACCATAACTAAATCTGCATCTGCAATTAACTCTACTTTTCTTCTATTACTTTCAAGACCCTCAAGTTCAATCATTTTATTTAGATCAATGCCGTGAATTTTTGTGGCACCAGCATTTTGTAAAATATGTTTTATTGCTTCAATCCTTCCTTGTTTTTGGTAAAATAAATTAATTTCTAAGGGAATATCCATCATTTTAGATAATTTAACGATTTCTTTGGGGACTAAAGCCGCAACATTTCCATTTACACTAATAACTGGTTTCTTAGCTATTAATAATGCTGCAACAGCAGCTTCAATTGCTTTTTTAGCAGTCTCAGAGGTTCTCTCACCTAAGATATAATCAAAACATTCACCCCTACCATGTGCAATTAGACCCGCTTCAGCAACTACTAAATTTTTCATACCATCGATAATTTTATGCCGATACTTTAAACTTTCATAGCGGGGGTGAGTTTTAGGAACGGTATGGTCTTGCTTATCGTTGGAACCCATTAAATTTCAAATTAATTATTATTGTTCTTTATATAGATTGATATTAAAGAAAAACTATTAATTTTTTGTATAATTTTCATAATTTGCAGATAAATATGAGTTCAGTAGCTAAAAAGAAGCCAAACGATTTAAAAATCTATAAAACAAAACACCTGCTAGACGATCTTAAAAGTAAAAAAGGATTTCATACAGAATTAATTTCTGTATATATTCCTCATGATAGGAAAATATCAGATGTAACAAACCATCTTAAAAATGAAATTAGTGAAAGTCAAAATATTAAATCAAAATTGACTCGAAAAAATGTATTAGATAGTATATCTAGTCTCTTAGGACAATTAAAAAATATTAAAGATATTCCTGAGAATGGATTAGTTATGTTTTCTGGAGCAATTCCTCAAAGTAACTCTCCAGGAACGGAAAGAAATGAATTATATATTGTTGAACCTCCAGATAGAGTTACTACATTTCGATATCATTGTGCAAGTGAATTCCTATTATGGCCATTAGAAGAAATGTTAACTCCCAAAGAGGTTTATGGTTTAATAGTTGTAGATAGAAAAGAAGCGGCTGTAGGATATATTAAAGGAAATAAAGTTGAGGTGATCAGAGAATTCACTTCAGGAGTTCATGGGAAGCATAGGGCGGGAGGCCAATCTCAAAGAAGATTTGAAAGATTAATTGAAGAAGGAGAGAAATTTTTTCATAGGAGGATTTCAGATACAGTTAACGAGCTTTTTTTAACAATGGAAGACCTCAGAGGTATCTTTATCGGAGGGCCAGGTCCATCAAAAGAAAAGTTTGTTAATGATGAGAGTTTAGATTATAGATTACGTGAAAAGATATTAGATGTGGTTGATCTAGGTTATGGAGGTGCCGAGGGGATACGAGCATTAATTGAGAAAGTGAAAGATAATATAGAGAATGTGAAATACGTTCGTGAAAAACAGGTAATGCAACAATTCATGAAAGAGATTTCTATTGATTCAGGTTTAGCTTCCTATGGCCTTGAAGAAGTACGTAAAGGCTTAAACTATGGTGCTGTGGGTAATTTATTACTTTCAGAAAAATTAGATTTGTACAAAATTAAATTGGAATGCTCAAATTGTGGATATATTGAATATAGGATAATTAAAGAAAATGAATTGGAAAAAGTTAAAGGAGAGATCCAAGAAGAGATTTGTCCAAAATGTTCATCAAATAGTTTTAACATAATTGAAAGTAAATCAATTATAGAAGAGTTAGGGGAAATCGGTGAAGCAACTGGAACGGATATTGATATTTTGTCTACTGAAACAGAAGAAGGGGAAATGTTATACAGTACTTTTGGGGGAGTTGCGGCAATACTTCGTTATAAAATTGATTATTAAATAAAATCCAATAACTTATGTAAAACTATAATAATAGGTTTTAGAATTCACAATGGAATTAAAAGATCAGTTATTAAATTTAAAGTTTATTATGTTTGGGGGTAAAGGTGGAGTTGGAAAAACAAGCTGCGCCGCAAGTTCGGCAATATGGGCTGCTGAACATGGACGAAATACTTTAATCATAAGTACTGATCCAGCTCATTCTTTAGGAGATAGTTTAGGAGTTGAATTAGCCCCAGGTATTCCTACTCCTATTGATAATATAAATAATTTAACTGCTTTAGAAATTAATCCTAAAGCTAGTATTTCAGAATTTAGCGGAGTAGCTAATATAAATCATTTAGAAGAAATGGGAATGAATGATATGTTAGAAGGTCTCCCATTATTTGGTGATTTGGAGGAATTAACTTCAGCAAATCCTCCGGGAATCGATGAAGCTTTAGCTTTTGGAAAGATTTTAGAATTTATCGAAACTAATCATGATTATGATTTAATTATATTTGATACTGCTCCTACGGGACACACTTTACGACTATTGAGCCTTCCAGAGACTTTAACTGGTTGGATTGGTAAACTTATAAAGATGAGATTAAGATTTGGAAAAATGCTTGGTGCTTTTAAAAGACTTTTTACTCGTGAAGAGAAGAAAACAGACGATTCTTTAGAAGTTTTAGAAAGATTAAATCAATCCATATTAAACGCAAGAGAAGATCTAACAAATCCTATTAAAAATTCTTTTGTAATTGTAATGATACCAGAAGAAATGGCGATTTTAGAGAGTGGTAGATTATTGAATGAATTGATTAAATATAATATCCCCGTTTCTAATATAGTTATCAATCAATTATACCAAGATACCACTGAATTATGTGATTTTTGTAAAAGCAGAAGAGAAATGCAGCAAAAAAATATTGAAAAAATTAGAAATATATTTTTGGATAAACTACACAAAAATTTAATTGAAATTCCTTTATTCAAGGAAGAAATAAGAGAATATGATAAATTGAAGGAAATGGGAGAATATTTGATTTATTGATGGAATTCATGCAAATAACTACAATAAGTACAAATTTTACCATTCCCACAGGGGTATCCACACTCTTTACATGAATTATAATTTCTCCTTTCTCTATGAAAATAAAGTGTTTTAGATATTTCTAAAAAACCATTAAGTAGATTAAATTCTATTTCAGGACTGTATTTTTTGCATGTTTGAATGAATTCTAAGACTCTTTTTCTGATGATTGGATCTTTTTCTCTATAGGGACAATGAGATGGATAATAATTTAGTTGTTTTATATTTACATATAAAAAGATTTCTTCCTCAGGGATTCTTATTAAAGGTGTTACTTTTTTAATATAAAATTTGTTTATATTATTATTCTCTTCTTTAAAGAAATATTGATTTGCTATAATATCTAAACGCTTATAAAGAATATTCATTAAATATGTTTCTGCGAAATCCGTAAGGTTATGTCCCATGGCTAAGATTGTGCCTCCTAACTCTTTAGCACCATCATTTAATAACCTTCTTCTTATTGTTGCACAATAATTGCATGCATACTTGTAATCAGAAGAATTTTTTTTTATATCAATAATCTCATCTAGAGTAAAACCAATTCTTTCTTTGAATGAAATGATCTTATATTCGATGTCGTGCTTTCGGCAAAAGTCCACAGCTATTTTAATACTATTTTCCCTATAACCTTTTATTCCTTCATCAATAATTAATGCTTTAATAGGTTTTGAGTTGTAGGTTCGATTTTGAATATTATTTAAATTATAGGAAAGAGTAACTGAATCTTTACCACCTGATAAAGCTATAATAATCTTATCATCTGGCCTAATCATTTTATATTTAGATATTGTTTTATAAATAATTTTTTCAATATTTTTTTGAAAACACTCTGGACATAAATTTTCTCCTGAATATGGTCTTTGGATGATGATAATATTCTTACATTGAGAACATTTACCTTGTTTCAAAAATATTTTATAATTATTCATAAAAGTTGGATAAAAAATGAATGATTTTTATTAAATCCAGAAAAAAATTCCACCAAATTTTATAAAAGATAAGATAAAATTACCAGCAAAAATAATTAATGTAATAAAACGTAAAACATTAAGTATAGTTCTTTTAATTTTTTGCTTCTCATCATATTTATATTCATAAGAGATTTCAACTAAAGAGTCTTGTTCTAATTGTGTTTGTTCGGATAAAAGAAAAGATATTGTGTCTTTAAATCCATCGCCAATAGTATCAATTAATTTGTATTTATCTTCAGCTAAGATTATTTCATTCTTTTCTCCGCTTTGAAATTTATTTTCCATTACTATTTTTACAGAATTTATTTTTTCTACTCTATATTCTGAGAGTTGAATTTGATGAACATCTTTTTTGAATAACGATTTATCTGTTTTAGTTTTTAAAGTCTTAAAATCTTCTCCAAATCCCCAGTTAATTAGTTCTTTCACGATTCTATCTCCATCGAACACAGGCAAGGGAAGTAAATTAAAAATCGTAATACTAAATGCTATAATAAAAAGCCATAAGAGTTCTCTTAACCAAAATTCTGGCCATAAGCTAGTAAAGAATTTTGCTACTTCATTTTTATGCATGAAAAAAGAATTACTATAAATTCCGAGAACGACGCCCATAGTTGTAACATTTATGATATGAGTTTCTGAATCTGCATTTAAGGTTAAATTCTTTAGATTAAAACGAGTTAATGCCTTTTCTAATGTATCTCCTTTTGTTATATTTATCGAAACTCCATTTATTTCATTAATTATGGTTCCTTCTGTTAAATTTGTATTGAAATTATTTCCTCCCTCAGTTTCTGTATATATTTTTGTTATTTGTAATTCTGTGTTGGAAATATATTTATACCTCATTCCGACGTAGTAACGAGGTCCTAGGGTAACATTTTTTACTGAATATTCATCTTGAGAGGGGGAATAAATTCTGAATGTTAAATTATCCCCTATTGAACACTGTAAGCTTGTTTTATTATTTAAGATAGTAGACAGAGAGCGTCCTTGATTTTCGTCTAAAGTTATAAATAGGTCATCTGAAGTCCCTTTCTTTTTAATTGCAAGTATAACGTCTCCATCTGATAGACTTCCATGATTGAAACCACCCTCGGCTTCTGTTAATACTGTATTTACTTGAGTAACTTGTCGATAAAAAGGTGAAATCATTAAAGGAAAACTTAATAATAATAGAATGGAAATTCCAAGAGTGATTGCATTTATATAACTCCCAGCAGCAGCAACTCTTAATCTTGTATTTCTGTGGATTTTGGTTGAATTCAATTCTCTCTCATCCACTTCGACAAAAGCACCAAATCCAATAATGAAAAAAAGACCTGCACCCATTACACCTGTAGATTTAATATCTATGCCTTCAGCGCTAGCCGAAATTCCATGAGCAAATTCATGCGTAGTAATTATGAATAAGAGAGGGAGAATTAAATAAAAAAGTAGTGGTAGATCGATTGTGACTCCTGGAATAAGAGGAATTACCGCTTGTTCAACCCTAGGATTAAAAATTAAATTAATAAAATTGGTAAACAAGAAGTAAAAAGCAAAAATCATAAAACTGAATGAAACAAATATTCCTACTGTCCAAAAACACTTCCAGAATTTTGGAGCTTTTTTTGAGATTTTTTTTATGATGTTGTTTAACTTCCTTGTTTTAAACATCGCAAGCAATGGAAAAAAGAGATAAGCCGCCTCTTTTTTGTTCCTTAATAAGTAAACTAAAAATAAAACGATAATCCAAAATATTAATGATAAAATAAACCATGGATTTAGAATAAAATCCAAAATGATATTAAATAAGGGCATCTGATTCTATTAATTTATATTCACTTTTATTATCTAATTTAATTTGGAAGTTAAACTTATTGTTTATATTCTAAATTATTTGATATTTAGGCAATAAATACTATTAAAAAATAGAAAAATATTAAATTATAAGTTTATAATCTTCTATATATAATTATAATAGATCATATATGAATAAACCCATAAATAGATTCATAGCGGGGTGGGCTAGCCTGGTTTATGCCGCAGGGCTCATAAATGGCAATAAATTGCCCTAGAGATACCCTGAGATCGTTCGTTCAAATCGAACCCCCGCTACCATTTTCTTTTCTTCTTTATTAAATCAAATATTAGAGGTAATTTAAGATAAAAAGCTCAAAAATATTATTAGCTTAATAGATATTTCTATATTGAAAAATTATTTAAATTTAAAATGTAAAAACAAGGGAAAAATGTGAGATGAA
>JBHLOG010000017.1:0-42628 GCA_048940765.1 Promethearchaeota archaeon | reverse complement strand
TACAATTTCAAAAGCAATAGTTTTTTGTGCTTCTAATGTAAGGGGATTTAATTCTGGAGTAGCTTGGTAATAATCTTTAAAATTTTTGTTATTTAAAACGTAATCAATAGCATCATCAACAGTCTCTCCTATAATTTTTAAATCAGAGTTATATGCTATCATTTGAGCCTTTTTACCTACATCAATCTCTTTAGGAATTATATTGGAGCATTCGACCCCTTCAAGAAAAGAATAAGCTGCAATTGACGCACCTTGATTTCCATTAGAAGCACAAACTATTCTTTCAAAATTCCAACTCCTTGCATGAGAAATTAACAGTGCTGCGGCACGATCTTTAAAAGAATTAGTCGGATTTTGAGTTTCATCTTTAAAAAATAACTTTTCTAAACCTATTTTCTTTCCATATTTTTTCGAATGTCTACATGGAGTGCCCCCTTCTCCTAAAGAAATAATAAAATCCTCATCTATTTGAGGAAATGTTATTTTATAGTCCCAAAACTTCTGAGGATCTTTAATTTCCCGGAATTTTCCTTTAACTACCTCTAAATCAAATTCAAACCATAATACTCCTTCGCATTCAGGGCATTTATGTTGAATAGAGGTAAATTCAAACTTTTTTTCACAATTTATACAAGTTAAGATAAGTGGTTTCTTAATGATGAATTAACCTCTAATATAGATAATAACTTTAACTTAATCATTAATTGGTTTTTCTCATTATTAAGTTCTCTTAACAAGATTTATTATTTTGGGACATTATAAATTGAAAAGAATAGTCGAACCCTAATTTCTAGCTCTTTTTAACTATAAATTAATCAAATTACGAAATTAATCCTAGTTTTCGTAGAATCGAATCATCAATATTAAATTCTTGAAGTTGATCTTTATTATGAGAAAATTCGGTGTTAATGGTAGTTTTTGGAAAGCAAATGAATTTCCCGTTAAGAAGTTTTAGAAATATAGTTTTTCGTGTTTCTCTTAAATAATACCCTTTAACAATACTTACGGGGTTAGATTTACCTTGATCCTTAACAATAAAATTGGATGTCATATAAGATATTAGAGAATTCGAAAATATAAGGAAGAACTGCGTGAAAGATTATTAAAAAATTAAACTTTGAAAATAAATAATATTTAGAGCCATTCTATATCAAGGTTTTGAGCAGAAACTGTCAGCTCTGTAGCTGCTCTAGTATATTTCAGAACTTTTGCCATATTGCCTTCGAGTTTTGCTTTACCACTTAATATCATTCTAATAGAATCAGCTTCTCCTAAAGTGATTTTTTTCCATGTTTCATAATCAGTAGTGTATATATATTCAACTTCGTAACCCTCTCCAATCGGTTTTTCTCCTGGTTTTAATAATTTTACTTTATCTTCTGGATTTAATACCTTACAACCTGTACATTTACCATGATAGAGTCCAATCCACATTCTCTGTTCTTCTTTTAAAGCTCCGCTCGGAGTAGCTACCCAGAGAAAGTCGCCTTCCCAATCGGCGGCGGCATCTTTGTAATTTTCATTTTTATTAAGAGCATCACGATAAGCATCTACAAACTCTTGAGTTCCATATTTTACTTTTACCACTTTCCTTTTTTACCTCTCTTTTCATTATTCTATTTATGAAGAATACTTTTAAATATTATACATAATCTTCGAATAAAAAAAATTCTAATAATGGAAGGACTGATTTTCAAATTAATTTTTTTAAGAAAAAAAATTTTTACGAATATTCGTAAAATTTTTAATAATCTTTTGAAATTAGATTAAAAAGACCAATTCTAAATTTAATGGAAGTGATAAATTCAGCTTACTTTTTTCATGTGAAACTATAAATAAAATCTGTGAAAAATGTAATCATCCTGAAGAATGTCCTTGCGGTGAGAAGATTTTAAGTAGTTCAGTGTGTTGCTGTGAAAAAGAAATTTAAAATAAGTTAAATATCTATTTTTTAATCTTATTAGAAGCATAAGCAGCTAAGATATTTCCGTAAAAATAGTGATGACTACTAATATCAGACTTTTCATCATGAATAATTTTACATTCATAATTTAAAAGGCAATCTTTTAGAGTTGGAACTTTAGTATTTCTGCCTCGAATGATTTCCAAACCTGCCATTTTAATTTTATCTTTATTTCTCCCTGAATAGGTTCCTGCAATATCGATAGCATCAGTTATTTTATCTGAGGGAATATTTATAGTAAATTCATTTTCTCCTTCTGTGATACAAGTGTAGGTATATCTACTATAATCCACTTGGACCCGAATTGTTGGTTTACCTTTATATTCAAATAATTTCTTCCAATCTAAAGCCATAACATTCAGTTTTCCATTTTTATCCATAGATACCATTAATCCAGTATTACTCTCAAAATATTCTATATAGTCATATGGTTCGATTTCTTTTCTACTTTCATTCATTTTGATTAAATCCTATTGTTAATTTTATTATTATAGATTAACTTTATTAAGAGACTATGGTAATCCTGCACCAGGTATGTCTACTTTTACAAATTCTATGCTTCCATTTGTTCTTTCTTTGGTTGCCGTACAAGTAAAAAGTATATCTCTATCAGGACCACCTAGCATGCAAGCAAAAACATCTCTCGTAATTTTTACTTTGTGGGTTATTTTACCACCTTCAAGAATGCGTACAACTCTATAACGTCCTGGAGCAGCAGCCCAGATTGCACCCTCAGCATCTAAACATATACCATCAGGGGCGATTGTCTTTAGATTAGCCCAAATACGACGATTTTTTAAAGATCCATCATCCATAATATCAAATGCAGTGAGTCGAGTAGCAAAAGTTTCTGCTACAATAAGAGTTTTATCGTCTGAGGTAATAACAGTTCCATTTGGAAAAGCCATATTAGCAGCAACAACCTTAGCATCTCCTTCTGGGGTTACAAGAATAATTTCAGCTGGCGCAAAAGGTTTTCGATTAAAATAATCAAAACCAAAATTTCCTATATATGCTCTACCTTTTTTGTCTACCACCATATCATTTAGGTAGAACGAAGCAAAATTACTTAAATTGGCTACTTCCGTAAGTCCATCTGGATCAAGACGAAATAATCGGCGATCTTCCATTGAAACAATTAATAATCTTTCATCAGGAAGCCATCCTAGTCCAGAAGGGCGATTTAACATCTCTATTATTGTATCTGGATTACCCTCAAGATCAACGGTCATAACCTTATGACCTTCCATATCAGAAAACCAAAGCTTATCATTATGCCAACGGGGGCTTTCTGTAAAACCTAAACCTTCAAGAAGAGTTTTTGTTGTTAAAACTACCACTTATCCCCAACTTTTAATTATGGTTGAAATTTTTCATCATGGATTATTTTATCTATTGCATTTAAGCAAGCATCTTCCCAATCATCATCAGGGTCAATACTTTCGCAACAATTAGGGCACCAATCTTCAGGATACCCATCATCGAAATCATTATCTTCCAAATCACCATTTAAGGTGCTTCCACAATAAAGGCAAACACCGTCATCATACCGATCTAAAATTTCAGAGATTAGTTCAATTTTCTTTCTTGCGTTCATTTTCTTTTAAAATGATTAATTTAAGATATAATTGAATAATAAAAAAAAATATAAGTGTTTAATGTAAATAATGATAATTTATATTATGTAAGAACTAGCCTCTTTCAACCTCTTCTCAGCATCATTTACCATTTTATCTATAATTTCTTTCACATTATCTATTGAATCAATTAAGCCAATACTTTGACCTAAAAGTACAGCACCTTCTTCTATATTACCCTCATATGTCATTTCATAATGTTTTTGATCTTCCATTGCCATTTGAGGTGTTATTTTTGCCTCTAAAGCTAATTTTTCTTCTTTGTTTGAAACAGGTTCATGAGAAAGTGCATACTTATTACGCCATAACCTTATGGGTCCAAGCACTCCTAAGCAGTACTCTGTATCGGTTGCTTTTGCTGGAGGTACGATATTTTTATATTTTTCATGGAATTCACTTTCTTTTGAAGCAATAAATCTTGAACCCATTGCTATACCACCTGCTCCCATTGCTAAAGCGGATGCTAAACCCTCTCCACTAGCAAAACCTCCACATGCTATTATTGGAGTGTTTGGATGTTTCTTTTTAACTTGTTGTAATAAAACTAATGTACTAATTCTTTCATAACTTTGATGACCGCCTCCTTCCCAACCAGTAATAACCATACCGTCAGTTCCAGATGCTACACATTTATTCGCAAGCCATAATGCTGGTGCTACATGGAAATGTTTTATATTTGATCCACTTTCTTTTAATCTTTGGTAAGTCTTTGTCTTTGGTAAAATTTTTGCTGAACCTGCGCTCGTAAGAGCATAAACACACTGTTCTTTTATTTTTGGATTCTCCATAATAAATTTTGAGATCCCACGACAAAGTCCAGGAGCATCTAATTGTAAACGTGATGTTCTTATATTAAATCCAAAAGGTTTACCAGTATGTTCCACTACATATTCCATATCTTTTTTCATTTCTTCCAAACTACTCTTTCCAAATAGATTGGTATGACTTAAAACTCCTAATCCATCAGCTTCAGAGACTGCCACTGTTAATTCTTTTGTATAAAATGGTCCCATAGGAGCAGCAATAATTGGATGCTTAATTCCAAGCATCTCAGTTACTTTTGTCTTCAAAGCCATTTTCTTATACCACTTTTAACTCGTTTTAATATTTATAATGATATTATAATATTGATTGTGAAAAATAAAAAGAGAATATAAAGTTTGATACTCTTTAAAAATGATTAGTTTGATAATTGATTCTTTAAAGAAATATTAATTTAACTAAAAGAAGATAAAATAAAAATAGTTTTTAATAAGGAGAACTTAAATATTAGTTTCTTTATGAATTAATAAATTAAAACATGTTTTAGTAATATTTTAGAAGTTGTTTTTAAGTTAACATATTAATTCTTTATAATTTCATTGCTCGGCGATTTTTAATTTGGATACAAAGGTCAATGTAAAATTAGTTTGTCTTGGGGATGGAGAAGTAGGGAAGACTTCAATTATAAATAAATTTTTAGGAAAAGATATACCAGAGAGATATATACCAACAATTGGAACTGTTACTCATCGGAAAGATTATATAATAAAAAAAAATGAAACTGTTATACGTGTTAACATTTGGGATTTAGGAGGTCAAAAATCGTTTAATCCATTTAATGCTAATCATTATTCCGATGTGGATATTGCTCTTTTAGTTTTTGATTTAACAAAACCAAAAGAAACATTAAAAAGTATCAAAAATGAATTTTTAGAAAATTTAAATCGTTTTTCTGAAAATGCTTTAGTTCTTTTCATTGGAAATAAATTGGATTTAATTGAAGAACAAAAGCTAATTATAGCCACTATACAAGAATTTCTAACCAAAAAAGACCATCTTTATTTAGGTTCAGTAAAGACAGGTGAAAATATTAATGAATGTTTTGAGTTATTAATTTTAACATTTTTAAAAAAAGCAGAAATAATCTTGCCCAATCTCGTTAAAAGTAATACAGCGGTGGATTTTTTAAATTTAATTGGTAAGAGTGAAAAAACAATAAAAAGTAAACTATTAAGTTTTTCCAATCTAGATTCATTTTTTCAAAAATTCAAGCCAAAATCAAAAGTTAAAAAGGAAGTAAATCGCAAGAAAGAAAATAAAGATTTAAAATATTATGAATTTCTTAAGAATGAATTACAAAACAATGAAATTCAAATAAACAATGCTATGGATCAATTCTTAATCAATTTAACCGAATTTGATAATTCTATTAAACATCAAAAAAAGATCAAATCCGTAGATGAAACAATTAGTAATTTAAGTGATCTTTTAACATTTGCAAAGAAAGATTTTGATAAGATTGCAGATTTAATATTAAAGTTAAATCGAGAAGAATTTGAATTAGTAAAAATAATTTCAAATTTTAAAAATGAACTATTAAAAACTGAAAAAAAGAAATAATTGCTTAAAAAGTTTAAAAAATACAATGTAAATAGAAAATAAAAGGTGAAACAAATTTCTGAAGAGATTTCTTTGAAAGACTTTCAAAAATTAAAGGAACAAGTTACTAAACTCGATCAGATGCTAAGTGATCAACTTAAAAAATCCGAACTTAAGGCAATTGATCAAATTAATAACCTTGAAAAGAAATCAAATGAACAATTTAATAAGTTGGATCAGAAAGTTAAGGATCAATTCAAGCAAGTAGACCAAAAATTTGAGAGTCAACAAAATGCTACTAATACAAAAATTAAAGATTTAGCAAATACATTTGAAGGAGAATTGGAAGAAAAATTTTCATCACTTACTAAAAAGTTAGAAGAAAACTTCCAAATACTTAATGGGCGGATTGAAGAGAAATTTAATGAAATTAATCAGAAGTTAAATACTAATGTAGATAATCTTGAACATGATATTAAATCTCTTATAGATAAAATTAATACAAGTAATGAGGACTTTTCATTAAAACTGAAGAAATTAAAGGAAGAATTTGCCACTAAAGAGGAAATTCTTAGAGATATGTTTAAAAAATTCGATGAAGAGAATTCAGAATTTCAGAATAATCTAAAACCAATCTTAGAAGATATTAAAAGTAAACAAGATTTAGTTAAAATTACCCTTGACGTGCAAAAGAAACAGATATTCGAAAGTGCTAAAGAACTGATTAATGATGAAATAAAATTAGCATGTAAAAATAAAGAAAAACAAATTCTCGTAAATTTATGGATTGAAGAATTAAAAAATATTATTGAGAATATTGATAAGTTAAAAGAACTCCATCCTAAAGATTTAAAACTTTATATTGAAGAGATATCTCATACTATTGAATCTTTTAAACAAAAATTTGTGAAATAGAACTTTTTTCTATTTAATGACATTAATTTTATGATTATTTTAGAATAGAACGTAACTGGTTTTTAAAGATTTAATAACTTTTTTATAATCATAATATTAAAATTTATAATGATAAAAATGTGCCCTGATATTATTTCTCTAGGTGAGTTATTAGTTGAGATTATGCGTCCTGAAATTGATATCCCCCACTATAAATTCGGTGCGACATATATGGGACCATTTCCGAGTGGTGCACCTGCTATATTCATTGATTCTGCAGCTCGAATGGGGAGTAAATTTCAATTAACTACAGGATTTATAGGAGTTATTGGTAAAGATGATTTTGGTAACTGCATAATTGAGAAATTAAAAAAAGATAATGTAGATATATCTCAAATCAGAGTTAATAGTCATTTAACAACAGGTATAGCATTCAATCAATATAATTCAGATGGTTCTCGTAAATTTATTTTTGCAAACGGAGCAGCAGGCGAAACCTCTCCCGACGATATTAAAAAAGATTATTTTAAGAACATAAAAAATCTCCATATTATGGGAAGTTCCCTTTCTATTAGTGAAACATCAAAAGACGCCTGTATTAAAGCTATTAGATTAGCTAAAGAAAGGAATTCTAACGTAATAATCTCTTTTGATCCAAACTTTAGACTTGAAATGATGGAAATAGAAAAAATAATCAAAATAAGTAAACCTGTATTAGAAGCAACAACAATTTTACTTCCAAGCGGTGAAGAAGCTGAGTTGTTAGCAGATATTAAAGGATCAAAAGAAGCATGTCGAAGGTTACTCAAAATGGGTCCAAAAATAATTGCATTAAAACAAGGGAAAGATGGTTGTATAATCTTCACTCCTAACAACCTTAATGGATTAAAAGTGGATGCATTTAAGGTGATAGAAAAAGATCCCACTGGAGCAGGAGATTCATTTGGGGGGGCTTTTATAATAGGATATTTAATGGGATGGAATTTTAATGAAATTGGTACATTTGCGAATGCAGTTGGTGCATTAAAAGTTGAATCCTTTGGCCCTATGCCTAATACTTCATATGAAGAAGTTATTGATTTAATGAACAGAAAACGGATCAACAAAACCTAGTAGAGGTTATGGAATTTGGGTGTGATTAAAATATCCATTTTTACGCGAATCATAGATAAAGTTTTACCGATATTTTTCAATCGGGTCAAAAGACACAATAATCCTACTTTTGTGTAATATTTAATATAAATAAATCCAAATTCCCATTTATGTATCGGGAATATTTAAATTTATTCATTGAAATTGTCTAGGCTCGCAAATAAAAAAAGGAAAAAATGAAAATTTAAATATTTGAATAAATATCTTATGAAATAAGAACTAATATGAAATGCAAAACAAATTTCTATTTATATCAATATTTATTTGATCAAAAAGAGTTTTGCAATAATTAAAATTAAATTTTAAAATTTATAATTCTAATTCTTATATGACTCATTAAAAATAATAATCCATTATTCATAAAAACAGTAAAATGTCAAACGAATTTAAAGAAGAAGAAAAGGAAAACAAATCGGAAAGGGAAACAGACAGAGTTGATAAGGAATTTTTATCAAAAGCTAAAAACTCAAGAGATATGATTGATAAATCACTGAGAAAATTTGAGAATAGCATAGAAGAATTATCAGAAACTATAACAAACGGAGAAGAGCCTGAAGAAAAAGAAATAGAGGAGAAAGCTATAGACAAAATTAGTGAGGAGGTAAAGGAGGCTCAGACTAAGCTTGATAATCTTATAAAAAAGGTTGATGATAAGGAAGAATATCTTGCAGCACTAGAAGAGACTGTAAAACAGCTTGAGGAGAAATATAACAAAAAAACTGAAGAAATGAATAATTTAGAAGAACGAATAACTATTACTAAAGAAAGTAAAGAAACTTTAGAAGAAGAATATATGGAGCTTCTAAAAAATAATGAACAATTGGTAAAAACATATGAAACAAGACAAGTAGATTTAATTGTACTTACAGACTCAATTAAAGAGAAAGTCTCTAATCAAGATGAACTTCGTACTAAAATCTCAAAAATTAATCAAGAGATACAAGAAAATGAAGATACTCTAAATAAATTAAAAGAAGAATCAGAAACATTGGAAAAAAAATTAAGAAGTCAAAGAGCAGAGAACGAAACATTAAGAGTTTCAATTAGTAAAAATAAAATTGAGTTAGAACATTCAAATTCTGAAATTGAAGCAAAAGAGGAGGAAAAAAATCTTCTAACTGAACAAATAGATAAAAAAGAAAAGAGAGTTAAAGAGATTGAGGCTAGACTTGAGGAATATAAAGAAGGGTTTCCTGAAATGGAAAAACAAAGAGAAACTTATGAAGAACTTCTTGCTAAATATAAAGTACAATTATCTGATAAACAACAACAGCTAATAGAAATTGAATCTCGAAAACAAGAATTAAATGAGACAGCAAACTCACTTATTGAACAGATTATTGCTAAAGAAAATCTAATTGAAGCAAATGAAAAAAGAATAGTTGATTTAAAGAAAGACATTGAAACTTCAAATACAGAATATATTGAGAGAGAAGAAAGATTAGAAGCTCTTACTGAAAAGTTGAAACATGCGGAAGCTGAGCATGAGAAACTAAGAAAAGCAAAAGAAGCTATAGAAAGTAGTACAAATGAATCAAGAGTAATTCTTCAAAAATTAAAATTAGAATTAGAAAATCAAGAAAAAGAGATAAGAGATAAAGAAAGTAGGATTCATCGATTAGAAGTTTTATCAGCAATCTATAGAGCCTCAAAATTTTTTGGTGGGATTTTAATTGGTCTTGGAGTATTTTTTATAATCTGGGTGGTAGGTTTATTTTATAGATTTATAGATTTAGGAAATGTAAATAACTTTATTTTGGGATTATTTATTTTAATCGGAGCTATTCTTTCGATTATTTCTGGTATATTTCACCTAGAAAAATCATAATATTTTTAAAAAATTTTATATAATTTAAATTTACATTTTCGAAATAATTTTAATGATATAACCTTGACTGAAAAAGAAGAAGTGAAAGTTCTCCCAACTCGAAATATTGGATTATTAACAGGAATTTTATACGGGATTGGATGTGGTATTGGGGGATCAATTTTTATATTATTAGGATCGGCTATTAAAGAAGCTCAATCTGGTGTTTTAATTAGTTTAATCTTAGGTGGGATATTAATAATCCTTACAGCACTAAATTTTAGTGAACTTTCTACCAGTTTACCGATATCGGGTGGTGCATACAATTTTAGTAAAGAAGCATTAGGAGGCTTTTTAGCTTTTATAATTGGCTTTTTTTTATGGATTGCAAACATAGCTACCTTCTCATTTTCTGCTCAAGTTTTTGCTCTTATTATAAAGACTTTCTTTCCTTCTCAAATTATTGACTATTTATTTATTGTAATGGCAATTATTTCAATTCTTTTTACTGCGATTGTAGTGTTTAGATCTCATAAAATTGCTTTAAGATCTTTTATTTCTTTAACTATTGTATTGTTAATAATATTTGGAATATTTATTTTTTCAGGATTTTTTATTGCTCCTATAAGCAATGCATCTGGGTATGATCCAAGTTTTTTACAATCAAGTTCTAATTTCTTTATTATTATAATTATGTTTTCCTCATTATTTATTTTCTTTACAAGTATTCTTACAAATCTAGCTTATTTAAGTGGAGATTTAAAAAATCCTTCAAGAAATATTCCCAAAACAAACATATTCGCAATTTTAATAACATTGATCATCTATATCTCTATAACAATTGTTGTAATGATTAATATTGGCCCAGATGCTTCAAGATTAGAAGAATCTCCAATCCTATTAGCTTTAATAATGAATAAAATTTTAGGTTTCCCTGGATATCTATTAATGGGAATTGCAGCAACAATTTCAACATTTATAGCTATGAATGCCGCTCTAGGTTCTGCAGTAAGTGTAATGTATGCATTAGCAAGAGATAATTATATATCAAGCAAATTCTTAAAAGTCAATAAAAAAACAAAAGTACCTACTTTAGTTTTAATAACAACTATTATCGTTGCAATCTTTTTTACAATCTTGACAAGATTATTTGCAAATATTGAATTTATTGCAAATATTACGACTTTTATCTACTTTTTTGGATTGGCATTCATAAATTTTGCTGCAGTTAGTCTTAGATATAAGAGGAAAGAATTAGATCGTCCGTTTAAAGCACCCTTCTTCCCTTATTTGCCTATTATTGTGGGATCTACCTGTTTAATTCTAGCATTTGTACTTAACATCAATGCGGTATTTCTTGGTCTAATTATTTTTGTTATTGGAATATTTTATTACTTATTAACGATAGCCGATCGACATTCTATTATTTTAACGATAGCAGGTTTAAAATTTTTTGCAATTCTTCTTGTTGGAGTACTTATTTGGATCATAAATAATTTAGGGACTATTACCTCTCCAATCCAAGGATTTACATCTTTATTTTCATTTGGATTACTTCGTATATTAATATTTTTTTGTGTATTCTCAATTGGTACAATCTTTTTTGATATTATCCCACTTAAAGAATTGGTTTATTTCTTCATTAAAAAAGTAAATAAAAAAGAAGTAGCTATAGATATCGGTATAGGACAAATAATTGAATTGAAAAAGAGTAAAACAAAACTCATATATTATATCAATATTATTATAGGAGTAATTCAAATATTCGCATTTATATTTATTTTGATAATAATAACCTTATTTGGATCAGATATTATCTCTATCGAGAATTTAACTTTTGGTAGCACAGTTATATCTCAAACAACAGGAGAATACTTATTTTTTACAGCTTTAGTTTTTCTTGGTACAATTTTATTATTAAGTGGAATATTTAGTCTATATTTAAATAAGGAAACAAAAACATTAGGAATTTAATATAATTAGCATTTTCTTTCTTGTTTAACAGAAAAAAAAGGTATTACTTTGAAATATGGCGTTTTCAAAGATGAATCTGCATATTCATTCAAATTATTCAGATGGAAAAAATACTATAAAACAAATTGTAATGAAATCAATTAAGTTAGAATTAGATTATATTGCAATAACTGATCATTTTACTAATTCTTGGAAGTCATGGGTTTCTACTCTCAATAATTATGATACAATTACGAATTATTTAGGAGATATTTCAATTTGTCAAAAATATTTAACTACTTACGATAAGAATCTTACACTTCTAAAAGGATTAGAAGTAGATATTTCTAGTTCTGAGCAATTTATTATGAAATATATTCAAATTAATGAATTTAATTTGATTTTATTTGAATATCTTCAAAGCTATGAATCAATTGCATTTATAAAAAATATAATTAATCGCTGGAAAAAAACTAAAATTAATTTTACTAATTTTCCAATTTTAGGATTAGCTCACTTTGATCCTTCATATTTCATCGTAGAAAACCTTGAAACTTTAATGAAATTCCTCAAAGAATATAATATCTATTTTGAATTTAACCCTAGTTATGCTTCTTTTTACTCTCCCAAATATGAAAGGTTTTTTAACATGTTAGAGGAATATCAAATTCCAGTTGGAATCGGATGTGATTCCCATAACCTAAAAAATTTAAATAATATCGTAGAACCTCTCGAAATGATAAAGTATTATAATCTTGAAAGTAATTTTGAGATTCTGATAAGTAACTTAAAAATTTATAAAAATTCTTAGGCATTGCTAATTAGCATAATCTTTTTATATTAGTTGGTGAGGATTTTATATCAGATAGTCCTCTAACCGAAGGAGATATTGATATTATAGTTTATGTAATGGGTGGGGCTTCAATAATAGGTTATCTCATTACTGGAATAATTGCTGATAAATTTGGAAGAAAAATTTTATGTTATATATATTCATTGATCTTTCCAATTTCTATTATTACTATCATTTTTGGTGTAAATCTATCTCGAGGTGCGTCATTAGTAGTATCTATTGGAGCGGGTTTAGCAAACGTATCATATTGGGGATTAAGAATTTTAATAAATATTATAACATTGGAGATAATTCCTACTCAAGCAAGAGGAACTGGAGCTGGAACAAAAACTTTAATTAGTTCAGTAGGAATCACTGTCGGTTTAATACTAAGTAGTATAATCACATTTAATCAGGGATTAGCAGTTTCTTTTATTGTGTTTAGTATGTTGTTTATAATAATTATAGCTCTTATCTTCTTATTTTTGAGAGAAACTAAAGGAATAAATCTTAGCGAAATCGAGTAAATATTTAAAAACTTTTTTAAAGTCTATTATTTTTATGTTTTTTATGGAATTAGAAGAAAAAATTGATTTAGCTGCCAAATGGATCGCTGAATCAGAACGATTAGTTGTGTTTACTGGTGCTGGAATTTCAACTGGAAGTGGATTACCTGATTATAGGGGCCCAGATGGTGTATGGACAAGACGAGATAAAGGATTACCCCCTCCTAAAAGTCCTCCGTGGGATCAAGTTAAACCAAATCCTAACCACTATGCTATTGTAGAGTTAATGGAGAGCGGAAAATTAAATTATCTAATTTCACAAAATGTAGATGGACTTCATGCTAAATCAGGAATACCCTTTGATATGTTTAGTGAACTTCATGGAAATTTATATTTCATGAAATGCGTATCATGTAATAAAAAAATGTTATTCGAAGAAGTTGGTTGGGATAAAAATGAGTGGGGTCCAGGATATAGAACTCATCCGGTTCGGGAAGGTCAACCAAAATGTCCCCATTGTGAAGGACGATTAATTTCAAGTATTGTAAATTTTGGTGATCCTCTTCCCTATGATGAACTTCAAGAATCCATAAAACGATCAGAAAATGCTGATGTCTTTTTTGTAATTGGTTCGTCTTTAGTAGTTACGCCAGCAGCAAATATGCCTGGAATTGCAAAACAAAATGGTGCAAAATTGATACTTCTCAATAAAGGAGATACTCCCTATGATCATGTGGCTGATATAAGATTTGAAAATCTAATTGAAGAAGTACTGCCTCCAATAATGGAAAAAGTTAGGGAACTTGTAAAAAATAGCTAAAATAATCTATTTATTTCAATTGGGCAAAAATATCTTTATTATTATTTAGTTCATTTAAAATCTTTTTAGCCTCCCTATTAGAAAATGAAAGGGAAATATCACCATTTCGGCTTAATGAACCTGTAAAAATCTGTTGATTATCAGCAAATATGACAACATTTTGGCTTGCATATTCAGGATCAGCTTTAATAACGATTTTTTGTTTTTTTACTTTGATATCCAAATCAATTCTTGTATCTTTTCTCACTCTACCAGATGAGATTTTATTCATTCTTCCTGAATATTTAGATTCGATTGGATTAACAACAACATCATTACCAAAATTATAAATTTCAAATTCAAGACGATCATTTTTAAAATCTCTTACTTCTACTACAGGTCTTGCTAAATCTTTATCTCTGAAACCATGAGGTACCTTTACAGTCATTTTCAATATAAAAACTGTTGAGATATCTCCACCTTCAATAAAGATGATTGTATCTATTATTGAAGGTAACATACCTAACTCTATTCTACCAATAAATCTTTGAATTGCATCAATAGCAGATGACGAATGAACGACACCGACCATACCTACTCCAGATAAACGGAAATCGGAGTAAATTTCAAAGTCTCTAGTAGTTCTTACTTCATCAAATATGGTAAAATCAGGTCTCACAAGTAATAAAATATCTGCTGAATTCTCAAGACTACCTTCTAATTTCGTGTATTGAGTTATTTCTGGTTGAACTTGTAAGTCCCTTACACTTTCTAGCGTTTTTATTACTTTCTCTTGTTTTAAATAATAATTTGCTAATGCTGCTGAAAATGTTGATTTTCCTGCTCCTGGTGGACCAGCTACAAGTATTCCTTCTGCTTTTTGTAATCTATTTCGCAATCTATTATCAATAGAATAATCAGATAATTCTAAACTTACAAGAGGTCGTGTTGCCGTAATTTCAACATCATTAGAAAATGGTGGGCGTGTAATAACAATTCGAAATTCACGTAATTGAGCTACAACAGCACCCTCTCTCTCAATTTCTATAAATGAATGCTCATCCTCTCTTACATTTTCGATTATTTCAAGGGCTATATCCTCAATCATTTGAGGACTCAAGGGTTCTTTACTAACTTTTTCAAGATGCCAATCACCAGGAGCCCCCTTCTTCGCATATGGTGGCAGATTTCTTTTAAGATGAACACTCATAGTAGTTTCATCAAAATAGTTCAATAAGCTTAAAGAGAGAGGCTCTTTTTCTCTTAGAATTTTTTTTGCCCAAGTAAAGAAAACATCCAAACCCTCAAAAACTCCTACATCTCCTTGAATCCGATCTGAGGTGATTAATGTTGCGCCATTTTCTAAAGCTGATTCTCTAATTAATGCATCCAACTCTCCACCAGGTGCCATTTTTATCTCTTCTCTAGTTGGTCTTTTTCCAATAATGTGAAGAGTAATTTCACCTTTATCATGGAGTTTTCTAAGTTGCTTTAAAACATTTAAACCAAAGAAACCAATTTCTTTCTGAATGTTAGTTCGATATTCTACCTCCGCAATGACTATGTTAGATATAAAAATTTCGGGTTTTTCCCCCAATTCCCCATCTTCAATTAGATTAAGGATCTGTCCATTAAAGATAACGCTGGTATCACACATAAATTTATCTGGCATAATTTATATCACTCTCCTCTCCTTTATTCAATATTTGGAATTTCTTAACAGAATAATAGATTGGTTTGCTTTGTCTATCAACAGTAGCAACAATAAGGTCTTTTCGAGAACTCATGGCAACCCTAGACATTTTATCTAAATCCCTTAACTCAATAGGATTTCCTTCAAATACGGGAAATATTAAAAATTTTGCTGAATCTTTTTCAAAATCAGCACCTCTCTTATAAACTCGAAAATCTAGGCCATTTCCATAGCCAGTACGAACTATATATCCTCTTTTCCTTAAATCCATGTAAATTATGTACTTTTGCCAGAGTCTAGTGTCATACTGAGTAAAGTAAGTTAATAGATCCTCAAAATCAAGTTTTTTTTTATTCTTATCATTATCGTCCCATATTAATAATCGATCTCTTTCACATAAAATTAATACTTCAATAGGACTTAGAATTAAGATATCTTCATCATTTTCATTTTTCTCTATAGTTCCTATATATGAAGAAGAATAAAATTCTTCAATTCCCTTTTTATCATAAACAATAACTTTATCCTTCTCAATTATTCCCTCTAATTGAACTTTCTCAGTTTTCTCAGCTAATTCTTCTGGCATATAACATAAGATATGAATTAATACTAATTAATGAATTTATTCACTAAAAATTTTAAAAAGATACGAATAAATGTGACTTATATTTTTTTTATACTAATCATTAATAAGTGGAAGTGAGAAGTAAATTGTGCTTCCTTTATTCCTACCTTCGGATTCCATCCATATTTCCCCTCCATGGGCTTCTATAATCTTTATTGAAATATATAATCCTAATCCTGTTCCATCAATTCCTAATTCAAGTCCTTGTCCATATCTTTCAATCTTTCCAAAGTGCTGGAAAATTTTACCTTTTTCTTCCTCTGTAAACCCAATTCCATTATCTTTTATCGATACAATAACAATTTTATCTTGAATTTCAGTTTTTATTTCCTGGAACTTCTTTTTAGAAATTACATGTTCCTTTTTTTCTATATCCAAAAATCACCATCTTTAATTCAAGACGTATTTTTAATCAGCTAGAACTTATTTTAATTCTGTTAATAAAAAAATTTAATGTTTTTAATGTTTTTCAATTTACTAAATTTTGTAATGAGATTATAAAATACCAAATATTTATGTTTTTATGAAAGAGATACTTGAAAAACTTTTAATGAAACTAAATGGCGCTTCTAGGATTGTCTTCATGGGTGTGGGTGAAGAAAAACTTAGAGATGATGCTGTAAGCATTTACATTATAAGTGAACTATTAACTCATTCTAATGAGAAATATCTATTTATTAATGCTGGAATTGATCCAATGAGTAGAATTGAAGATATTGAAAAATTTCAACCATCACATCTCGTTCTTATCGATACATGCACTTTAAATCAACGTCCTGGAACAGTTGCTATAATCGAACGAGAAAGCATTCGAGAATTAGTTCCAATATCTTCCCATACAATTCCAATCCATATAGTTGTCGACTTATTGCTTGAAAGAATATCAGGTTTAGAGATTTTCATGATCGGAATTGTACCTGAAAGTCTTGAAGGATTTACTGAATTAAGCTTCTATAAAGAAAGTGAATACTCACTTGATGAGAGAATTGAAAATGAAGATCTACCTTTTTTTGAATTAAATCTTACACCAACTATTAAAAAAGTAGCTGATGGAATTATAAATCTCATTAAAGAAATTATGCAGAAAATATAATTTACGATTCTTTTTTCTCTGAGATTTTTAAAATATATTCTGCAATTATTTCAATAGTATTTGATAAAATTGCTTGTTCTTTAGGATTTAAGTGTTCTTTAAGATTTTCTAAAAAAGCGATTACTCTATCTGCCTCTCTAAGTTTCCTAATATAATCGGACCCGTTTTTATTTAATGAGCCTCCCCAAGCCATTAACTTCACTCATAGTATTTTAAATTTCTAATAATAATTATAAATGCATCATCGTGTTTAAAACTCATGAATATCTTAAAAATCGACAAAAAAATATGCTCAATTTATGATCAAATGAATAATATGCATTTATATATAAGTTATGTGTATTAAATAAGAGAGAATATAGGTTTGCAGACTTGATAAATTATTAAATAAAAGTTTAAAAACAAATTGTTCTATAAATTAGATGAAATTTCCGGATAAGAATATAACAATTTATCTAAAATGATCCAAGAATTAATGATTATTAATGAAGCTGGAATAGCCTTATTTTATTACAATTTCATTAATAATGAAAGATTACGCGACAAACAATCATTAGCAAGTTATTTTGATATAATTTGTCGATTTACAAAAAAAAGTTTTAAAGAAAGTTTAAGAACAATAGAATTGGATAATTATAAATTTTTATTTTATACTCATAAATCTCATTTTCATTTAGTTCTAAAATGCAAGAACAAAGATTTTGATAAAAAATTATTAGAATCTATTTCTGAAAAGGTACTTGATGCCTTTTTAATAAAGTATAATGATATACTTAAAGATTTTAATGGAGAAATTTCACATTTTAAATCATTTTCAGAAGATGTTATGAATCTTTTGGCTATAAAATTTGATGAATTTAAGAAATATCCATCTCTAGAACACTGATAGCATAATTAAAATAATTCATAGCATAAAAACAACAATATATAAATCTTAAATTAATATTATTGAAACCTTAAAAAGTTAAATAAAAATATGTAATTATTTTAGTTATAAAAAAATGACAGATAGTCAAATAATTCTCACTTTTTTGAGCTTAGGTCTATCCTTAGCGGTTTTAATCTTTATTATATGGGATCATATCAAGGATGATAGAATTCTAACCCGGGAAGTTCAGCAATTCTATGAAGATATTGAAATGCTAATTTTTACCCATATCCAAATAAGATATTATCAAGCTTTAGAATCAAAAGACAAACTAGAAGGAGATAAAGAATTGGTTTCATTAACAAAAAACAAAAATCGAGATAATATTCTGAATGATTACTTAAAAACAAAAATAAATCAATATTTTATAGACTATTCGAAATTTTTAGGCTTAAGTTTGAATGTAGAAAAGCAAAATTACCTAAATGGCACTGTTTTCATTTTAAACAAAGATGGTCTTCTTTCGAAAAGAAGTGTTGAAGAATACAAAGATATTCCTATAATAAATAATTACATAGAGATTGGAAAAGTAGAAATTAATGAGATTTTAAATTATTTAAATAGTTTAAGATTCTATTGGAAAAAGTGGTATCATAAACTCATATTTCGTCCTGAATTAACACAGAAGGTAAATTTTTATGATTTACTAGGATACATTAAACCATTAGAACAGGAAAAACAAAAAAAAAAACCGCTCAAATTTCGAAAGAACATAAAATAATATAATTATAAATTTATTATTTTTTGAATAAAAAAATTAGAAGTAAGAGAGAAAAAACTAGGTTTTTTCTCTAAACAACCCCGTGATAAATACGCCTCTACTTAATGGATTACTTAAATTCCCCCTGCTTGTGTAGCCATTACCGTAATTACATCCTTTTTTGGATGGATTCCTATTTTTGCGAACTTTAATTGATCCGGTAATACTTTACCTTTAAAGATAAATTGTATGGCTAGAATTGGATTCAATTTATATTCTCTTTGTACAGTCTTTTTAATTTCTGCTATTGAATTGTTCGGATCTAGCTCGATAAGCTTGATTGCTTGATCAGGGGGAACACCTGTTAGTCGAAATCGGTACTGTGTAATTTTTTATCACACCCTTTTTCAATTTTAGATTACAATTTGTGTTAAATATTAATTATCACAATGATAAATTAAGGATTTTCGTATAAGATCTCGAACTTCAGTTTAATTCAGGATTAAATAACCATTTCTCCCATTATTTTTTCTAAAAAATAACTGTTTTTAAATATTTTAAAATCGAAAAGGCTCTGGGGGCGGTCCTGGAGGACCTGGTGGTCCTGGAGGGTGTATTGGGCCGGGTTTCGGTAATGGCGGAGATGGAAACCTTCCTAACCTATGTTCTAAACTTGAAATCCGCTCTTCGATTGCATCCAATCGTTCTTCAATTTTTTTTAACCTTTTAAGAATATTTGGGTCTTCTATTGTCATTTTTTTTTAAAATTCATTTAATTTTGTACAGTCTTCCATTTTCTATCATTAAATTCCTAATTTTTAAAATTTTACATATATTTTTTTTTATATATACTAAAGTTACTTATCTTAGTATTTTATATTTTTTTTAGTCCAAGTCCAGAAAAAAAGTACATATTTATATATCTAGACAATACCATAATATTATGGAAAGCTGGAACATATCAAAAAAATTAAAGATTGAATTATTGAAAAAGTCTAGTAATATTGAGGATAATAGTAGGAGGATATTGTTTATTCTTAGAAATTTAGGTCCGCAAAGGTTTACTAATATAGTGAAATATTCGAATCTAAGTAGATCTACCGTTTCGAAATATCTTACTATTCATACAAGAAATAAAAATGTTGAACAAAGACTAATTACTGATAAAAAATCGAATAAGCAGTTTAGAAGTTATGTGATTACTGAAAAAGGAATAGAAAAACTAGGAGAGCAACCCTTAAAGCTGAGAAATGAAATTTATATTGTCAATGAATTAAAAGAAAACGTTAAAAAACTCGAGGATTTAATTGATTTCTATAAAGAAATAAATGTAGAAGATGCATTTATAATTCATATCGTAAGAATAATCTCTAAGATAGGAGATAATTTTTTTGAATTACAACAAGATAGAGATCTTTACTTATCTTTGTTTTACATTTTCTACAACTCAATTCTTGGTCAAGGCGCTTTTGCAAGAAATTATTGGCATTTTGATGAATCAAGTGCTCAAAAATTCGCAGGATATAAATTAAATTTAGATCAATTTTGCGAACTTTATAATGTTTCAGTAGAGGCTATTAATTATTTAGCACGTTTTAAATTAATAAAAAACGATTTTGGGTTTTACTTAATTAAGCGAGAAAAAAATGATTTTTTCTTTCATGAAGAAGATTTATTGGGGACTACAACAATAAGGTTGATTAAAGATGAATTAATTGATGAAATTATCAACCTGCAAGAAGGGATCTATGATACAATTTATGATCTAGATATTATGGCTGAAGAAATAACAAATCAATTGAAAGAAATGGGTTTAATTTGGGGCGCTATACAAGAACAATATCAATTATTGGTATTGAATTTGATAATAAAAAATGCCATCGAAATGGGTTTCTTAGATATTGAAAGAGAAAAATTTTTAGAGGGTGTTTCTCAATCAAAAAAGTTACTTTTATCAGAAGAGGGTAAGATCCTTCAGGAACTCATACTAAATAGCTCAAAAATCGATCTGAACTTGAATGTTCTTACTTTAACCGAAACTGGGAAATAAAGTATAACAATTTAAATGATATCAACAAGGAAATAAATATTCTAAAAGGATTAAAACTTGCTTTATAAATGAAAACAGGAAAAAGGAGGGGTTTTAATATAATTAAGAGAGAATCATTATTGCATTAATTCTTTTGGAAAAAATCCTCTCTTAGTTGTAATATGCTTGAAACTCGATTAATTTTATGCATTATCTTTATAACTCTCATTCTTTATGGTAATTTCAGGGATTTTAATCCTACTAGAGAATTTAAGATTAATGAGTTCCTCAAATTGAAACTTGAGGGGGAAAAAACAATCATTTACGTGAAAGGACGCAGATTTCAGCAGTGTATGTACTTATTACTTAATATTCCAGTTGATAGAATTGAAGATTATGATGAAATTGACTCTATTGATAAAGCTGCTGAAACGTTAGATAGATCTATGGAAGGGAATCATCATCGTCCATTTGGAAGAATATCTCCCGAAGAAGAATTTCAAGGGCATTGTTCCAATATTCAAGCATGGGCGGAAAATGGCTATGATACAAGAATTCTACACCGAAATCTTGCTTTTCCATTGTTAAAGAGATTAAATGAAGTTGGTGATCCTCTAGCTAGAAAAGTATTTTCTGAGGAGATTGCTATAAGACTTGCTAGTAAGCATCCAACTGTTACACAATTTTTAACGCAAAATGGATATTTAAAATATTTAAGCCCTGATGAATTTGAGAGTATCCTCGATGACATAAATCCAACTGTTTTAAATAATATAACTCCCGAATTTAAATATATTTTTCAACAAAATCAAAGCATTAATATAGTAGATCAAATCAATTACTTAATTAATCGCCTAATCGGGAATTTTGGAATTGAGCACATTCCTTTACTGACTTCCAAAATCTTGAAGAAAATTCCAGACAACTTTAGAGATGTTTTCGTTAAAAATATTTATAACATTTTAAAAACTAGAAATAATTTTCCATTGATTCAATATCTCAATAAACATCTTGAATATTTTAAAGACTTTGAATTTGAATATAATTTTATAAAATATGACGGGAGGATTATAGGAATTTTTAGAAATGAGAAAATTTATCTCAATAATCAAAATATACGGAGCATAACAAAGATAGATATACTTAATGACAAACTTAATGATGTGAAAGAATTAGATTTAAGTAATAATCAAATTTCTGATCTGATGGGAATTGAGATATTTCCAAATATTCGCATTTTAAAACTCAATAATAATAAGATAAGGAAAATTGAGGATTTTGTTGAGTTAAGAAGTTTAGAAACATTATTTTTGAGAAATAATCAAATTGAAGAAATAAATAATCTTAATAAGTTTAGTAATCTGAAACATTTTGATTTATCTAATAATCCAACATTGACTGAAATACCCGAAGTTTTAAATGAATTGCCTAACTTGGAAACAGTTAAATTATGGAATTGTAAAATTAATAAATTTTCTAAATCTACAGAAAAAATTTTTTGGATGAATCAAAACTATAGATATTTCACAGGATTTAGTGAAAATGATAAAAATTTTTATGAGAATGTATATACAAAAGAAGCCTCATCAGACAATAAACTCTATAAACATTTTGTAAAATGGGTATTAAAAATAAGAAACCTCATGAAATTTCATAAGTTTTCCTATCAAGATATATATGAATTTAATGAAGAGACTTCCAAAAATGCAATTTGGTCAGGAAGAGTGACAAATGATTTTAAAAAATGGTTAGATGATAAAAAATATCAAAAGAAAATTACATCTTTTTTATAATTATTAAATTATATTACTTTTTTCCTTCTATATATCCGGAACCACGAGGAAATCCACCAATGCCTTCTTTAATCATAGGCGCATGGAATTCTCCCTTAGCCCAAGGAGCTGGAAATTTTTGAAAAATACTTGATGCTATTAGTGCAAAAATTTGAAAAGCAATAAATATAGCATAATTATTCCATATAATAAGAAATCCTAAGCAAATTGCTATGTTAGGAATATGACAAATTAAAGTTTTTATAATAATCGATTTAGGAGTATCATGTTCCGGACTAACGTAAACATCCCAGAAGTAATCTTGAATGAAATATTGCCATAAACCCATAGAAAGGAAACTAAGTAAATAAAGAACCCATGTGGATAATCTAAGTAGAATCCAAAGGTGATAAAATGAGAGGAGAATTCCTCCAGTACTAAAACCCCATATTAGCCCAAAAACAATTTCCGCTCCAAGATAGTATTTTCGATCGAAAGTAAGAGTCATACGAGACCACAGAACCCAATATGCAAGAAAAATAAAAATAAAGCAGATTGCACAGTAGATTATCCATAATGGATTCTTAATTTGCTCAATGGAAAATAATGGTTGCTTTAAAATTTGTTCTAACGTACCAGAAATGGCTGAAATAACATTACATAATGAAAAGTAGATAAATGCACGAGTCCAAGCGACACTTGGTTTCCAAAAGTTAATAGGAAGTCCTCTATATTTGCTGATATAGACTAGAATCATAACAAGAGCAAAAATGGAGACACAAATGATGTAGTAGAGGATAAATATAGTTAACCCCACTTCTTTCTTACACCGTTATTAAGGTATTTTTTTAATTTAAGAAAAATCAAGCATCTTCTCAATTGGTTGTAATGCACGTCTTGCTATTTCAGGAGACACTTTAACCTCAAAAGCTTTATCGTCTAAATGCTCTAATAGATATTTAATAAGCTCAAGGGAGTGTTTCTTCATGTTGTAGCAAATTAATTTGTCTTTCGCTAAGTAAAATTTATTATTAGGAAAATCTTGATTTAAACGTTCTAAAAGCCCAACTTCTGTACCTATTATGAATTCATTTATTTTAGCAGAATTTTCTTTAACATAATTATACATTCGGGTTGTAGAACCTACAAAATCAGATAATTTTCTTACTCCTCTAATGCATTCAGGATGAACAATAAGTTTCGCTTTAGGATATTTATGTCGTACATCTTGTATATCCTCTGGTTTAATCTGAGAGTGCACGTAACAATGCCCAGATTCTGGCATTTTAATACAATTAATTCCGGACAGCTCCTCAGCATAATCTGCTAAATTTGCATCTGGACCAAATAAGACCGATTCAACACTAAATTCATTGCTAATCTTTTGTACAATTTTTGCAGCATTTGCTGAAGTACAACAAATATCAGATTCAGCTTTTACTGCTGCAGTTGAATTAATATACACAACAGTAGGTATTCCAGGATTCTTTCTTTTAAATTCTTTAACCATTTCGGGAGTGAGAAAAGCAGCCATTGGGCAACATGATTCATAATTTGGGATTAAAACATGTTTATCTTGATTTAGAATTGAAGCAGTTTCAGCCATAAAATCGACTCCAGCAAAAATTATATATTCTGTATTGGCTTTTTCCTTCGCTCTCCGAGATAATCCTAAAGAATCACCTACGAAATCAGCGATTTCTTGTATTTCTATACGTTGATAATAATGTGCTAAAATAGTCACATCATCGTTTTTCTTTAATCTAATGATTTCTTCTTGTAATTGTTTAACTGTCATTTTACAAAATAGAGAAATTAAAAAGATTATATTATTAAAAGAATTAAATACAAATAAGTTTACCATCTAAATTAAATTAAGAAAAATTTTATATTGAAAAAATTAGTCACTTTCTTAAAATACTGCTCAAATTCTTCTATTTCAAAATACAAACTCAAATTGCGAAATTAATAGGGTTAATTTAAATAATATTATTTCAATTTTAACGAAATCTTCCTACCTAAAAAATGAGGCAATAAAGTTAAAAATTGTTAAAGCATTAAAGAATAAAAACCAAAATTTCATTCAACATACTTTGGATTACTTTCAATTTTTAACTTTCAATTATTTGATTCAAATGAAAAAGAAGTTGATTCCTTATTTAAGAAATATCATTAATGAAGCTCTTTTTTCTTTTGGCTATTTAAAAAGAATGATAATCTTTACAAAACGTAAGAAATTAATTAGGTACAAAGTCATAATATTAAGTTTCATAATATTTTAATCCTATGAGTTAAAAAGTTAATGAAGTTATTTTCTTTAATAATAAAATTCAACTTCAAAAAAATAAAAGAAATTAATAGTATACAGTGTAAAGAATATGAGTAATCATATTTTTAAACATAAAAAATTGCGATCAAATAAGATGTTTTTATTTACTCTATTCGTTTTATTCATAGCATTTAATATCGGTAATATAAGATTTGGAGTTTCTCAAATACAAACTGACTTAGAGGGTGTTAATGTAAGGGTATATAATGATAATGGTGTGCTACAAAATAGCTATGTCGCTTTAACAGAAATGTTTAAGTGGATGAATGCTACAGTAAGTACTATAAATTCGGATAATATACTCAGTGGTAGCTTAATCGATTGTGATATATTAGTTTATCCAGGAGGAAATACATTTTTGTATCGCGTTTCGTTAGAGAATGAAGGTATAGATATTATTAGAAACTTTCTTTGGAAGGGTGGTTCATATTTCGGTATTTGTGGCGGTGCTTTGTTTGGTACTGATGGACTGAATCTTATTGATGGTTCTTTTCTGCCTACTACTCCAGAAATCCCAGGAGGCACTTATATAATTGAGATGAATGTTAATCAAGAATCAACTGGACCAGATCTTTCAGATGAACCTGCTTCTTATCAATTGCTTTATTGGGAATCGCAATATTACTATTCTGAAGACATGTCCATTATTAATCCTATCATGACTTATTTGCACAACAATCAACCCGGCATGATTACTTTCGGATATGGAACTGGTACCGTATTTTTAAGTTTCCCCCACCCAGAATATGAAGAAAATAGTGATAGAGATGGAACTTCAGATTTCGATTCTTATGATGATCCAGATTCTGAATGGAATTTATTATTCAAAATCTCGCTTTGGCTTTATTTAAATTCCCCCACAGTGCCTAAAGATGATTGGACTCCATTAATTATTAGTGTTTCTATAATAATTCCTTCTACTATAGCTATTGGTATTGCTGTTTTCATCATATATCGACGACGTAAGAAATAATTATGGGTGAAAATAAATTATTTGGTTGTTTTTATTAAGAAAAACTGTTTTTTACGCATATAAGCCGTTTATATTAAAAAAAGATGAAATTACCCAATCTAATAATTTTCTTTTTTTTAAATCTAATAATTTAATCCAAGATTAAAATCTAATAATAATGTGCTAAAATGGTTACATCATTATTTTTCTTCAGACTAAGAATTTCTTGTTGTAATTCTTTAACGGTCGTTATGAAATATTAAAATTATAAATAGACTATGTCATTAAAAGAATTAAATACAAATACGTCCTTTTTTTATTAATATTAATATATTTAATTAAATATAGCTCCTTATTATGGAATTTGTTTATAAAGAGTCTTTCTGGTTCATTAGCACATTTTTAAATGAATCTCTCGTTGATGGAAATAAAAAAAGTCAAGAAATCAAAAAAAAAATCAAAGGGCGCTTAAATAATCTAAGAAAAGAAGATATATATTACAAAATAAGGGATGAACTTGGCGATACTATTGTAGAAATGGCAAAAAATGTTTCAATATCATGTAAATGGATACCTTATTTAGAAAATTTTCCTTATGAAGATGAAAATAGTCAAAGAAAGTATGATACACTTGGATTTTTTCAATTTGATGTGGAATATTTTAAGAATGAACCATCGAAAAAAGATATTATTAGATCAAGCTTTATTCAACAGATACCACAGATAGTATTGAGATTTCTAAAAGATTATTCTAAAAGAGAAGAAAATAGAGGAATTATATTCGATTTAGAAAGTCCTATATATGTGTTTGTGACTTCCAATAAGGTAAAACCTGAATATATTGAATGGACAAAAGATAATATTAACAAATATAAAAAGGAAATAGGTTACTGGACGGAGGTATATTCTGGTCAATGGGAAGACTATTCTGATACTCTTTATGATAAACGTATTGAAAATAATTTGTCCAATCGGCTTTCTGAATTGCACTTCATTCGGAGAAACTCAGGTTTTATATATATGGCAGAAGAAAATTACCAAAATTTCTTTGAATCCTATATGAAAGAACATGTTATAATACCTACTCCAAAAATGAGAACAGTGTTGTTTGCATTAAGACTAATTAATGAATCACTTGATTTATTATTTTTAAAAGCACAGTCTGAAGAATTTAAGGATATTGAGACTATTGAAAACAAAATTAGGAATTTGAGGTTTTTACGAGGTTTAATCCAAACAAAATTAAGTGTGATTTATAATGAACTAGATTATAATAGGAGACAACACTATACAACGGTCTTAAAACATCTCCTGAACGAATTTGAAATTGAAGGTATTGTAAATAGGATTAATGAGAAATTTAATATTATATATGATTCAATGCAACAACTATATCAAAAGAAAAATGAAGAAATACAGAAAAGGACTGAAAAGGGTCTTAATTTACTAAATCTATTATTTGGAGCAGGAATTCTAGCAGATTTAGGTGGAGTTATCATGATAGCTTTTAGTTTAAAAGAGGGAGATTTTGCATCTATGTTATTGAATATAGTAATAACTATAATAATAACAGGAATTTTGGTTGCTACAATATTTTTTAATATATATATGAGAATCCAGGTTAAAAAAGTGAAAGTGGGGCATACTGTAGATGCTGTTATAGAAGATAGAAGCGGTAATATTGTATTGATAAGACGTAAGTATCCACCATATCAAGGATTCTTCGCTCTTCCAGGAGGTTTCATAGAAAAAGGAGAGAAGCCAAAGCAGGCATTACTTAGAGAAGTTAAAGAAGAAATAAATTTAGATGTTAAGATTATAGAGAAAATTGGAACTTTTGACACACCTGGACGTGATCCAAGAGGTAATATTCATTCAATTGTATATAAATGCTTTATTGAAGATACTTCTAATATGAGGAGTGGTGATGATTCAAAAGAAGTTAGCTTGGTTTCAAAATCTCAATTGAAAGACATTGAATTAGCATTTGATCATAAAAAAATAATAGGTAAAGCTAATATATTTGATTAATGGTGAAATTATATGCCAATTATAATGCCATGTCCAAGAACAGGAAAAAAACCACAGATAGATGAATTTGTGTATATCGCTCCCACTGTTGTTATTATAGGAGATGTAACAATTGGAGAGTGGAGTAATATATGGTTTGGAGCAGTTTTGAGAGGAGATTCAGGGCCGATCAAGATTGGAAGGAATACAAGCGTTCAGGAAAACGTTACCATCCATATGGAAGAGGGAACCTCCGTTAAAATTGGTTCAAATTGCATAATTGGTCACCATGCGATGATTCACGGGCCAATAGAAATAGGAGATGGATGCTTGATTGGTATCGGGAGTAATGTACTTCATAACACAAAAATGAAGAACGGTTCGATGATTGCTGCGGGAGCTGTAATTACGAATAATGAAGTACCAGCTAGGCAACTATGGGCTGGTGTTCCAGCAAAATTCTTAAAAAACCTTCCCAAAGAAGAAGATTTAATAGGTGAGAAAACTGCTGGAGAATATGTTAATAGAGGCAAAAGCTTTAGAGAATTTTTTGAAAAGAATCCAGAATTTACTAAACTCTAATTAATTTCTTTTTATCATTTTATTTATTGTGAGCAAATGCATTTCTCATTTTTCACGATATCTATTACAGTGAATCTTAAATCTATTAAATTAACCATTAAAATTTTGTTTTCCAAGTTTGGGAGCCCTAAAGCTGTTTTTATTACTTCTAACGCTTCTAATGTTCCCAAGATTCCCGGAGTAACGCCAATTACTGGTAATGGTTCTTCATCTGGAGGTGTTTCTATTGGTGAGAACACGCATTGATAGCAGGCAGAAATTTTTGGATTAATTGTCATAATTTGACCGTAAAAATCTTTTATGCCAGCAATCACACATCTTAAATTGTTTTCTACAGCGATCTTATTAACTAAAAACTTGGTCGTAAAATTATCAGAGCAATCAACAATGAAGTCATATTCAATTTCTTCCAAGTATTTAATAATAGATCCCTCATCAATATAATTTTTATAAGTGTTAATTTTGACATCCGAATTAAGTTTATTTAATACATTTTTTGCTGATTTAACTTTATCATCACCAATTTGAGACTCATTATAGAGTATTTGTCTTTGTAGATTTGATATGTCTAATACATCATTATCTATAATTGTTAATTCATTTATTCCTGCTGCTGTAAGGTATAATGCAAAGGGAGACCCCAAGCCACCACATCCTATTTGTAGAACTTTAATTTTTGAAATTTTTTCTTGTCCTTCCTCTCCAATCAAAGGAGATATTATCTGCCTTGAATATCTCTCTTTTTGTTTATCCGTTAAAATAAGTCATCACTTCACTATAATTTTTTTAACATTTTTAATAACTTCTTCAATTTCAATAAAAACTAATCCTAAATTTATATTTAAGTCAACTAAAGTAACTAAAATCATATTATGGTCAACCTCTAAAATGATTAATTGATAATCTTGATACTCTACTGTTAAATTACTGACTTGGTGGTTTTGAAAATTTAAAGAGGCTGTTTCGATTGCTTCAAACATAGTCGCAGCTAAAGCACCAAATTTCCTTTCATCAATATCTCTTGGCAATCTTGATGAAATTAGTAATCCATTTCGATTTACTAATGCAACGCCTATTATCTCACCAAAATTTTCCAATCTCTCTAATTCTTTATTAAGATCGAGGAGTACTAAATTATCCATTCAAAATCATACTAATATCAAAATTTCTTTTTCAATTTGAAAAAATACAAATTCACTTAAAAAACTTGAACTATTTGAATCAAAGCTTTTAACTATAGAAAGATTTTTACTATTAAAAATTACAATTAAATTTTCCAAAAATAAGAAATACAACGACTTTTTCTTACTATGCTTTTACTTTTCTAGCGCCTCGATAAAAAGATTTCCTTCCATTAAAAGGAGCAGTCCTATTTCGCCAACCTGGTTGTCTTAATTTCGCAGTTCTTCCGAAACCACAATAGGAACAAAATCTTTTTCTTCTATGGTAAGAATGCCTACCACATCGCCTGCAAGTCTTATGGGAGGCTGCTTTATTCTTTTTCCCCTTACTTGGTGTACCTTTTCCCATTTTTTAACCTCTTTTATATGTTATATATCTTCATCTTCTTCTCTATACATTAGCTTTTCTTCATCAGTATTAGCAAAAATTAATTTTTCCCGGTCTTGACCAATAAAGATAATTGATGCGCCTCTTATCATCACTGTTCCTAAATCTTTACTTCTTTTTCCTCCACGTCCAAAATAGATCTCTTTAGCATCTTTAACAATTAAATTCATATAATTGTCAAATTTAATTAATTTGCCTGTTAAATAAGTATTCCAGATCTTCAGCTTGATATTTACAGATGGTTTTAGGATTGCTTTCGATAATGTTCGATTTACAGTTTGTTGAGACACAAAAAATACTCACAAAATCTATTCTATTATGGGATTAATTATGAGATCAAATAAATATTTTTTTAAATCTTTAAGGATTTAAAAATAACATTAGGATTTTGGAATATTTAACTATTAGATTAGGAAAAGTTATGAAAAAGATAGCTTATTTTGATGCGTCTGTTGAAACTCCCGAAGAAATTATTATTGCAGCAGATATGATACCGGTTAGATTATTTGGTAACCCCTTAATTGGGATTGATAGAGCAAATGAACACGTTCCTCCAACTCATTGTGTTTGGGCAAGAAATATTTTAGAGCAAGCAATTGAAGGATTTGACGATGAAATCAATGGAGTTATCACTTCCCATGGATGTGATTGCACGAATCGTGAGTTTGACATTTGGTTAGAATGTGTTAAGCTTGATTTCTTATTTTTTCTAAATGCTCCATTAAAACGAAACGATACGGCTCTAAAGTTCTTTATTAATGATATCAAAGAACTGATCACCCAGCTAGAAGAAAAATTTAAGATTAAAATTACCACCAAAAAACTTACTGAAGCTATAAAAAAAATGAACCAAATACGGAATTTATTAAGAGAGATTTCAAAATACAGAATAAAAAATATCTTAAAGTATTCTGATTTTCATTCTTTAGTCAAAAAAGTACAACAAATAGACAGAGATAAAGCTTTAGAAATGCTTAAATCAAAACTTGGAGATTTAAAAACACAGAAGCCAAATATAGATGAGAACCTAAAAAAAGTCTTATTAACAGGTTCAGTAATAGATGATACAGACTTTATTAAATATCTCGAAAATCTTGGATTTCATATTATTATTGATGATTTATGTATCGGAACAAAATATTTTTGGCACACTGTTGATGAAACTGAAGAACCAATCAAAGCTATAGCGAGATATCATTTAAATAAGCCTATTTATTCTACAAAATTTCCGTCATATGAAAGATTTGAAATTGTTAAGAATTTAGCAAAAGAATTTAATGTTGATGGGATTATTAATGTTGCACAGAAATTTTGTGAACCTGTACTTTATACTCACCCATATTTTAAAAAGAAATTTAAAGAATTAGAAATTCCTTATCTCTTTATAGAAATGGAATATAATCGAGAATCCTATATACAATTATCAACTAGATTTGAAGCATTTAAAGAAATAATTTAATAGAGGGTAAAAAATGTCGACAGTTAAAAAAAGAGGTAAAATGTTAAATGCTACTAATAAATTAAAAAATGAAATGGGAAGACACTTCTTAGCAATTGAGCAAGCTTATAGAGATAATAAACCAACCGCTTGGGCAACTGCAGGAACTCCTGTAGAATTTTTATATACTATGGATGTTCAACCAATGTTGCCAGAAAATTCAGCTACAATTTCAGCAGCATTAAAGAAATCTCAAAGTTTTATTGAGTTAGCAGAAGAAGAGGGATATTCTTATGATCTATGTTCATATTTCAAAACAAATGTCGGAGCAGTATTAAGTAATGCAGATATGAGTGTAGGTGGAACAAGAAAACCTACTTTTATGCTATCGAGTGATGTAATATGTGATACACATGTTAATTGGTTTCAAGTACAAGCAGAAAGATTTAACGTACCACATTTTACTATAGATGTACCTCATGTTGTAAGTAATACTACTAGTAGGCAGCGAGAATATTTTAAGAAATATATAATTGAACAACTCTGGGAATTATTAGACTTTATTACTGAAATAACTGGACACGAATATGATCCAGAAAAGGGTAAAGAAGTTGCTCTTAATTCTTACGAACTTGGGAAGGTATGGCAGGGCGTTTTTGAGTTAAGAAAAAATATCCCTTGTCCTGTTTCTACCAGAGATACCTTTGGCGGTCTTTTCCCATTATTCACCATGACAGGTCTAAAATCTCCTATAAAATTATATAAACGCATGTATAAAGAAGCAAAAGAACGTGTAGATAACGGAATTGGTGCATTAGAACAAGAGGATTATAGATTAATGTTTGAAGGAATTCCCTATTGGTATAATTTAAAATTCTTTTCAAACTTAGAGCGATGGAATGCTATAATTGTTTATGAACCGTATGTTTATGCTTTTACAAAATATACAAACCCCAATATCACAAAAGATGACGTTTTAAAAAATCCCGTAGAATCAATGGCGGAATTAGTTCTTAGCTTCTGGTATATATATGATTTAGAGACTCGTGTGAAAATGTTTAAAGAAACTGTTAGAGAATGGAAAGTTGATGGAGTCATATTGCATGATAATCTTTCATGTCGTCCAAACGCATGTGGTATGTATGATTTGAAAAGAAAATTGATGGAAGAAGCAGATATTCCATCACTCGTAATAACTGCGGATATGAACGATCCACGTAAGATGAATGAAACTCAAGTGCTTAATCAAATTGAAAGCTTTATAGAAGTTCTCAGAGAAAGAAAGAAAAAATAAAAAGTATGCTATTTTAATATTATCCCTTCAAGTGGAAATAACTTTATGCTGTTATCATAGGCTTCTATATTTAAAGCTCTTCTATTTGAATAAGTAGAACAAATTAGTTCAGGTTTTTGTATAGGAGATTTTAATATAATTTCGTTTTTTGAAAAATTTAAAAAAATAAAGATCTTTTGTCTATCATGAATTCTTTTATATGTCACAACTTTCTTACCTAATTTTCCTAACATGATAAATTCAAATCTTCCTTCTTGTAGAGAAATATTTTCTTTTCTAATTTTTAATAATTTTTTGTAAAAATTTAGTAAAGAGTTGGCATTTTTTTTTTCTTTATTAACATTAACTCTTTTATAATCTTCTGAGACTTTTAGCCATGCTTTTACATCAGAATTAGAAGAGAACCCCGCAATTGGTTCATTATTCCATTGCATAGGCGTTCTACATCGATCTCTAGTTAAAGAGAATCCAATTAATTTAGCAAATTGAGGAATAGGAAATTTTGAAAATTTGCGCCCTATAGGATCTTCACTTGTTTTTAAATCAAATTTAACATTAGACATTCCAATTTCTTCCCCATAATATATAAATGGAACGCCTCTTAATGTTAATTGTAGAGTAGCAAGTAGTTTTGCTTTTTGAACGTTATTTTTTAAGCGCGAGATATATCTATCTCTGTCATGGTTACCTAAAACATAAGTAGGAGTATAAGGAAAAGGTAAGATTTCTTCAATTTTAGAAATAATCTGTGAAATTTTTTTAGGGTTAAATGATAATGCTTTAGATGTAAACTCGAATAAAAAATTCATATTTAGGCCGTTGTTCTTGGGGCCATAATATTTTTTTAATTCTTCTAAAGATCCAAAAACTTCACCCACTAGAAACCTTTTGGGTTCGTATTCTTCGATTAAATTTCGTAATTCTAATACAAAATCAAAGGTTTCAGGAAGATTTGTATCATATTTATGATATTGAAATAAGGATGCTGCCTTTTTATCAGATTCTGTTAATGTCCAAGAGAATGGATTATTTTTAAATTCTAGATCTTCATATATTGTATGTAAGATATCTAACCTAAAACCATCAACACCTTTTTCTAGCCAAAATCGCATAGTATCGAACATTTCTTCCTTAACTTCTGGATTTCTATAATTCAAATCTGGTTGGAAAGGTAAAAAGTGGAAATATACCCATTGATCAGTATTTTCATAATATTTCCATGCTGAGCCACCAGGGATAGCTTTCCAATTATTAGGAGGTTTTTTTCCTCCTGGCTTTTTTCCATCACGCCATATATACCAATCTCGTTTCGGATTATCCCTACTGGAAGCAGACTCTACGAACCACGGATGTTTAATTGAAGTATGATTGAGTACAAAATCCAAAATCATTTTTAAATCTCTATTATGCATTTCCTCAAATAATTTATCAAAATCTCTTATAGTTCCATAAACAGGGTCGATCTCACGAAAATTAGAAATATCATAACCATGATCCTGTTGAGGAGATTCAAAAAAAGGGCTAAACCATATTGCCTCTATTCCTAATTCTTTAACATAATCTAATTTTTCAACAATTCCTTGGAGATCTCCAATACCATTTCCAGTACTATCTTTAAATGAACGGGGATAAATTTGGTAGACAACTGTTTTTTGCCACCATTTATACTTATGTTCCTCCATATACAATTCAATTATTTATATCCTATATTTTTTTTTGAAGAATAAATCTTTCATATTCCTCATTTTAGAATTATCTTTCTATAATTCGAGATAAATTACAGAATAACAATGTAGTAAGATTAGGATTAAATTGAAAGGAAGTACTAATTAGTCGAAATATGATTTCTCATTATCTTTGAAAAGATAGTAAATTATTTTATTTTTATAATTATAAGTATATAATTATTTTGATTTAAATTTAATTAGCTATCTTAATATAAGAATTGGGGGTCATAATTAAGTATTGATCACCTAAGCGTCCCATACTACCCCCATTTTCTCTTAAAAACGACTTCAAATCTTCAATACCCCTTTTAAGTTCTGAAACATCAACATTTTCAAGTATATTTTTTGCATTGATGATTAAAATTTTTCTTCCTAACAATTGCTTCTTAATATCTTCTATTTGGTTAATGTTGGTAAAGTCATATTTTCTTATTACAAAATTTTGAAGTAATGAAGCATATTCTTTTGAAAAACCCATAGTTTCCTGTGGAGAGCCTAACAAGTCATAATCCTCTTTTTTTCCCCAAAGTTTGCCCATATTCAAAACCTCTTATAATCACTCTATTAATAATTCCTATTAATCATAAATAGAAGAAATATGGGGATGAATATCTAAATATTACTTTAAAGATTTAATGATTTAGGAAAAATTTTTATTATTATCTTTACCAATGTTTTTTTATGGATCTAATTAAAAATGATTTTATAGAGTTTATAAAACAGAGAAAAAGTGTTAGATGCTTTATTTACAAGAAGATTGATAAAGAGACAATTTTAAAAATTTTAGATTGCGGTAGATGGGCACCCTCTGGAAATAATAGCCAACCTTGGCATGTTTGTATAGTAATCCATCCCACTGTTAAAAGAATGATCTCGGAACTTACCAAGGACGGAGGAATTATTGAAGAAGCTTATGTAAATTTAGTTATTTTCTTAGATCTTGAGAAAGGTTATAATAGAGTAAAGGACATTCAAGCTATAGGAGCCTTTATGCAAAACATACTTTTAGGGGTTCATGCTATAGAAGATCTCGGTGCCGTCTGGATAGGCGAAATTTTAGCTAAAAAAGAGCAAGTTAATGAGATTTTTAAGTTTTCTAATGAGAAATATGAACTTATGGGTATTATTGCGATTGGTATAGTAGATGAAGATAGAGAAAAAACGCGTGAGAAAGAGAGAAATCGACGCTCAATTGAAGATTTTACAGATTGGTATTAATTATTGATTTAAGTTAGAATTTTGTTTTTTCTTCTTTAATTTTTTAATTTCTATTGGCTCTACAAGATAGGGATTCAATAGCTTCATTCCTATTATGAAGAAAGAAATTAATGACCATTCAACTATAATTGAAATGATAAAAGGCGCCTGATGACTTATAATCTCCCATATAATCCCACCTAGAAAAGGACCTATTATCATTCCTATTGAATCAAAAAGAGTAATCATGCCAAATATCTTTCCTCGATGCTTAATCGAAACGCGACTAAGGAAATTCACGAATACAAAACTAACAGTTAACATTATCGTATTATCAATAATAAGCAAAATAGAAAAAACCCATAAATTACCTGAATTAATAATAAGCCATGTAACCACTCCTCCAAAAAAGCTTGACAAAGCAACCATTAAATATGGATTAAGTTTATCTGCTAAAATGCCTAACTTCGGAGCAATTAAAGCCCCAAGTAAAGCAGTAGGTAAATAAAACCATGCAACTAATTCTGCATTACTATTTATATTTGAAATTACGTAAGTTTGAATATATGGTCTATATAAGCCAGTATTAAGCGCAGTTAAAAAAAATCCTGAGAATAAAATAAGAACTCCTAAAAAATAAATTATACTTAGGGAGGTTTTTGATGATTTTTCAGAGGTTTTTAATTCAATATCTTGGATGTCTTCATTTTCAATGCTCGGATACTCAAACTTTTTATTTTCATCTACTTTCCGTGAGAATTGAATTCCTGCGTAAAAATTTGAGATTCCAAAAAAAGGAATTGCAATATATGTCAAAAAAGAGTTATCAGGTATAAAAAAATTCGATAAACTAAAAGTTGTAAAGCCTATAATAGTACCAAGTACCATTCCAATACCTAAGGCAAGTCTTCTCCTTCCAAAAGCAGTAGATCGATGATATTTTGAAGATTTTTCAGAAATTATAGTGTCTAATGGATTCCAGAAAATCTGAGCTCCCACACCCAAAAGAAACGCACTTATATACATTCCTATTAATGACTGTAAAATTATAGAAGTATAGAGCACAAAATATGACAAACCTCTCCCAAAAGCCCCTATCATAACTAAAATTCGCTTTGAAAAACGATCAGTTAAATATCCAATGAAACTTGAACTAACTAACCCTCCAAACGTGATAGCTGAAAAGAATAATCCTACATTAGTTGCAGGATACCCTAAAATGAAATAAATATAGTAATTCATGATATATTCTATAAAAAAAAAACCTAATGAATTCCAAACTATGATAAATATTACGGAATTAAAATCTGAAGTAAATTTGCGATGTTCAGGTACTGATTGTTTCTTTCCACTCTTTAACATCATTCGCATAATATTATTTAAGAAAAAAATGGAAAGAAAAAAAATTTACTGCTTTAAAAATTAAATAATTAAAAAGTAAAAATTATAACCAGAAATGAATAATTGGTGAAAATATTTCGCCTAACCAGTAATAAAACTTTACCCAATAAACATAAGTAAATCCAAGATATAAAAAAGCATAGATTGTGGCAAAAATAAAACCAAAAATTACATCTATAGGGAAATGCACTCCTAATATTAATCGTGAAATTGCCATAATAACATCTAACACAATGAACACTGATAGAATAATCCAAAAATATTCAGTGAAATAATAAGCAAAAACAAATCCAAAAAATAATAAAAAGGTTACATGTCCTGAAGGGAAAGATTGCTTTTCTGATTCTTTCATTAAGTAAGGAATTCTAATAAAATCGTCATGTTTTCTAACTCCTTCATTTTGAAGTGCAATAAAAGGACGATTTCTTTTTATAACTTTATAACGGATAATACTATGAATAATTAAACTCTGTTCGAAACCTCCTGTAAAGAGCACTAATAAATAGTAATCTTTCGTAATATATCCATAAACAAACCAAACTAGCCAAAATAGCCCCCAGAAATATAATGAACCAAAAAAGCCATAAACAATTGCAAATTTTTTAGTCTTTCTACTAAAATCGCTTTTATAAATACTTAAAAACGCTTTCTTATCCCATTCTTCTATTTTTTCAAGATACTCTGATAATATAGACATTCTTATGTTAGATTAATTAGTGGAGTAAGTTTTAGATAGAAAACAAAAATGAATTATATATACTTTATGCTACTCTTAATCATATCTATTGATTTTATTATTCCGAATATAATTAGTATTATTTTTAATGAAATGGCTGATTTTAAAGATCTTGAGAAACTATCGGGCTCTACCAATACTCCTTATTAATAATGATATATCTACTAATTTTAAGCTTTTTTAATTTTGAGGAATTCAATCCCTCTGGACTTAATTCTCTAGTATGTAGAGTTAACAATATATTTAAATGATTATTAATTAAAAAAACAAAGTAAAATTATCAAATTTAAAAATTTTTGAATTGTGTGAAAATATTGAGTGAGAATTCAGGATTTTCAGAAGAGAGTTTAAGAAAAATTGCAGCACAGAAAGTAAGTTTTAGATTTTCTGTTAGAATTCATATCGCAGTCTTTTTTGTTGTAAATATTTTACTTTATATTGTTAACATTCTATTTAGCCCAGACTTCTATTGGATTATATTTCCATTCTTCTCATGGTTAATTGGTTTAAGCATGCACACCTTATCATATTTCTTATATGCACGAGGTGTTTATCCCATGGCGAAGCGAGGAATTATTTATCATTTGATGTCTTATATTTTTGTTTTGCTTTTTCTTTTTATAATTAATTTTACAACTTTCTCTCAATTTTATTGGGTAATTTTTCCAACTGTTTTTTGGGGCAGTGCTGTTATTTTACATACATTAATCTATATCCTTTATTTCAGTGGAAAAGTGGAAAAAAGTGGAAAATATCGTTCAAGAAAAGAGCGAGCTATTGAAAAAGAATTAGAAAAAATGAGGAAAAAGCAAAAAAAGATCGAATAGGATAATCTTAAAATGTGGTTAGGTAAATTTTTAAATCTTGAAGATGATATTGAAGAATTAAGTTCTAAGATCAAGGAAGAAATTTTTAATAATCTTCTCAAAAATAAGTTAACTCCTCTTGAATTTACTATTATTGAGACTATTTTCAATAGTAAACAACTTTCCGGTTATGACTTAATAAAGAATTTAAATAGAAGTTTTGCGGGTACATGGGAGGCTCAATCTGGTACTGTATATCCAATATTAAGAAAATTAGAAAAAGATGGGTTTTTAGATGCTAAACAAGTAAAAAGTCCAATTGGACCATTAAGAAAAGTATATTCTTTAACTGAAGCAGGAGAAGAATTATTAAAATTTAAAGTGAATAAGAATTACTATGACCAATTAAAATTTATTGAAAACTTTTTAGTAGAACTATCTTCAATATTCATTAGATCATTTCCAAATGAAGAACAGAGTAAAAGAATTAAAGAAATACAAAATGCTCTTAATGAGACATTCAAAAATGTAATGCAAAATATTCCTCCAACCCTTGAATTTAAAACAATGTGTAATAATTGTGGAGCTGAAATTGGTAGAGAAGTTGCATTTTGCCCTAATTGTGGTCAATCTCTGTTTGAAGAAATAGAAAATAAATAAAAATTTGAAAAAAATAGTTTTGTATTTTTACTTTTCAATTTCAATACCATACTTTTTGAAGACCTTAATTAATTCATCACTTGCTAGATGGTTTAAAACATCTTCTAACGGTGCTAAAACTTCATCTTTAGTAGTAGTTCGATTTTTACTTATTCTTCCTTCTTTCACTTCCAAAGCTGTTTGAGCCCAACTAAATTCATCATTAAACGTAAAAAGAACATCTTTATATGCCCCCTCCTGCCCTCCATCCCTAGCAAGTGGTTTTTCTTCAATAGAAACTTCAGGATCTTGAAGATAACACCAATCAAGTATCACCCATTCCAATTTTCTATTCGAATCGGATCTATCAGCAAGATAGATACAATAAGCATGACCACCTACTTCAGATTCTGATGGAGCAAATATAGGATCGGCGATAACCTCTGCTGCACAAACTTTTACGCGCCAATTAGGGATACCGGCATTAATTAATAGACTTGCTATTAATATTGCGCCATCCTCACAATCTCCTATTTCAGATTGGATGCTTTCAAATGGGAATAACCAAAACTCTGGTACTTCAGCAGTTATATCATCATATTTATACTTCAGAAAATTACAAACGAAATTTTGAATAGCAAATGCTGTTTCGTTAGCTGTTTCTTTCCTTAATCCAACTTGAGTAACAACATGCCATAATATAGCATCATTTTTCTTAATAAAAGCTTTAACATCAACATCTATTTGTTTCTTATAAGATTCTGCCCTTAAGGCTCTTCCCGTATATATAATTGGAGCTGTTTCCCATTTATTATTCCAATAATCCGGACCATATTCTCCATAATCTCCTTTAAATTCTTCAATAGGTGCATACTCAATCGGTGTGATTGGTGAAGCCTCTGGTTCTTTTTTCTTTACCTCTGGCTTTTTTGCTGGTTTTTTCTCTGGAGCACCTGAAAGGATTTTAGCACTATTAATCCAACCTTCAACATCTTTTTCAGAAGGAAGTTTTGTAAGAATTTTTGGTTGATCCTTTTTCAATAGTTTTAACTTTTCTAATGTGCTTTTAGCGTTTCTTTGAGCAAATTCCTTCACAGAATCTATACCTATAAGATTCAATGCATTTGCCACTTGAGGATTTACTCCACTAATACGCATCAAATCAGCATGTTCTTGCCATGTATCAAGAATTTTGACTGACACACCTATTTTTCTCGCTAATTGTCTTATTTGATTATTTGTAAGTGGGACAAGATCTTCTACGCTAGTAACTCCTTCCTTTTCTAAAAGCTTAGCATATTTTTCTACCAATCCAATAATCTCTGTTAACTTCAATTCTTTTTCTCCTTATTTTTTATTTTAATTGAATATGATTAGTAAAAATATTGTCTACTTAGCTTAAATTCTTTTTCTATAAGAAATAATCTGTTTAGATGCTCTAATTTAACTTTTTAGATTTAATTTAAATTTCTGAAAAGTGATCATTAGAGCTATTCCAATTAGAGTAAATATCAAGAAAGAATTTCCAAAGGGAATTGAATCATCTTTATTATAATCTTTGAAATAATTATCATAGGTTAGAGCAACATAATCTTCATAAATTCTTTCATTATTCCATTCCCATAAATAACTATTTCCATCTTTAGTATTTGAGATTGAACAATTTTCAACGCTATCAATATAATCTGGTTGTTCTCCTTTAACCCTATATTCAACTGTTTCTGTTATATTTCCATTCCACGTTCGAGATGTTCCTACATAATATATAAAGCGTATCTCATAATGAGGAGGATGTGATGGAGTTGCTATACAAGTATTAAAACTATATTCCAAGACTAAAGTATCATTTTTTGGGAGGGTGATATTACAAAATATTAATATCATAGGAGAGATAGCATATAATTTTATGGTTGGATGAGGCTTGTCGGGACAATAACCGAAAGCTTCATATGGGATAACTGTATTGTTAACTTTAATTGTACAAAAAGTATTTAATCCAAGCATTTCTGGTGTTATGGGGGCAAAAAGTCCAGACATTCCTGATATTAAATATGTTTGATTATATTCATAGCAGATATCTAAAAAAGCCGTATAATTAGAACTAAACATTTGTAATGAAAATGGAGCAATAATAGTCACATTCATGCTATCATTAGGATTCAATATTGGATAATTACCCATAAAATCCAAATCAAAATGACTATTGGGATTAGTAGCATCAATTTCAATTAAAACATTTGCATAGGGCATAGAACAGGAACTATTTTCCACTAAGATAAATCCTCCAACAGTTGCACCGTAAGGGATTAATGGATTTGCAGTACCTTCATTAATGTATATTTTATTGCCCAATAATAGTAGAAATGAGATTGCTAATACATAAATACTATTCTTGCGCGTTTTCATCTTACCAAAATATAAAAGGTTTCTTTTTCCATTTAAATCTTATTGTTAATATCGCTGACTTACTGATTATTGCTATTTTATTCCTCTCTTCATAAGATAGTAATTAAGGAATAGCAAATTTTTTCTTTAATTGCTCTAACGGAATCGGCAAAAAAACTTCATTTTCAATAAGTTCATAAATCAAAATAGCAGCTTCTATATTATCTAATTCCAGATAGCTTTTTACTTTATTAAATTAAGATTCAAGGTAAAAAAACCTTTATTTTGATGTGCAATGTCCTTGGCCAATTGATATATACTTTTTAATGTATCTCATCATCTATTCCAATTTCGATCCCAATTCTAAAAGGTAGTTGATTTCTAGTTTCTATATATCCCTCAGCGTAAATAACTCCTAACCAATATGCTTTTTCTTTTGTATCAATAATTTCAAAAAAATCTTCTCTCAACTTATTTAAGATTCTTAAAATTTGATTATAAACTAAAAGGTTTTTGTATATCAAAAAATAAGCTCTAGTTTTGGAGGGGGTGGGAATTTAGTGTTTTTAGGAAACCCAATAACATTTCGAACCCACGAAGGCCTTTGCCACTGGATCTTAAGTCCAGCACCTATAGTCTTGACCCAATCAAGCATAAAATGTGGCCTTTTTTAATGTGATCAAATTGACCATACTCGGTAACCCCTCCAATGCAAAAATAAGATAATTAGTTTTAAAAGCAGTGATTCTAAGCTTTTAAGGGTGACAATAAATCAAAGTTATAATTTTAATTTAAATTTTTTCTTAGGTTTAATGGTGG
>JBHLOG010000120.1:0-10356 GCA_048940765.1 Promethearchaeota archaeon | reverse complement strand
TTAGCTTAATAGATATTTCTATATTGAAAAATTATTTAAATTTAAAATGTAAAAACAAGGGAAAAATGTGAGATGAACGAATAATGAGTTATAAAAGAAATCCTGCAGTTCAATGTTGGATAAAACACATTTTAGAGGGTCAATACAATGAGAATGAGAAATTCTTTTATACAATTTTTGGAAACGTCAAACGTATTAGAATAATAGCTACAATTATAGATAAAAAGGAAAAGTTGGTTGAACCAAATGAAGTGGATATTGGGTTAGAAGAGGAATCTAACCAAAGTGTTAGACTTGATTTTGATGTAGATGATGGTACAGGAATGATAAGATCAATAGTTAGAAATGTCAACCCAGAAAATTTTAAGAAGTTTAAAAAAGGTGATATTGTCGATATTATAGGTCGTGTTAGTAAATTTGGAGATTTTATATCATTATGGATAGAAATTATAAAAAAAGTTGAAGACCCTAATCTTATTATATTAAGAGATGCTGAAATTGTGAACATAATAAAGCATGGAGAGATCCAAGAAATTCCTGAATTAATTGATTTGAGTGACAACATTGATGAATTTTCAGATGAGATAGATGTTACAACTCTGTTCGAAAATGAGAATAAAAATCCTCAAAGAGATGATAAAAAAGAACAAATTTATTTAATAATTGAGAATTATTCTTCAAGAGGTAGTGGAATAAATTTTGAAAAATTGAAACAAGAGACAAAAATCTCTGAAAGTGAATTAAGATCCTATATTCATGATTTAATATTAGAATCACGCATTTATGAATCGGAAAATGATAATTTTGAAGCTTTTTAGTTGAATTTGGTATTTCTTTTTTTTTTAAATAAATAGAAAAATATTTTTCTTATTATTCATTTAACATTTTTAAATTAATTACATGGGTAAGTTTAGATTACTATGGATTTAAATAATTATGAAGATCTATTAGATAACGCATATGAGAAGATTCCAGAAAATGTAAAAAAATTATCGAGATTTGAAATACCTAAAGTAGAACTCCGTATAGAAAGTAGAAATACTTTTATTACTAACTTTAACAAAATAATTAGTACACTTGATAGAGATAAAAATCATTTTAAAGGTATTTTTCTCAAAAAAGCAGGAACCATGGGTGAAATTAGAGGACAACAATTATTTTTAAAAGGTCAGTATAAGGAAAAAGTATTAAACAAGCTAATTGAAAATTATACAAAAACTTATGTATTATGTAATATATGTAATAAACCAGATACTCAAATTCAAAGAGAAGGTAAAAAACTTTACCTAAAATGCACTGCTTGTGGAGCAAGAGAGGAGATTAAAGAAAATTAAAGCAAATTAGGATCAATAAACAATTATGAAAGTATATATTAAAGTCCACATTAAAGATGAATTGGAGACAATTGCTTGTTGTGATGAAGAATTACTTAACCAAGCTTTTAAAGAGGGAAATTTAAGAATTGAAATTTCTAGCCAATTTTTTGGTGGAGAATTAATAAATCTCGATGATGCCATTTCTATTTTAAAAGAAGCATCATATTTCAACATAGTTGGCGAAAAAGTAATTAATGAAGCAATCAATTGTAGACTTATTACAAAAGAAGGGGTTAGATTTATTAACGGAATTCCCATGGCTTTAAAGATGATGTTTTAATGCCTAATCGATTTTGTGCGATATGTGGAAATAATATAACTGAAGAAGATCCTCATTTTGGAATGTGTCTTAAATGTTATTTAAAAGAAAATCCTTTATTTAAATTACCTAATACTTTTCAATTAAATTTTTGTATTGATTGTGGGAGTTATTCTAAAAAAGAAGATTGGATAAAGCCACTGGAAAATGATTTATTTGCAATAATAGAGGAAGCTATTGAAAGATTTTTATTAAAGCCCTTTTTAAAAAAAAATAATATTGAATTTTCAATTTCTTTTAATGAAGAGAGTTTTAAATTTTCTTCAAAAGATTTATTGGTTTCACTTGAAGTTGTAATTCAAGGAGTGTTAAAAAAAGATTTTAACATAAAACATCAAGAAGTAATAAAATTGAATTTAAATAATACATTATGTAAGAATTGTGCAAAGTTGAGAGGTGGTATGTATTTTCTTTCAATTATTCAATTACGAGTTAAAAATGACAATCAATTTGATTTAATCAAGAAAGTATTAGAAGAGATAAGTAAATTTGTAGAAGAGCTTTTTGAAAAAGACCGTAGACAATACATTTCAAAGATAGAAAATCAGAAGTATGGAGTAGATTTGTATCTTAGCACAAATGAACTGATGAATTATTTAATAAAATTCCTAAAAACAAAATATAACTTTTTATTTAAAAGATCAAAGAGGTTGGTAGGAAGGGACATTCAAAAAGGTAAAAATCTCTATAGACTCAAAGCTTTGATAAAATTTTTACCATTTAATAAGAATGATGAAATATTCATTGAAAATCAATTATACATCGTAGAAAACATTACTAAGAATAAAGTTATCCTGAGGAGTCAAAATAAAACTAAATTGATAAAAGACTATTCTTATTTCTTTAGTGAGAAAATAATTATAAAGAATCAATAGAGGAACACCTAGTGGAAGAAAATAATAATATGAATGATGATGAATTTGATGAGATATTAGAAGATGATGAAAGAAGTAAAGACTTTGATACAAACATAGATGAAATACAAAAAAAAAAGATTGATCATAAAAGGATTAAGAAGATAGACCAATCAAAAAAAAGAGCAGCTATAGAATCTGTTTTTGATGAGCGAACAGTTTTCAATTTAAATAAACTATTAACGAATGGACCATTAGAAAGAGTGGAAGGGATAATTTCAGCAGGAAAGGAAGCAAATGTTTATTTAGCATATGATTTGAATGGTATGGAGGTTGCTATAAAAATTTATAAGATTGATCGTAACACATCAAAATGGATGAGAAATTATATTATTGGAGATCCAAGATTCAAGAAGATTCCCAGTAATATTTCAAAAATCATCTTTTTATGGGCAGGTAAAGAATATAAAAATCTTAAGCGAGCATATAAAGTAGGATTAACTGTTCCAAAGCCGATATTTATTAAAGATAACATATTAATAATGGAATATATTGGATTTGAATCAATTCCTGCGCCATTATTAAAAGATATAAAAGAACCTAAAAATCCTGCAAATCTTATGAAAGAAATTTTAATTTTTATTAAAATTTTATTTCAAAAAGCACAACTTGTCCATGGAGATCTCAGTGAATTTAACATTTTATATCATAATCAAAAACCAGTTGTAATCGACATTTCACAAGCTGTATCTATTTACCATCCTAAGGCAGAAATCTATTTAGCAAGGGATATAAAAAATATTTTTAGATATTTTGAAAAATTGGGGGTAGAAACACCTAATCCTAAGGAGTTTTATTATGAAGTTATAAATGTTGATAATTGAATAAATAAAAAGTATAAAAAATTTGTAATAATGGCACAATAAAATGAAAATTGGAAAAAATCGTATAGCAGTTTTAATAGGAAGAAATGGAGAAATAAAAGACAAAATTGAAAGGAAGCTAGGAGTTAGGATAAATATAGATAGTAAGTCGGGTAATTGTGAGATATTATCAAATCCAGAGGATTTAAATTATCAACCTTTAAATATTTTTACAGCACAAAAAATAGTAAACGCAATAAATAGGGGTTTTAATCCACTAAAAGCTATGCAATTACTTGAAGATAATTATGATCTTGAGGTCTTCAATTTATTGACAATTTTAGGAAAATCTGAAAAGAGAATTAAACGTTTAAAAGGACGTGTAATAGGGAGAAATGGAGAAATGAGAAAAGCTATTGAACATTATGCTGAAAGTTTTATATCAGTTTATGGAAAAACAATCTCTATTATTGCAGATTATGATAATTTACAAATTGCAAGAAAAGCAGTAAGTATGTTAATTAATGGAGTACCACATAATGTTGTTTTAAGATTTTTAGAAAATAAATATAATGAGAAGAAGAAGGAAGAGTTTAGGCAGTTATATAAGCCTGAGCTTTAATAATTAGTTCAAAAAAGCGTTATTATAAATTCTTGAGGTCTCCTTTATTAAATCTTTTCCATAAATAATTTTTTTTAATTCCTTTAATAAATCCTCTTTATTTTTAATATTTTCCAAAAAATATAATTCTTTAAATTCTTCTTTTTTGTAATTTTTAAAATATACTTTAAAACTTTTTATTGAATAGTCAGTATTATCATATGATTTAAAAATAATAATACATCGAGGATAAATATTTTTATCTCTTAGAGATATTGCCCAACCATCAAAATAAAATTCAATTTTAGAATCAAAAAATTTATCCCAATCATGAATCTTATTTAAAATTTCATTTATTTCATTTTGTATATGTGGTAAATACTTATTATCCATAAAGTATTTTTTAGAAAGAAATATAAAAAGGGGTCTTAAAATATTGTTTAATCGAAAGTAATTTCTTCTATATTAAAAATGTCATCAGATAATCCTAGTTTTGAAGTTTTTTTAATTCTTGGACTGTTAATAGATTGATTAAATGAATACCCACTACCAAAAATTTGCGGAGATTTAATGCCTGTGATTAAAAGCATTACTCTTATAAGTCCATCAAATTCATCGGAAACTCGAGCACCCCAGATAACCATTGAATCGTTCACATCCATCTTTTCTGTAATTTTCTTAGCTACTGAATTTGCTTCTGCCAATGTCATATCATTTCCCCCACATATATGAATTAAAGCCCCCTTTGCTCCATCTATACTCACATCAAGCAAGGGAGTATTAAGAGCATCATTGATAGCTTCTTCCACGCGATTTTCTTTTCCATTGGATTCACCAACACCTACAATTGTAACTCCTCCAGTACTTAAAATAGTTCTCACATCGGCGAAATCTAAATTAATTAATGAAGGTAAAGAAATCGTTTCTGTGATACCTTTAACCATTGTAGCTAAAACTTCATCTGCTACACTAAAAGCTTCCACAATCGGTAAATTTGGAGCTATTTCAAGCAATCTATTATTATCTATAACCACTAATGTATCAACATATCTTTTCAATTGATTTAAACCCATTTTAGCTTTGTCAATTCGTCCAATTTCAGTATCAAATGGTAAAGTAACTACACCTACAACAATTGAACCCTCGAGTTTAGCGATTTCTGCTATAATTGGGGCGCTTCCTGTCCCAGTTCCCCCACCTTCTCCGCATGTTATAAAAACTAAGTTTGATTCCCTTAATACTTTTGTTAGATCTTCTCGAGATTCTTCAGCTGCTGCTCTTCCTATTTCGGGATTTCCTCCAGCACCAAGTCCTTTAGTTAAATTTTTCCCAATTAGTATTTTTATATGTGATTCAATACTATCTAAATGTTGACAATCTGTATTGACGGCAACGCATTTTGCACCTCTTATCCCTATTTTCATTAGTCTATTAATTGTATTGTTTCCAGCCCCACCACAACCAATTATCTTAATATTTGCATAGCCGAAGTTTTCAATCTGTGGGCGATTTATTTCCCTATTAAGAGCATTTTTTATAAATGATTCCATTATCAGTCAAAATTTAATTTAATTTACAGAAAAAATCATAATGAAAAAATTAGAATTCATGTAATATTGGAATATTATATGTTCAAACTAACAAATACTATATTAAATTCAATTTAATGAAAAATCGTGATCAATATTCGGATCAAAAATTGTTCTAAAAGTTTTGTCTTTAATAAGAATTATCGTCGGCAATGTATATGGAAATCTATTTGAAAAAGTAAGACAATACGCTCCAGTATTAGCAACGAGAATTTTATCTCCTTCTCTTAAACTTTCAGTAAAAAAATAATCTTTGGCTAATACATCTTGATCTGTAGGAACTATTCCTGCAATTGATGTTTTATATTTATGGGGTTCAGTAATCTGAGAAGCATTATAAAATCTTAAAGAACATTTAGCAAATTTAGGACAAATATTATTTCCAATATTTAAAAAAATCCATCTATTTTCACTAGCTTTTACTATTTTTGAAATAAATAAACCTGCGTCTCCTACAAAATATCTTCCAGGCTCAAAAGTGATCCTTTTATAATTAATTTCAAGTTGATCCAATTCAAATTTTATTTCTTTGGCAATATTTTCTAATCGATTTTTATGCATAACAGTTGCTTCTGGAAATCCTCCTCCAAGATTTAAATTATCTATAATTATATCATAAGCAGATAAGAGTTTCAGACTATTATCTAATGCTCGCACATTTTTTTTAAATTGTTCAATATCATTCATTTGAGTAGTATAATGAGAGAGTATTGACGTTAATTTGATGTTAAGATAATTTTGAGATTTTTTTTTTAATTGTTCTACTTTTTTTTTATCCAAATTAACACCTAATTTACTATCATATTTTTGAGAATTAACTCTTATACAAATATTTTGAATTATATTTAATTTTTGGGCAATCGAGTTGATCTTTTCTATATCATTCAGATTATAAATGATTATTTCTTTAACATGATTTTTGATGGCTAACTCTACCAGTGCTTTTGATAAATATGGACCACCTATTGCTATTTTATCAGGAGGAAATCCTAGTCTTAAAGCTAACTTTAGCTCGGGAAGACTATTTATTTCTGCTCCAATTCCTTCAGATTGTATAATTTCGCAAATTTCTTTGAGAAAATTTGCTTTAAATGAATATAAACACTCCGAATTTTCAAATTTGGAACTAAAAATTCTTTTAAAAGTCCTTATGTTTTCCCTAATTCTATTTTCTAAAAATATAAGTAATGGGGTTTTAAAATTTCTCAAAATATCATTAAAAGCAATAGAATCAATTAAAATATTACCGTTTTTAGTTTTTAGAAAAGGGTTTCCAGAGATTTCTTTCATAATTTAATTAGTTCTAGATAGATATTAAATTTTGATAAGTAATATGGGTTTTTCTTGCGATATTATTCCAAGTTAGTTTTTGATATACTTTAGATTGACCTGCTAAACCAAGTTTTTTCCTTAATCTTTTACTTTTTAGAAGGGTGATAACCTTTTGGGAAATATCTATAGGATTATCAAATTCAACTAATAACCCATCAATATTTTCTCGAATTACTTCTGGTGTTGCTCCAATTCTCGCCCCTATAACTGGCTTTCCAGCAGCCCAAGCTTCAAGAAAGGAGATCCCATAGGCATCACTCCTACTTGGCATTAAGTAAATATCTGCTTCATTAAATGCGGATATTTTTTTCTTATCAAAATATCCTGTTAAATTATCCGGTGTTAAATTGATTATTTTTACATCATCTAGTTTTTGAATTTTCGAATATTCCCTATTAAATGCCAAAGTAGGGGGTCCGATAAATACAAAGTATACTTTTCTAAACTTTTCAAGAATATAAGGGATTGCTTTTAAAATTGAAATTGCTCCTTTTTCATAATTCTTATTTCCGCAAAATAATACCAATTTATATGATTTTTCCTTTACATTAAAGAATTTTTGCTTAAAAAAGTAATAATTAGAAGATTTTTTATGAAAATTCGCAAATTTTTCATAATCTACACCCATTGGAATGACTTCAATTTTATTTGGATTTATTTTAAAATTTTGAATTAAAAAATTTTTTTCAAGCTTTGTGCAAGCAATTAATAAATCAAATTTTCTCAGGACATCTATTAATTCTAATTCTGAATATCTAGGATTAGAAAAATGAAAAAAAGGTGTACAAACTTTTGGTATATTAATTAAATTTCCTATAATTAAACTAAGAATTAAATTAAAATAAGGGAAAAAGGTAGTATGAATTAAATCATATTCTAGATCCGGTTCTTTTAATAAATATTCAATTAATCCGTCCAAATAAGGTCCATTCTTTACATATTTCAATGTACTTATGTCAGATAGATTAAGTGATGTATACGCAGGAATAGATTTCAACTTTTTAAGTTTTTCAATTTTAGAAAGATTGTAATTTACTGGAAACCTTCTTATCTCTAAATTATTTACTTGATTGAAATATTTGTCATTATAGATTATTTTTTTTCCATTAGAATTCCTCAATGCTTTAAAATCTATTGCATTTGAAGTAAAAATATCGATTTTATAATTAAATTTTTTACTTAAAATTTCTGCCATCCTTTGAAAATAAAATTCTGCTCCAGAGATTGAAGGAAAAAATCTTGTTGGAAGGTATAAAATGGAATTCATGAATCGAATGATCCTTTTTATATATGAATAATAATAATATATAAGATACTATGTCAAAAGATTTATTATTACAGGTTTTTTTGAAAGCGAAGGAAAAAAAAAAAATTGATGAAGAATTTATCGCATTTTTAGAAACTATTTTTCCTCAAAAATCTGTAGATGTAATTGATGTATTAAAAAGAGGAATCACAAAATATATATATAAACCTTCGAATAGGATCATCTGGGCCATAAAAGGAGAGAATCAAGAGCACTTAATATATCCTAAATTATATTGCTCATGTCAGGATTTTTATAAAAGTGTTGTAATAAAAAAAAAGCGTAGTTTTTGTAAACATTTAGTAGCACAAACAATAAGCGAAGCTTTTGATAATTTTAAAAAAGTTATTTTAGAAGATAATAAATTTAAAGAATTTGTTATGGATTTAAAATTAAAGATCTAACACTTTTCTATTTAAGAATTTATTTATCAGATATCTCTAAACGTTCCCAATTTTCTAAATATTCATTAAATTCTTCTAAACTTATTTGGCGAGGTATTAATATTTTATTTGTAACCTCTAATTTTCGAATTTTAAGGATTAATTTCTTGTTTTTTTGATAGAATTTTTCAGCTTTTGGATACTCCTCTTGAAATATTTCTTTCAATTGTTGTAGATCAATATTCTTTAATTCTTCATAATTATCTATTATGAAATTACATAGAGGATCGATTGATATCTCAAAATTAAAAGCATCAATTCGTTTTAATGCTAAAGGATATGCTTGACAAGCTAAAGGTTTGGAATCATGGACTTTACATCCTTTAACTCGATCGTAAAATGGACATCCTTGTGCTTGATTATCTAACCTTATTCGATATGTTAGAATCAATATTTTTTGATTTTTTACATCTGGAAACACTAAATCTTCGATTATTTTAAATTCGATATTATTTTGTTTCGCAATCTCAATTAATTTATCAGCTTCATTTGGATAGATAGGAATTCTTTTCACATAATCCCCTGGAACTTCATGACAACATATACCACACATTTTGCATTTATATCGCAAAGCCATCTTAATAATTATTTTTTTTTTTAACATAAAGAATAGGAGTTATTCTTAAAATTAATTTTCGATAATATGATTATATTAGTTTTACAATAAATCTTGTGTCTACTAGGATAATACATCGTTTTTAAATTAATAAAAACACTCTATTTTTAGGGACGTTTTTTATTAAATATGGTTTATGTTATGGAAGGAATAAGAATTATAAAACATGAAAATTTAACTAAGAAAGACTTTATAAACCCTATTTGCATTTTAGGAATGCCGGGTATTGCGGACGTAGGTAAATTTGCATTAGATTCTCTTATAGGACAACTTAATGCTAAAAATTTACTTGATATCATTTTTGATGATTATCCCGCTGGAGCTATTGTAGATGATAGTCTATTATCTGCACCTAAAGCTGAAATATTATTCTGGAAAGATTCAAATGAATTAAGAGATATAATCCTAATCACTGCTGATGCACAAAGTCTTACTCCGAAAGGAATATATAGAATATCTAATTTTCTGGTAGAAATTATTGACCAGTATGGTGTTAGATTAATAGTAGCTTTAGGAGCCTACCCTGTAAGTAGTAGAAAAATAAACTTGAAAGTACCTAAAATCTTTATAAGCTCAACAAATCGAGATTTGTTAGAATTTCATTTAAAAGAGAGTATATGTGAGAAGATTCAGAAAGGAGTAATCATAGGGGCGAATGGTTTGATTCCAACATTAGCAAAAGCAAGGTTTAATATTGATGGATTGGTTTTCCTTGCAGAAACAGATAATATTGCTATGATTAATGAAGATGTTACGGATTTAAAGGCATCCATTACGCTTTTAGAAATGCTTAAAAAATCCTTTACCTTACCGATTAAAAAGAAATATTCATTGGAAAATATTGACGATATTACTAAAAACCTCCAAATTAAAAGAGAACAATTAGAAAAAGACCTTGATAGTCTTCAAATTATTGACTCAGACGATAAACGAAAATCTTTATACATTTAATATACAAATTTTAAATTAATTCTTAATTCTTTTATCTTAAAGGAAATAAGAGAAAAGTATATTAATTATGTATAATTTGAATTTAATATGAAATATGTATGTGCTA
>JBHLOG010000280.1:0-2587 GCA_048940765.1 Promethearchaeota archaeon | reverse complement strand
TAAATCATAATAAGCCATATCAAAATAGAAAGGATCTCCCGTAAGAAGATATGGATCAATATTCCAACCATCAAATTTATCATAAACACACGGTTGAGGATAACAATGAGAACATTTAAAAATACGAGTTTCATTGTGATCCCATCCATACTCATTTGCTCGATCAATTCCCCCATCTGGAAGAGTAGTATTAAAAGAGATTATAAAAGAAGTTCTTTTAGCGGGTTCAAGTACAGAGGTTAAGTTTACCCACATTAATTGTATATAATTATCCACCTCGAACTGTAATTGTTCTTTTGGTTCTTCTAAGGTGGTTACATTCAAGATCTCCATATATCCGGGTCGTGTATCATATTCCATTCCAGAGGGATAAATATGAAAGGGAATTTGAGTAAAATTAACTGGATCATTATTATAAAAATCAACAGTCAAATTTCCAGCAACTGTATTTGAATCTTCATCTAAATAAAATGATAAATTATAAGAAGAAAATTCATATCCAGTAAAATTACCTTTCTTAAACTGATCATAATTTGATGGGATTACATGCAAATTAAAAGCTTCTGGTGTAATTGGTTTTAATACCTTATTAATATCGATTACAAACAAAAATCCAAATAATAGTGTTATGCTTATCCCTATAATTAAAAATAAATTCATAAATTTTTGATTGAGTTTCATAATTTAAACTAGTCCATTTTTTATAATAGATATGTATTAAACCCTAGATTTTAAAAGTATATTAATGAATTGTGGACCAGTTTTTGAACAATCAATATCTTGGTTAATTTTGAATTTTTTAATTAAGATTCTATTAAATAATAAATTTTATATTTTACATTTATATCTAAATTTTTTAATTGTGGTTAATTGGATTAATCTGTGCCCAAAGGTAAGATCCAAGAATTATTCCCAGAAAAATTTAATATTTAATATTTCTTCAAATTATAAAATTTCGTGAAACAGTTATTATTCTTTAAATTTTCATATCAATTATATTATTAAAATAAATATGAGAAGAGATTGATATAGTTACAACAAAGTATTGTGATCTTCTATTCACATTATTCAGGATTACTCCATATCGTATTTTTTAATCCATCTGATGCTTTGAAATATCCTACTATAGTTACAATCAAACCAGCAAGTCCTAAGAAACTCCCCAAATCCAAAAGTATTCCAAAAAAACTACCCAGAATTAAGAGGGAATAGCCAACGACGAGTAATTGAAGTCCCTTATGGACCTTCTCATCATTTCTCATGCAAAAACTTAATTGTCTAAAGTTTTGTTTTAGGTAATAAAATCCTGCTAAAGATAAGGCTGTACGTCCTACCTGCACAAGTGTCGAAATGATATCTGTTGAAGGGATTTGTTCTAGATCCTCTATTTCAAATAACGGATCATTGAATATTTCCCGAATTAGTTGCAATATCCAGTTTGTTAGAAAAATTGCCACAACGAGTAAAATAATCCCAACAATAATTCCAATTATGAAAAAAAGAACACTCTTACGATAGTTGTCTTGAAATGGGATTCTTTTTTTTTCCGCACTCTTTAACAATGTAATAAGTCTAATGATAAAGATGTATGAAATAACCTCAAGTACTATTGAAGCAATCAGGATAGTCCATATGGAAGTTTGAAATATATTGAATATCGCTGAGGGAGATGTCTCGGTGACTCCGGAAAATAGCATCCCCACAGATATAAAAACTAGAAATACTGAAGCAATAATTTGAATTATTGTATACCCACCTATCTGCCCAAGAAGTTTTCCTAAAGATGGAGAAAAGGAGCGAATATTATTTAAATCGTTTTCATCTAGATTGGTTTTCATATGAAATATTTTGTTACACTTACTTAAATATCTTTTATGCTCCTACTAACTCAAATTCTGTTTCTTTAAGAAGATCTCAAACCCTATAAATATGATAACGATATGGTTATCGAATTAAAATTGTAAATTTTCCTTCTAAACCATAGTAAAATTAAAAATATAAAAGGGAAATGCTAGAGAAGTGATTTACTTATTAATAATTTTCAACCATTTCGCGAAATAACCGAACAACCAAAGAATTGCAATTAAATTAAAATTAGAATAGATATAGAAGATATTTTAGATAAGGAAGATTATAGGTTTATTCTCTGCTTTTTTGAAACAAATTTTTTCTTAAAATAAAATAATAGATTAATCTCTTTTTTATGAGATTAAATTGAAAAAACATTTTTGGCTCATGAAAATATTTTATAGTTTCAATTTTGTAAACACTTAAATATGCTTATTTTAATTAGTATTGTAATTATAGTCTTCTTTTTATAAATATTTTAATGGTATAAGAATTGAAAAAAAAAGGGTTTATCCTTATCGGATTAATATTTTCTTTATTTCTTTTTTATACTCCAATAGTATTTGCTGACGATAGTTATGAAGATAATGATATTCCAGCTAATGCAGCAGAAATAATGAAGGGTGATTTTTTAAATCTTACTTGGTCGGATGATGATTGGTATAAAGTCTACGTATATGAAAACTATACTTTTGAGGTAACTATTCGGTTCAACAATAGTGAAGCTAATTTACAATTA
>JBHLOG010000279.1:0-2608 GCA_048940765.1 Promethearchaeota archaeon | reverse complement strand
ACTAATACAGTACGTATTTATACTGCCGAATGTACTAATATTGATAAAATTCCTTACTTTTTCATGGAACGCTATATGGAATCTTATTCTACTGAATTGAAAAATTTCTTTGATTGCTTACGCAAAAATAAAGAACCTAAGCCAAATGGAGAGGATGGACTTCAAAATCTCCTAGTTGCATTAGCTGCTAAGAAATCATATGAAGAGAATCGGCCCGTAAAGATTTCTGAGGTAGAAATATAATAATATTGAGAGTTATAATTAATACATAAAAAATTAGAAGGTTGACTGCTTATGCCATATGATTTATCTGCTTTTAAAGTATTGATTAAAAGGATGTTTCCCCCGAAAGAAACTATATTTACTGTAGATACTACTGGTGATGGAAAACCAGATTCATTACAAATAAAAATTATTAATGTGTTTATGCCATTTGTGATTCCTAAAGAAATTGAAATAGGAGACTTTAGTTCTAAGAATTTCAATCCTAATGAATTCAATATTTCAAATTACGGTAAATTTATACTAGATAATCAGCCATTAGATTTTTCTGATAAAAACTTTAATCTGGATTCTATTAAAAATCGTATTTTAATTTATCATAAAGGAGAATCCTTTGATTTAGATGATGTGTCGGGAGGGAAACTAGCAGGAAGAACCATTAATTTAAAAGATAGCATAAGTATTTTAATAAAATTAGATGAAAATTCTTTAAGTAAATTTACCAAAGGTTCACATTCTTTTAAAATAGAAAGTGATTTAATATCTAATTTGGAGATTTTTTTTGAATTAGATGAATCTAATATGAATATAAAATTTAACCCAGATAATGCCTAATCAAGATTATTAATAAATTACTTAATGGGTAAAGTCTCCTTTCTTAAATCTTAGTTTTTTCTCTAAGAAATAAATGGGGTTTTTATTTTTTATTGTAGATGAACTCAAGAAGGTGTTATAATGGCTATTACAGAAGTCAAGAATAAGGTACATACCAATTCTTCAATGGTTCAATTCATTTGTCCAGTTTGTAAATCTAAGAAATCGTTAGAAATTCCCAATTCTGTAATTGAAGAGGCAAAGCAATTAACTACAATGTCAATAGCAAAAGGATTAGTATGTGAACATCAGTTCCAAGCATTTGTAGATAAAAATTTTCAAGTAAGAGGATACCAAAGAGTAGATTTTGAGCTAGAAAATGGGTTGAAGGATAATAAAAATTCAAATCCTATTAATCTCAAGCAATACGATGACGAACTTTTTGAAAACTTAATTCTTGAAGAAAATTATCTTGAATATAGAACGAAGCAATTCAAAAAGAAAAAAGAAGAATCTCAGAAAGCTCCTTCAAAACGAAAAAGAATGACCCTTGAAGAAATTTATCGCGAATTTAGAGAGTTTATTGATGAAGATAATGAACGATTTAAAGATTTTATTGAAAAGGATTTAACAAGGAATCAAATTATACCTGCCTATTAATATTAGTATACTTTTCTAAAAGGAATTATGTTGATTTTTCATTTAAAGCATTTACGATCCGCATCATACACTCTTTTAATAGCGATCTAGGGCATCCTACATTTATTCTTTCAAATCCTTCTCCGCCCGGACCAAAATTACTCCCATCATCTAAAGCTACTTTTGCTTTCTTAAGCATAAATTCACGAAGTTCTTTATCATTCATTCCAAGTTTTCTAAAATCCAACCAAGCTAGATAAGTTCCTTCAGGATCGATAAAATCTATATCAGGCAAATGCTCATCTACAAATTTCTTCAAATATTTAAAATTAGCCTCAATATATTCCAATACTTGACTTAACCAATCTTTTCCTTCATTATACGCTGCGATTAAAGCAACTACACCAAAAGGATTTGGTAATTCAACGCCATTTCTATGATCAATAGTATTAATAAAAGCGTCTCTCTTTTTTTTATCAGGAATAATAATATTTGAAGTCTGTAACCCAGCGGTATTGAATGTTTTACTGGGAGCGGTACACATAATTGTGTTTTTCTCAAATTCTTCTGAGATTGTTGAAAATAAAGTATGGTTATATCCTGAAAGAATTAAATCATGATGAATCTCGTCTGAAACTATTAATATTTCATTTTCTAAACAGATATCTCCAAGTTTCTTAAGCTCTTTTTCACTCCAAACACGTCCTACAGGATTATGTGGACTACATAGAATAAACATCTTACTTAAAGGATCTTTGGCTTTTTCTTCAAAATCCTCGAAATCAATTGAATATTTCTTATTTTCATACTTTAATTGATTTATTAATACTTGGCGACCATTATTTCTAATTCCAGTAAAAAATGGTCTATATACTGGTGGCTGGATAATTATTTTCTCTCCGATATTTACAAAGGTTTGTATTAACATGTAAATAGCGGGAACAATGCCAGGACTAAATACAATCCATTCATTATTAATTTCCCAATCATGTCTTCTTTTCATCCAATTTGCTACGGCGTCTAGATAGGGGGGTATCTTATGCCAACTGTATCCATAAATTTCTTCAGCTATTCTCTCTTTTAAAGCATCAATAACAGGTTGAGGACATTGGAAATCCATGTCAGCAACCCATAAAGGCAGAACATCATCAGT
>JBHLOG010000119.1:0-10543 GCA_048940765.1 Promethearchaeota archaeon | reverse complement strand
AATTTGTTTCCATACCCCTCATATTAGTTCTAAACTCAAAAGTACCAGCATTTATGGTAAACATATCAGGTTGAGGATCTATGTTTAATAAATTAAGTCTTTCCTCTAATGTAGCCATTTTAAGCGCTTGACCATATCTTTTTCCTGATTTACTTACTTTAACACCATATACTAAACGAGCACCTATTCCATTACCAATTTGAGTAATAATTGGACATTTTTCTTTTATTAATCGCACTGTTTTATTATAAATGTTAAGATCTGCTGTTGCTAAGCCATCTTCTCCTCTTACATGAAGATGACATACGGTAGCACCAGCTTCATAACATTCTAATGCATCTTTAGCTTGTTCTTCAGGATTAATTGGTAAATTAGGATTTGACCACTTTCCATGCGCACCTCCAGTAATAGCAGCAGTTATAATTACTTTCTCATCAGTTAATAAATTTGGTTTCATAATTATCTTAATCTATCTATATCAATTTTTATATAATTACAAAATACTCCATTTATAATTTTATAATGATTTTCTTTTTTTAATTTTCATGTGACAATTTATTACTAATCTTCTGGCTTTTTAATAAATTTTTAGAGCTAAAATTAATTAATCTACTGGATTTTCTGTAGAACATGGGATTCCACAGGCACATTTTCCGCAGATATCCGTAAGACCTAAAGATGAATAAATCTTGCCGTTTTCCAAGCATATTTTATAACATTTATGCCTATCGAATGAATCTAGTTTTAACACATCAAAAAAACATTTATCTATGCATAATTTGCAGGTTTTATTATAAAAATAAAGACAAGATTCTTTTTCTATTCTAGTTGTACTTTTAATTTTAGCTGAAGTTATTAAGGTACCTAATCTTCCACAGCATCCTTTTTCAGTTATTATCATTTTATGTAATCCAAATTTTCCTAAACCCGCGATATAGGCTACATGTTTGTGAGACCAATAACTTACTAGTAATTCTTTATTAAAATTATTTGTTGGAGGGATCCCTAAAGAATTGAATCCCTCTTTCTCTAAATAATTCGATAAAAAAAGATTTATTTCATTTATCAATTTATTAGTTTCAACATAAGCAATTGCCCATTCAATTGATGGGGATTTCCCTTTATTATTACTCGAAACTATACTTAGATTAAAAGGTATAAAATAGGAAATAACTGTCTTTGCATTACTAAGTAATTCATTAGGTAATTTATGTTCAAAAGTAATAATATTTTTTAATTGTAAAAAAAGCGGATCATTAGCTTTTGCAAATGCCACTATTGGATTATCCCATTTAGTTAAAAAATCAAAATGTTTTTTTGAAGTCTTTATAAAACTTTTAATCAGGTTCTCAATACTCTCTTGCATAATTATTTGATGAATTTTTTTTTAATTTTCATTTTCTCTTCCAAGTATAAAAACCTACACCCGTTTTCATTCCAAGTTTCCCATTATCAACCATTTCCTTCAATTTGTCAGGTGGTTTATCTTTAGGGTCACCACTTTCATGGTAATAACTCATTTGAACTGCATAAACTGTGTCTAAACCAATTCCATCCATTAAAACAAAAGGTCCCATTTTCATACCTGTAAAAGTTTTCCAAGCTAAATCTATGGTTTCAATATCCGCATAATCTCCTGCCCAGAGATTTAATGCTTCTCGTCTTGCTGCATGCCACATTCTATTAAATACAAATCCATGAGATTCTTTTTTCAATATAATAGGATGACATTCAATGCTTTCTATCCATTTCTTACCAATTTCAAATACTTCATTGCTGGTCTTAGTACCTCGCATAATATCAACCATTGGGCGTCGAGAAATTGGGGGATAAAAATGAAGATTCAAAACTTTATCTTTTCTTTCAACAACACCTTCCAACTTAGAAACTGGAATTGAAGAACTATTAGTTGAGATTATAGCATTTTTAGGTGCAATTTTATCAATCTCAGAAAAAATTCTTTTTTTAAGTTCAATACTTTCGGGTATTGCTTCGATAACTAAATCTGCATTTTTAACAGTTTCTTCAAGCTTATTGTAATAATGAATATTACTTGTTAGTTCATGCTTTTTATTCCGTTTTAATACTCCATTGATATAGTTTCTTGCTTCTTCCAATATTTCTAAATTTATATCAAAAATATTTACTTTATAATTGTGTAGAGCTATGATTGCTGCTATCTGTTTTCCTGTGAAACCAGCACCAATTACTGACACTTCTTTAATTTCGCTCATATTATTCAATTTCCATATTTTTTCATTATCTTAGTATTATTCTCTATATCATATGAAGGTTCATAGACAATATTTTAATTGTGTAAGATTTCAATTAATCATGAAGATAAAAATTTCAAGAGAATTATTAGATTTTATTTTCATTCATTTAAGTTTTGTAGTTATTTGTATTTCAATCATATTAATCCCAGTTCCAGATTATATGGGAATTAATTTATTTATTCTGGTCGTAATCTATAACGTAATATTTCCTATTTTTGGTTATTTACGCAAATATTCTGAATGGATAGCAATATGGCTTTTCATATTTCTTATTAGCTTATTTCAAATATGGCCAGATTGGTTCTTATCTGCTGAACTGGGTATATTAGTATTTCCAGAAGATGATTTCATTAAGATTGGAACTGTTTCATTATATATGGCGGGTTTATGGACAATACCATTGTTTTTGATCATTTTCATTGGATTAAGAATTCGGGAACGTTATTCAAGATCAATTACTTATATAATTGTTGGTCTGTTGTCTCTATTAATTTTTAGACTTAGTGAGCAATTAATGTGGATGTTAGACTCTTGGTATGCTCAAAATATAGCTATGATTGGACATTTAGCAGTATATATTATATTTCCAGAAATTTTGCTCGGATTATCAACTTATTATGGTTACGTTTTACTTCAGAAAAAAAAATCTGCTCAAAATTCCAGCTGCTTTTATTATAATGCTCTTATATCTTGGGAGTGCTTCATTCTTTTATTTTTTAATTGAACGTGCATTTACATTTTAAATGACTAAAAAATTAATAATTGGAAAGGAATGGGACCACTATATTATAGTATATTTCTTTAGAATCCATAGGAAAAAATTTAAAGTTTAACTGAATTCTTTAAGAAATTAATCTACATCGAAAAAAATAATAAGAATTTAAATAATGAGATCAATAATTAGAAATAACAATAAAGAATTAAAAGGAAAAAATTTCAAAAATGACAATATGTTTTGTTTTAATGCAAACTAAAGCCGGATTTGTTGAAAAAGTAGTTAGAAAGCTAAATGAAATTAAAGAAGTCAAAGAATCTTATCCTGTAACTGGAGGTATTGATATTATTGTGAAAGTTGAAGGAACTGATGTTGAAACTATTGCAAAGACTATTCTAGCAAAAATTCACAACATTGAGGGTGTTGAGAGAACTGAAACCCATATCGTTGTACCTCTATAGAAAAAATACCTTATATACAGTTTCAAATTAATTTTTAACTACGCTTCTTTTTCCAGCTGTTTTTTTAAGAACTCTATATTTTCCTTGAGAGTTTCTGTGATGGGATCATCACTAATATTTAATCTCTCTAAAATCTCAATAGAATCTTCAAATAATTTTAATGCTTCTGGAAATTGAGACCGCTTATAATACAATCCAGGAATATCAAAAAATTTATACTTAATACATTGAATTTGTGTTATCAAAATCCATAAACATATCATTATTGTTAACATCCACTCTATTAATGGATTAAGAGTGACTATAAGAATTATTAAGAAAAAACCTATAAAAAAACCATAAAATGCTAAATATTTTTTAAATCTTGGACCATGATACATTTTAGCCTTAGGTACATAATACATTAAGATACTATAAAGAACAATGTAAATTGATGATCCTACAAAACTAACCACGGCTACGAAACCATGAAAAGCCACAAAGAAATCCCAATATGTTTCGTCTGGAATTATCCCAACTAGAGCAATACAGACACATGTGAAAATAGATACTCCTGTTGCTAATCTTCTGACACTGTCTTTAATATTAACCAATTCTTTTTCAAGGTAAATATAAAATGGAATTAATAACGAACCTGTTACAACGAAACAAATACTAAATAACGATTTCATTTCTCTACCTCCTAATGAACTTACAGCGTTTTCTAAAGGAGTATAATCAGGAGTAAGCAAAGCTGTTATAGGTAAAAAAATAATAATAAATAAAATGCCACCAAGACCAAAAATTACCTCCATTTTAGATTCGGTTTTTTTTCTCATTATTATCACATTTTTGAATTATAAGCTAACCTAAGCTTTTAAAAATTTCACCTTTTTGTATCTAATTATGACTTAGGATTTTATATAATTTTTGTTTAAATACAAATGATCTAAAACAGTATAATTTCAAAAAATTAAAAAAAAAATTTTAAAGGACAAAATTTATATTGAAATAAGTTTGATCTTTATAAATAGGTGAAAGTATCAAATATAATTATTAAATGTTTAAAATTATGAATGACACCAAAGATAAATTTACGTTTAAGGTCGTTTTAATTGGAGATGGAGCAGTAGGAAAGACATCTCTCATAAGAAAGTTTACTAAGGGCGGATTTCAAGAAGAATATATTCAGACAATAGGAGCTCAATTTTCTAAATATCTTGAGGAAATTGAGGGTGATAGTTGTAAATTATTCTTCTGGGACATCGCAGGTCAAGATACATTCCACTTTTTACGCCCTGCTTTTTATAAAGCGACTGTAGCTGCGATAATAGTTTATTCTCTTGAAGAAAATGATTTAGGGCGAGAAAGTTTTAAACATATCTCTACTTGGCATAATGAAATAAAGAAATTTTGTGGAGATATTCCTGTTGTATTATTTGGAAATAAAGTTGACTTGGTCGATGAAACTACTTTAGATGATGAGAACGCCTTAAAATTTGTAGAGAAACATGAGATATTGGGATATTATAGAACTTCAGCAAAAACAGGACAAGGGGTTCATGATGCTTTTCAAAAAATTATTAGAGAATTATATCATAAATACAAGGGAATTTATACAGAAATAGATAATCCTAAATAGAATTCTCCTCTCTTTTTGAATTTTTATTTTCAATTTCCTCTACAATATTGAAATATAGAATTTTATCATTTGGAGGTTTTTGCTTTAAAATTTTTTTATCCTTAGAATAAATTATTTTGGGATTTGATTCATTAGATACTATATTTTTGTTTTTTTCATTCAAAATTTATCCACAGTTATGAAATTTAATTTATCATAATCATTTTAATTAATATTATTATCTTTTATTAAATTATTAAATTAATTACAATAGGGTAAAAAAAATTTTAAGAAAAATATTTATAATTGGCCCAGGTGGAATCCTCTGCTATTCTAAGAATTTCTTTGAGCAAACGGATATTGATGAGGGAGTAATTAGTGGTTTTCTTACAGCCATAAGTAATTTTGCTAAAGAAATTAAAGGAGGCAAAGTTAAAGCTCTCATTTTCAAAAATTTTAATTATATATATTCATACTCCACTGAATTTGATTGTATCTTTGTAATTGTTATTGATAAAGAAGATTTAGAAGAAGAAGCGAGAAGTAAAGTGGAATTAATGAAAGATGAATTTCTTAATAAGTATAAACCATACTTACAAAAATGGACAGGAAATGTAAGCGTTTTTGAAAGTTTTAATGAATTTGTAGAGGAAAAAATCTTTATCCCGCCTAAGATCTTATTAACTGGGGAAAATGGTGTTGGAAAAACAACAATTATGAATTTTTTTGAAGGAGAAACAGTGATAGAATTAAGTGACGATTTAGTGGAGATTATACAAAAACCAATTAACCTTGTTGATTTTAAAGGAGTAAAACAATGTACTATACGAGAAATCGATTTAGAAGAATTAGTAAAAAATTCAAATTTTTATAAAAGTTTACTAAATTCAGTAGATATTGTCTTAATAGTTACAAATTCAGGTGCAAGTAATTTAGGCAGAACTCAAAAACTGGTTTCATCATTAAAACCCATAATTCATAAAGCAGATTTTTATATTATTGCAAACTTCCAAGATTTAAAAGATAGTGCATTTGAACCAGAAAAAATACAAGAAATGTTTGATATAAAGACATATGGTTTTTCTTCAAATAAAGAAGAGTCTAAAGACGAATTTTTTTTTATTTTAAAAGAAATATTACAAACATCTATTTTAGATAAAGAAGAAGAGAGACGTATTCTTGCTGTCCAAGAGGTGTCAGAAGATCAAGACGAAGTTATTAAAGCAAAACAATTCGAAGAAGTAGTTGAGATAGAAGTGGATTATAACGATATATGGGAACAAATAGAAAACGCAAGAATTTTAGAAAAGAATGGAGATCATCTTGGAGCCGCGGAAAGATTCTCTTGTGCAGCTTCTCAATTCAAGGATCTATGTTCACATGTAATTCTTGAACAAGATAAAGAAGAGTTAAACGCAATATATTATTTATGTAAAGCATGGGAATGTATGGAATTAGCTGAAGAATATGATAATCCTGATAAGTTTATAGAAGCAGTAGAGTTATTTAATAAGGCTAGTGAGCATTTTATCGACAATAAAGCAAAATCATTAGCGTTAGGAAATTCTGCTTTTTGTCAAGCGTTAGAGCTAGGATCTAAATTTGATAAGACAAGTGAGGCATCTATCAAAGCAGAATATTATCCAAAGATTAAAATGATGCTTAGGAATGCAGCTAATTTGTATCGAAAAGGGGGATTTGAAAGTGAAGCTGATTGGGCGCTTGCAACTTCAACATATTTCGATGCCACGTGGTATATCATCAGAGCGGATGAAGAACTAAACCTTGATGAAAAGAAAAAGCTATTAGAGATTGGTTCTGGTATGTTCAAGTCAGCAGCAGAGCTTTTTGGCAAAGCAGGTTATAAAGAGAAAGAAAGTGAAGTTTTAGATCGCTTGGATTTGGTAGAAAAAGAAGAAAGAATCATAATTTCTGCACTTAATACAATCAGTGAGCCTGCAATTTCAAAAAGTACTATAGATCTCTTAACACCTTCAATTTCACAAAAAGAAGAAGCTATGAAAGTCAAAGAACAAAAAGATAAAAAGAAGAAATATAAATTAGTTTATAGAGATCTTCTTAAAAAATACCCCAAAATTCAAAAAAGACAATTTAGAGTTGGAATAGCTCAAATAGGAGTATCTAATACAGGAGACCTCATGAAAGAATTTTACGAAGAAAAGACTTCTGGTTTATTAGGGCTTCGGGAAGAAAAAGTTGAACTTGTACTAGAAAAAGTAAGAAATATGATTGAAAATGCTTATAATAATAATGTTAATGTTCTTATATTCCCAGAAATGGCAATAGATCTCAATTATGGTAAATTTTTAGAGATAATATCAGATTTAGCTAAGTCTTTTGATATGTATATTATTCCTGGTTCATTCCATAATCTAGAAACTAAACAAAATATTAGCATTGTAATTGGACCCGATGGAATTGTATGGGAGCAAGAAAAACATACTCCTGCAATTATACATTTTGAAGATAAAAAATTCGAAGAAGGAATAAAAGTAGATATTTATCCAAGACAAACAGTTGTATGTAATACCGAGTTTGGCAGAATTGCCATAATAATATGTAGAGATTTTCTTGATATGGATTTGCGTGTAGAATTGAAAAATTTTGAACCGCCAGTCGATCTCATTTTTAATCCGGCATATACACCAGTTACAGCTGATTTTAAGGCAGCTCATTTTGATGCCCGAAGATCTATTTATGCTTATTGCTTTTTTGTTAATATAGGTGAATATGGTGAATCTCTTATATATACTCCAGAAAAAGAGAGAATCGAAAGAATTATACCCCCAAAAGAAGAAAATTTAATCTACAAGGACATAGATCTTTTCAAACTTCGTTCAGAACGTAAAAAATGGGAGAAACAAAAGAAAAGTAAACGTCAATTTATCCAGAGTACACGATAACAATTTTAATGAATTAAAAACAGTTAAATTTTAAAGAATATGTCAATAGAAGAAGATTTTGTATTTCCAGTATATGTTTATGATAAAGTAATAGATCAAATAAAAGAGTTAAGTAAAAATTTTGAAAAGGAGATCTTCGGTTATTTAGTAGGAAATCTCTTAAAATGGAAGGATAAAACCTACATTATAATTGAAGAACAATTATTCATTGAAGGCGCTATTCATAGTAATAAATTTTCAACTTCTCAAATCACAGGAAAAGCCGGAGAATATGAGAAAGAATTTAAAAAATTTAAAAATGAGAAAAATAATGAATATTTGAGAATATTAGGATGGTGGCATTCTCATCCTAATTTTGGATGTTTTTTATCGTCAACCGATCTTCATACTCAAGAATTTTTCTTTCCTGAGCCATATCAGGTAGCATTAGTTATAGATCCGATAAGAGATGAATTTAAATTTTTTACATTAGATAAAGCATCAAAAAAAAAATATAAGACCATAAGTAATGCAATAATATCATCCAAACCGTAAATAATAACCCTTAATTTATTAATTGTGGTTCTAAAATTAATAATGAAAATAAAATTTCATGAATAAATTATGGAAAAAAAAGATTCTTCAGACATAGAAATATTAAGTTTTAAATCAATTGATTCAGACAAATTTGACCGCCAAAAGCGTATTGCAGGATGGGACCAATCAAAAGTGTCTAATGCTACTGTAATGATAATAGGTGTTGGTGCTACTGGAAATGAATTAGTAAAGAACTTAACATTGACAGGAATTGGAAAATTTATTATTATTGATTATGATATTATTGAAAAATCGAATCTTAGTCGCTGTGTTTTATTTAATATGAGAGACAATATTGAAGGTAAATATAAGGTTGATGTTGTAAAAGAATCAATTAAAATTTTAAATCCCGATGTAGAAATTGTAGTTTGTAAAAATAAATTAAACGATATTGATAAAAATCTGTATAAACAATCAGATGTAATTTGTTCTTGCGTAGATAATATTGAAGCACGATTAGAAGCAAATAATTATGCACATTATTTTGGTATCCCCTTTATTGATTCAGGTATAGATGAATATTTTGGATCCATTCAAGCAGTATATTCAGGAGTTAAAGATGCCCCATGTCTCCAATGTGGAATTTCTGATAAAGATTTAGATTTAATGTGGAAAAAATTCTCATGCACTGGACAAGAAATTGATTCTGAAAATGGAGAAACAACCAAAAAAATCGCTAATATTATAAGCACTACTTCAATTATTGGAGGAATTCAAGCTCAGCAAGTCATTAAATTTATATTAAATTTAGATCATTTTAAAGAATATGGGAAATGGGATTCTCAAATCGGAGAACCTCTCATTGGAAAACAAATAAATTATAATGGACTTATAAATAAGTTTAATATCATTGAAAAGTTAAAGGATCCTAACTGCTGGACATGTTCATATAAGAAATCTATTAGTTAAAAATACATAAATACAAAATAAAAAGAATTATTTATGAAAGAAATATAAACAAAAATGTAATCTTTAAATTTAATTTAATCAATAAATTTACTTGATAGAAATTATGCCAGAATTACCACTTGAAATATGGAAGGATCGTATTAATAATGAAATTAAAAATTTAGAACATCTAAATGTAATTGAGAGAAATTCAATAGTTTGGCATGATAATAATGTGGAATTTTTGATTAATATTAAAGCTATTGGGTTTATATTAGGTGATTATCAAAAAGATGTAAATTTAATCCCTCAGAAATCTCATCGTATCTTTTTAAAAATCAATAGATCTTTTCCTTATCCTGGAGGACTCGATTTTTCTTGGTATTCAAAGATTTTCCATCCTAATATTCATCCTGTTGAATTAACTTCTTCTAATGTAAGGGGTACTGGATATATATGTTTAAATGTTCTGAAACAATGGTCTAGACTATCGGATTTGGAAACTACAGTAAAAGCTCTACAAAAATTAGTTGAAAATCCTAATCCAGAAGATCCACTCAAATATGATATATGTCTTGAAGCTGCTGAGTTTTTTAAAAAAACTAATATAGAAGATCTTAAAAAACAATATAATATTGAAGACATAGAAGAAGAACAGGATAAGGATGAAATAATCATACTTGATGATTAATTTTAATATATAACTCTTATTTTATAATACCTTTATTAAAAAAATAAAGATAGGATATTTTTTAATCAAAATTATTTAATTTGGTTGAATATTTTATAGATTTCCTCCGATAACCCTTGCCCATAGCGATAATTTATCATTTTCTTGAAGACCAAATTTATGTACAGCATCTTCAATTGTAATTGAACTGGGTAATTCTTTCTCATGAAGAACTAAAGTATATGAACGTTGCTCCGCACTTATAATCCCCATATGTTTAATAACTATATCTATAATACGTTCAATTGGATGGTGCTCTTTAACATCTAACTTTATTAACTTACCTGTCCTTGTATCTTCAACTGAGATTCTCATTACTTATACACTTTTTTTATTTTATAATTGATTTATTCTCAACTATACTAAAATACTT
>JBHLOG010000118.1:0-10661 GCA_048940765.1 Promethearchaeota archaeon | reverse complement strand
CTTTCAAACACCATATCATAACCATAATCATTAGCTGTTGCTGTAAGTACAGAAGTATTAGTGTGAAAAGCAAGAGAAGGAAGCGAATCACGATCTTTATAGAATTTTCCTACAAATTCAGCTGCAATATGTTGCGCATCAGCTGCACTTCCGCCATTGCCGAAAAGAACAACTTTTCTCTTATTCTTATAGGCATTTATTATAAAGTTAGAGATTTTCATAATTATAGGTGAAAATTCTTTTAAACCTTCTTTTACTTTAATACTTTCATCCAAAATTGAGATTATTTCATTCTCCAAATTATTGTTCCTCTTATTATATTTTTTTAATTCTATTTAATTTCCCAAACTTCAAGACCTTTTGGATTAAAATGAAAATTGACAATTTTTCCACCAATTTTTTCTAACTCTTTAATTATTGTAAATTTCTTCATAGAATCTGAAAAAAGTAATAAATGACCACCGCCTCCAGCACCTAGTAATTTCCCTCCAAGAACTCCAAACTCCCTGGAAGTTAAATAAAAATTCTCGATTTTTTTATTGGAAATTTTATCGCTTAAACTTTTTTTTGCTAACCATCCCTTGTGCAAGAGTTCACCAAATTCATTTATTTGATTTAAATCGTTAGATTCTACAATATTTCTCATGGAATGAGCTACATCTTTTAGATCCTGCATTGCTTCCATATAAGATTTCTTCTCAAATTTATAACCCTTTAATACTTCATTTTGTATATCAGAAGAAAAATGAGAACCTCCAATATAACATAAAATTAAACTAAATTGTAGCTCATTTATCATTTCTTCGTTAGCATTTATAGGTAATACCTTTACTTTATCAGAAAATTCTATAAAATTAAAGCCCCCATAAGCAGCTGCAAATTGATCTTGATACCCTCCTTTTTGTTTTAATTCAACACGTTCAATTTCGCATGCTTTTTGTGCAATTTGATGTTTTGTTAATCCTAATTTATAAAACTTATTTAAAGCTCCTATTAATGCCACAGATAAAGAAGATGATCCACCCATTCCGGAACCCGCGGGAAGTTCTGAATAGATACTAATATCAAATCCATCCTTAACATTTAAGACATTAATAATTCCTTTGACTAATTCAAAATCAGTAGAATAATCGCTATTTCCAATATCAAAAACAAATTCTTTGTCAAAATTAATTGAATAAACACGTATTTTTTTTTCTTTTATTGGCTTTAAAGTTATATAGATATGACGATCAATAGTCGTACTTATGACACATCCGCCATGGTCAAGACAATATGGAGGCATATCTGTTCCTCCTCCACCAAAACTTACTCGAAATGGTGCTTTTGAGCGAATAATCATATTTATAACTGTTATTGTTAATGTACTGTAATATCAAATTTGTTCATGATAAATCATTAAAAAATTTGATTATTATTCAATAATTTAAATTTTAATTTTCTCAATTTCGGAAATTATAATATTTAATTTACTAAGCGATTAATTTTATTAGTTTACTATATTCCTTAATTTATAATGTGACTTTTATAAAATAAAAATATCTAAAATTAGTTTTAATAAATACAATGCCCAAAAAAGTATTAATTACAGGTGGAGCAGGTTTTATTGGTTCACATTTGGCCGATACATTAATAGATCAAAAAGGGTATGAAATATCTATACTTGATATCTTAGAAGAACAAGTTCATGGAAAAATTGATCATCCTCCAGATTATTTGAATGAAAAAGTAAAGTTTTTTAAAGGATCTGTTACCGAATATAAAAAATTGGAAAATCTGGTAATGGAAAATGATATAATATTTCATTTGGCAGCGGTAGTTGGTGTTGGTCAATCAATGTATCAAATAGAAAAATATATATATAACAATATCCTTGGTCTAGCAAATTTACTTGATATTTTAGTTAATGATAAACATAATGTAGAAAAAGTTATTATAGCTTCATCCAATACTGTTTATGGAGAGGGAAAATCTCAATGCATTGAATGTGGGGTCATTTTCCCAAAATTAAGATCATTAAATCAGTTGAAACGCAAAGATTGGGAAATAAATTGTCCAAAATGCGGAAGTAAAATTAAGCCTCTTTTAACAGACGAAAATTCACCATATAATCCAAGTTCTATTTATGCCTTCTCTAAAGAAGCTCAAGAAAAAATGAGTTTAATGATATGTAATACTTATGGGATAAAGACTAGTATATTACGATTTTTTTTAGTTTATGGTACAAGACAAGCTCTTTCGAATCCGTACACAGGTGTATGTACAATATTTAGTACTAGAGCACTTTATGGAAAACCTCCAATTATTTTTGAAGATGGAAAGCAATCAAGAGATTTTGTAAATGTTAAGGATGTTTGTCAAGCTTTAATTCTTGCTATGGAAAGAAGTGCTGCTAATGGTGAGATATTTAATGTTGGTACTGGCATTCCGCTTAAAATAAAAGAAGTAGCAGAAATAATTCTCAAAAAAATCAATCCAGAATTAAAGCCGATTTATAACCAACAATACAGGGTTGGTGACATAAGACACTGTGTAGCAGACATTTCAAAAATAAAAAATAAATTAGGATATATGCCAACTTTAGCTTTTAAGGAAGGGATAGATGATTTAATAGATTGGATCAAGACTCAAATAGATAATATTCAAAAACCTTCTCAGAAAGCTATACAAGAATTAATAGAAAAAGGATTATTAAGATAAATTAAAAATAATAAATTTAAATGTTAGATGGAAACAATACTTATTACTGGAGCAAATGGTTTTTTAGGATCGCATTTGATTGATTTTTGTATCAAACAAGGTAAGAAAGTCTATGGTATCGATCTTCCTGATTGCCCTTTACAAAATTTAAATCATTATACTAATGGAAAACTTATTTTCTCTACTGAGGAGAAACTAAAAGCTTTTAATGCTTTCATTCAGATTCCCACTACAAATGAAAATTTTATATTTCTAGAGTGTGACTTGAAAAAAGCTAATTTGTTGGAAAATATAATTATGAAAATTAAACCAAGATATATCTTTCATTTTGGTGCCCAACCACTTGTTATACCATCTTGGGAAGATCCTATTACCACAATAAAAACAAATGTTATAGGGACAATTAATATTTTTGAGCCGATTAAAAAGCATAAATTAAAAACGAGAGTTATAGTTGCATGCACAAGTGCAGAATATGGAACAACTACATCAATCAACAGACCACTAAAAGAAATTGACCCATTATTGGCAATTCATCCTTATGGAATTAGTAAAATAGCCACCGAATTACTTGCACGACAATATTATATTAATTTTGGAATCGAAATTGTAAATCTTAGATTTTTTAATCAAACAGGTCCAAGGAAAAAAGGAGATGCCCCAGCAGATTTCATTAGTAAAATAGCTAAAATTGAATTAGGCTTATCAGAACCAGTAATTGATGTTGGAAATCTAAAACCATATCGTGATTTTACTGGAATAAAAGATTCACTCAATGCTATTTGGTTAGCAGCAATAAAGGGAAAACTGGGAGAAACTTATAATGTTTGTTCGGGTAGAAAGATTCAAATTCGTCAAATTTTAGATATTGCTCTAAACTTTTCATCAAAAAAGATAGAAGTGAAAGAAAATGTCCCTCAAAAATTAAGAAAAACAGATGAAGATATTATTATTGGTGATAATTCAAAAATAAAAAAGGAATTAGGGTGGAATGTTTCAATCCCTATTAAAGAAACTCTAAAGGATATGTTTGATTATTGGATGGATTTTTATAAGAAATATGGAGCTTAGAAAATTAGTTTAAAAAAGAACTTAACTATTTCAATAAAAAAATTATTTTCTTTTAAAATTGAATTTAATATTCTTAACTGTATTCTGATTAATGTTGGATTTACAATAAGGACATTGCAATTCAGTTTTCTTCTTCAATTTTGAAATAATATTATCTTTTAGTGATGCAGAGCATTCTCTATTTAAACATATATTTAAATTTCCATAAATTCTATCTTTTTCTTCTGTTAAATCTCCAAAAATAATTTCAAGGTTTTCTACATTAATTTTATCTGAAATTGTACTTTGATTTTTAACAAGAAAATCATATAAATACTGTGTATTAGTTCCAATCTTAAGTAATATTTTTTCTCCAACTTTAAATCCATTCTTTTTACGTATAAATTGAATATTTCTTATTAAATCATTTATGATACGTTCAGATAATAGATCATCATCGAGAGATATATCTAAATATACATTACAAAATTTGGATTCTGATTTAATTAAAAATTTTGACAGTTTTACTGATTTTACTATTTCTAATTCTTTCACATTGCCGATTTGTTTAATAATCTCAGGAAATTGTATTTTTGGCATTCCATCCTTTGCTTCTATGATAATCTTTTTGTTTGGCCATCTTAATCTAATTTTATTTTCATCTTTTATTGCCCTTACAATTTCTATTAATTCATGCGTAAAATGCATTTGTTCTTCTAATTCCAAATCTATCTCTCCTTCATCATATTTAGGCCAATCTTGTAAATGAATACTATCTGTTTCTTCTAAACCAATTGATTTTAACTGCGATTTATACATTTTAAGAAAAATATATTCACTAATCATTGGATTAATAGGTGCTAATAGCAATAAGACTTTAAATAAGACACGATAGAGTAGAGCCATTATCACCAGTTTATTAGGGTCTTCAGAATAGATATCAAGCTTTTCACGGTTTAGCATTATATACCATCTACTTATATCATTTACAATCAAATCTCTTATTTCACCTGTAATCCATGGAAGCTCGTATTTATCAGCTAATTCAGTGACTTTTTTAATTGATGAGTTTACTCTTGATAGTATCCATTTATCTAATTTACTAAGAGATTTACTGTCTAACTTTACTTTAGATGGATCAAATTTAGCTAGTTTGAATTTTTCATTGGCATAAACATAAACATTCCAAATTGTATTAATTATTTTATACGTATCGGCGTATTCTTTAACTACAAAATTGAAATCTCTACCAGGTTGAGTTACACCAAGTGAATAAAAACGAAAAGTTTCAATTCCCTTAATATTTGAGTAAGATTTATTCTTTTTTAGTTCATCTAAAGTACCATCAATGAGATGTTCAGGAAAAATTTGAGTTCCTTTTGATTTACTCATTTTTAATTTTTCTCTTAAAGTCCAGCCATGCATATAGCAAGCATCATAATTTTTACGCCTAGATGATACCATCGCACTACATAGTAGAGTATTAAACCATCCTCTTATTTGATCTTTACCTTCAAGTATAAAATCTGCAGGAATCCACGTATCAAAATGACTTTTACCATCATAAACTTCTTGAGCAGCCCACATTACTGAACCAGAATCTAACCAAACATCTAGAATGTCATGAATTCTCCTCTTTATTCCCTGTTTACATTTTTTGCATTTCCATGATACCTTATCAATCCATGGACGATGTAAATCTTCAGGGCATTCTCCAGCTATTTCTTTTAACTCTTTAGCTGACCCTATTACGGTTATATCTTTACAATCTTCATTATCACAAATCCATACACTTAAAGGTATGCCCCAAAAACGTTGTCTTGAAATACACCAATCTCTCAGAGTAGATAACCAACTCTTGAACCATCTATTACCTGCCCAATCAGGAATCCAATAAATTTCATCATTTTTTTCTAATAGTTCAGGAACTAGGCTCTCTGTTTTAAAGAACCATTGATTAGTAGCCCTATAAACTAATTTTGAATCACATCGCCAACAATGAGCGTACTCATGTTCTATTTCGTTGGTTAATATTAAAGTACCCTTTTGTTTTAATAAATCTAATATTTCTTCATTCGTATCAAAAACAAACCTTCCTTTAAATTTCCCTCCTTCTTTAGTATATTCTCCCCTTATATTTACAGGAGTAAAAACAGGAATATTATTTGCTACACCAACTTCAAAATCTTCAGGACCATGTCCTGGAGCTGAATGAACTAAACCTACACCTTCCGAAGCAGAGACATATTCTTCAGATAATATAATAGAATGGACGTTGTTACTTAAATTTTCTAATTCTTTTTGATATGGTACTTCATCCAATAATGGATGAATATATTTCATACCTTTCAAATCTTCACCTTTATAATCTTTAACAATCTTATATTTATACCCTAATTCTCCTGAAATAAGGTGAGTTATCGAAGCTTTTGATAGGATCCAATATTCATCAAGATCTGTAATATGTACTTTAGCATAATCAGCAAATGGATTTGCCATAATAGCTTCATTAGCTACTAATGTCCAAGGTGTTGTTGTCCAAATTATGAAATATGTATCTTCCATATCAACAGATTTTATCTTTAGAAATAAACTAGTATCTAGAATATTTTTATAGTCATGTTCATGCTTAGCTAGAGCTGTAGCGCATCTAGGGCAACAGTTTAATGGTCGATAAAATTGATACAATAAACCATTTTCCCAAGCTTTTTTTAATGTCCACCAAATTCCTTCTATATAGCTATTTTTAAAAGTGATATAAGGATTATCCCAATCCCAAAAGTAACATCCCAATCTTTTAAATTGTTCATTCATTATTTTTAGATTTTTTTGAGCATATTCCTTACAATTCTTTATGAAATTATCTACTCCGTAGTCTTGAATTTCTTGCTTATTTTTAATTCCTAATTCCTTTTCCATTTGAACCTCAATTGGTAATCCATGAGTATCGTAACCAGGTGTATCTGTTACCTTAAAGCCTCTCATCCGTTTATACTTAATTACGTAATCCTTTAAAATTTTATTCCATGCAGTCCCTATGTGGATTGAGCCTGTTGTATAAGGAGGTCCATCAATAAACCTCCAAACTTTTTTTCCTTCTTCTTTTTTCTTTATTAATGTATAGATATTGTTATCTTTCCAGAATTGTAATATATTTTCTTCCAATGCTAATAAATTCAATCTTTTATCCAAAACTTCCACGAAAATCATCTAGCATAAATGTGAATGTATAATATAAGAAGGGCAAATTAAAAAATTTAATTAATTCACCTAAAAACTTATATATGTAAATTTTGAATTTAAGAAATAAAGAAAATCATTAAAAAGAGAGTTCAATCTTTAAATTGGGCATTAAATCATGTTAGAAAAACCTTGAACAAAATCGATTTTTGATAATTTAAAGATTTTGTTAAGTTAAACATTATTCAAAATTAAGAATTATATTTAAAATATTTTCAATTATAACCTTTTACTATGAATTGAATAATCAATTTAAACTAAATTTTGATTCAAAATCACCTTAAACAGAAACCACATTTCCCAAATGACTTAATAGTTTGCTCCCAACAATGATTATGATATGCTCTATTACAATGGGGACATTCTGTGTGGCAGTTGTTTTCACCTGCGATTTTTTTAGTGCAACTTGGGCATTCAATTTTATGACAAATAACACATGCTATAACAGAAACTTCGAAGATTTTTTTGGAAATTAAATTGAATAAATCAATAAGATAACTAAATGGATTCCATTCATTAAAAAAATCATCAAATGAGGTATGTAGATCATTTTTTATTTTTTCATGAGCTTCAATTTCGAATTCATTTACTACTTTGACTTGGGGCATTTTCATAGGATAATCAGGAGGAAGATTAATTTGAAAAATAAATGTAAGGTCCTCAGTTTTCATTTTTCCTTTCATTTCTACATGTAAAGTTGCAGATAATGGATCATATTTTATATTTTTATAGTGATCCTTTAATAAATCTATCTCAAAATTAATCCTTGAGTTTTTATCGACTAACCAAGATATTTCACGTATAACTTCTACAGGTTCGGATTTTTTTTCTATCCAATTTTTATAAGAGCTTAAATTCGTAATAGGGATCCTAACAATTTCCTGTAATTCTGACGATAACTCAATATTAGGTTGTTTTGGATAAGGTTCTAAATCAATTGTCATTGTATATTCCATAAAACCATAAGTTAATAAATGCACTTTTAATTTTGTTAAACTGGATGGAATTTTTTCAGATCGATATTCGCCCGATATCTTTTTTGATTGGATTTCAATATCCTTAATAAAAAACAGTTTCTTCTCCAATTCATGTAAAATTTCTACTATATGAAATGGTTTTTTAACGTTCCAATTTCTTAAAGTGTCTAATGTTTTATGGGGATCTCCAAGTAAATTTTTGATCTCGTTAGGAAAGTCTATCTTTGGCTTTTTAGGATAATTCATGAAATCTATTGAAAGAATAAATGTCTTTGCGAGTGTTATAGTGATATATACATTAATTACAGCCCCTTTAGAATCTGGTTGATCATAGGCGTATTCTTGTTGAATTAAACCCAGTTCAGTATTAATCTCTAAACTCAATTGCTCTATACCTTTACTAAAATCTTCTTGAATTGACATTTTAGATTCCTGATCAGATTGTTTGATAAAAGAGGGATCAAAAGTTTCTGAGGGACGATCATAAGTCTTTTCATCATTAATTAAATCATTTGCGGAATCTGATTTAAAAATATATTCATCATATTGAAAATCTGGAGGATATGCATTTAGATCGGGCGTAATATATTCTTCTTTGGAGGAATCATCAATTATTTGTTGTTCTTGGATAGGTATTATTTGCTTTTTTGCTATTTCTTCTTTTAATCCTAACCTATCTTCAATTTTGGCTTTGAGTTCATTTATGATATCAATAACAGAAGAATTCACTGTCCAATTATTACAACTATTTAACTGGAAATCACCTAATAATTCTTTAATTTCATTATGATAAATTAATTCTGGAGGATCATTTGGAAAATTTTCATCAAATTTAATTTCTAATTCATACTTTCTTTCTTCACTCTCAAAAACATAACCATATAAATGAGTTATATTACCCGAAATCATCCAAAAGGAAAATTCTTTTGCTATTCGTTGAGCTTCTTTTAAAATTCTCTTTTTATCCATCATAATCACAGTTAAAGGTTTCTTTCTTTCTCTCTATAATAAAAAAATAGACTTTCTTCTTAAAAATATTTACAAAACTTCTGAAAAGTAAATTAAATTAAATTTTTTTTATCTCATTTTTTATATGAAGCTAAAAGGTATTTAAATAACCCAATAATATGGAATTTCTTCAAAACTCTCACCTTTAGCTGAAAAAATTCTATTGAGGTAATCTAAATAATAATATGCTTCTAATTCTTCATCACTGAGTTTATCAAAAAATTGCCAATTAAATGGTAAATAATATTCTTTAGGCAATATTAATATGACCTCAGAATTATAAGTTGATTTCAAATCTTTTAATATATTTATTCCATCAGAAACATGTAAAGATGGATGAATATATTGATCATCTAGCGTTAAGAAATAATTGATTGCCTCTAATTCAAGGTCCCTATTTTTATCTTCAAAAGGATAATCAAAATATATAAATATAGCATACCAACCAAATTTGGAAATAATAACTTCTTCTTTAGAAGTATAGTTGGAATACCACTGAATAGATTTGACCTCTTGCTCTCTTAAAAAGAATATATTTTTAGAAGTTGAATCAAATAAATAAGAGGTATATATTGAAAAAATTACGAATAAAATTATAAAGAGTTTGAATTTTGTCTTTTGAAATGAATTCAATTTTATTATTTTATACAAATACGATACAAATCCTATTATCATGATTATTAAGGTTAAATAAAATACTCTTAAGAAAAAAGTAGTCATTCCAATCATCGCGTCTATTAAAAACATTACTAATAAAAGGAAATCTAGTGCTATTCCCCAGAAGAACAATGGTTTTCCTCTTGGTTTATATTGAAAAATAAGTAAACCCCATATAGCAAATGAAGCGAGAATTAATGAATCAATAAAGAAAAAAATATATGATATATGTATTTTAAATATGGTTAGATTGAAGTAGCTAAAAATTAATGTAAGAATTAGTCCCATTCCAAAAATTAGTGGAAATATATATTTATCTTCCATTTTTTTATATGTTATTTTTTCCTTCCCTATAATTATCAAATTGAAAACCTTATTTTCAAAGTTCAATGATTTTAAATAATACCGTATCAAAAAAGTTGCTATAAATATTAAAACAAAAGCTCCAAAAAGTAAAGAATACCATGATAAGATTCTAAAAGGATTAAAAACTTGAAAATATCCTGTGGCAATATTGAAATAATAAAAAATAAAAAAAATGCAGAAAAAGAACGTCAATAACAGAAAATCAAATCCTCTTCGATAATTTTTAACAAAATACATTAAATAAATCCATAAATAAGAGATTAACAAAATCATTGCTATTAATGAATGAGTAAGAACCAAACTAATGAAAATTATTGTTAAAAATAGATAGGTGGATGCCATATTTGATAAAATATCTTCATTTTTAGGGATATTTTGCTTGATGAAAGCTTGTAATCTCACATAAAGAATAAAAAAGATAAGTAATCCTTGTATTAATGCTATACCTGATGGCCAAAATTGTACCATCATAAAAAAAGAAAATCCAAATGAAGATACCAATAAAAATAATCCAAAAGTAGCTAAATTTTTATTTTTAAAAATTCTCATTAAAAGATTATATATTATTAAGGATGATACAGGAATGGTATAAAATAAATAATATTTAGGTAATAAGAGTAAATCAAGTCCAGAAAAAAAGTGAATGACTGCTCCAAATATATG
>JBHLOG010000117.1:0-10674 GCA_048940765.1 Promethearchaeota archaeon | reverse complement strand
TGTGTTGGGCAGATGTTCCAAATTTGATTTATGCATTTTATGACCAATTAACTGGATTTCAGCAGAATCTTTTGAATACATTATATTTCTATCCCTGTCAATGGAATTCTGGAAATAATGCCAGGTCAAAAGAAGAATTTCCATCAGAAATGATTTTTATTTTTTTCTTATTGATTTGTATTGGAATTGTTCTTGTAATAGCAATACATACTTGGTTTAAAAGAAGAATTGAATAATTTTATTTTAGATTTAATTCATTTTATTTATGAACAATTTTTATCATAGAATTATATTTTAGTAAGGTTTAAATTTATTTAAGGGGCTTTTATCCATATTTAAAATTTTTGAATTAATTCAATTCAAGGAAAATAATTATTCCTTATTATTAGATATTTTTTAATGTTTTTTTGATAAGTCTAATAGAGAAATTAAAAATAGCTTTTGTCATAGTTTTATAATTTCTCTAATTATAATTTTAACTGAAAAAATGTTTATATAGGTAATTTACTAAAATAAGTATTAACTGAAATTCAGGGTGAAATTTATGAAAAAAAAGATTAATAAAAAAATTTTGTTTATTGTAATAATACTTTCCCTCTCTATTAATTTCGCTAATTTTGGGAGAGTCATCAATTATGATCATAATTCAAGCTCAATTGTTAGTGCAATTTGGGTGCAAAATTCATTTTTTTGTGGTATACAATACTTACCTTTTACGATTGACCCTCAAGATTGTTGGGATCCTTATTCTTTAGATATAATTATTCAGGTTATGGAAACTTTATTTACCTACAATTATAGCGATCCAACTCTACCTATTATACCACTACTTGCCACAGATTTCGGTACGTGGGATCCAAGCCACACCCAATATACAATCGATCTCCGAACTGGTGTTACATTCCATGATGGTTCTATATTTGATGCGGATGATGTTGTTTTTACTTTTGAACGACAAGCATGGTTGTATAATTTCACGGGGCTTAATACAGGATATGTACCCGATGTTTATGAGCTATATGTATTCCCAAATGGTACTCCTATCATCAATGATGTTATCAAAATTGATGCTGATACCATAATATTTGAACTGGATGGTGTCTATGAACCCTTTATAGACTTATTATGCTATCCAGCCTCATCAATCTTGACCGATACCTATTATAATATAACAGGTGGTATTGTTGAACTTGATGGTGATATTATTGGAACTGGTCCCTTTACCTTTGAGAATTATGAAAGAAAAGTTGAAGTTAATTTATCAGCTTATAAGAATTATTGGCGGAAACCTGCCCAAATTGAAAGATTGGTATTTGTTGAAATTCGTTCTTCAACTAACAGATGTGCGGCATTATTATCAGGTGATATTCAATTTTTAAAAGATCCATTGCCGGAAATGGTGGATTTATTAAAACTTATTCCCGGCATAACTGTTATAGATACAGGAAAAAATAGTGGATGCATTAGTTTTCTTGGAATAAATAATATTCTTATAAATAGAACTTGGAGAGAAGCAATTTCTTATGCATTTGACTATAACTATCTTATTAACGAAATCAGAGATGGTAATGCTGTGAGAATGAAATCCACTGTTGGAGTGGGTATTAAGTATTACAATGGGTCATTTCCCGTTCCTACGACAAACTATACGAAAGCAAGAACGATAATGCAATCAATGGGATATGGTATTGGATTTGATGTGAATAAAGACGACGAATGGATAGCAACAGCAATCACATCTCCATTTAGATCTCTTAATTATTCTTATGATTTTGGTAATGATGTTCGAGAAGCAATTTTTATAATGTTGATTAGTAATCTCGCAAAAATTGGAATTAAAGTAACAGATGCAGGTACTACTATATGGGAGCTACATACAATAGTAAATGAGCTAGAGGGGCATACTAGAAATGAGTTAGAGCTATTGTTCCTCGGCTGGTGTCCCGATTATAATGATCCTAACAATTTTATCATGCCATTGTTTACCAATAGATCGATAGCCTATAATGCCTTTCAATATAATGGTTATACAGAGGCAATTAAAGCTGGTAGAGACCCACTTGTTCTTAATAATAACGTTCAACTTTTAATGGAACAAGCGCTCATTACACCCAACGGACCTGCAAGAGAATCAATGTACGATAGAATCCAAGAACTTTTAATAGAGGATATGCCGTGTTGCTGGGCAGTCGTTCCACAATTGGTTTATGCTCATCACGTCGAACTAACTGGATTTCAGCAGAATCTTTTTAATAGGCTATATTTCTATCTATGCGAATGGAATTTTGGATACCATATAAGGCCAGAGGAAGAAAATTTTACTTTAGAGATTATTGTCGGTTCGATCTTCTTAATTACTGGCGGAATTATAATTGGAATAGTAATGCATAGTTGGATTAAACGAAGAATTGTAAAGTTTTAGATTTAATTGATTTTATTTATGAACAATTTTTATCATAGAATTACATTTTAATAAGGTTTAAATTTATTTAAGGCGCTTTTATCCATATTTAAAATTATTAAATTAATTCAATTCAAGAAAAGCGATTATTCGCTATTTATAGATAATATTTAAAACTACGCGGAATACTATTCAATATCAATTAGAATTTATTTTTAATATTTCAAAGGTTAATTTCTTGCCAATCTATCATTTTAAAGTACTTTTATTAGGGGCGCCCTCAGTAGGAAAAACAAGCATTTTATATAGATATGTAAAAGATAAGTTCTCTCTTGATTATATTCTTACTATTGGTATTAATTTTTTAACAAAAGAAGTAAATGTAGCAAAAAAAAATCGTACTAAACTTGTTATATGGGATATAGGAGGTCAGAAAAGGTTCAAATTTCTCCATAAAGAATTCTATGAAGGAACAAATGGCGCTTTAGTGATTTTTGATCTAACCAGATATAATACTTTCGAAGAGATTGAAGAATGGCTCTCAGAAATGTTTGAAATATTAAACGAGGAAATTCCTTTTATTATTATAGGGAATAAGTCAGATTTAGTACAAGAAATTTCACACTCAGTTGATTCTAATCTTGTACGCGAATACGCGGAAAAAAAGAATAGTCTATATATCGAAACTTCAGCGAAAACAGGTGAAAATATCACTGAAGCTTTTCATGAATTAGCACAGCGTATGATCTCTCATGTCTCAAAAAAATAAAATTCTGAATGCTTTTATTATTTTTATGATTTCAACTTTTACTTTTACTCTTATTAAATTACAATTTTGTTGCTTTTTAATTGATGTTTAATTATAATGAAGGATAAAAAGATTTATGTCAAAAGTGTTGATTATAATTGAGAAATAGTTTTGGAGTCGGCGGGAATTGAACCCGCGGCCTTTCGCATGCCAAGCGAACGATCTTCCACTAATCCACGACCCCAATATTATATATTAAAAAACATTCCCAAATAATTAAATTTTATTATTTTAGGAGTTATTTCGCAAATCTAACAAGCTTGTTTTCTTGAGTTTGAGCAAGTTTTATGGTGGTATATAAAATAAATCTTGTTTTTTTAAAAAATAATTTTTTAAAAAATTCTTTTTTAAGATTCTTCTATTTTTTCTGCCATATAGGGCTTCAATAACTTTATCGCTGTGATGTAGAGAGGAATCACAGATAATTCTATAAATATTGAGATAATAAATGGTGATTGTGGTCCTAGGTGATCCCAAGCTAACCCTCCAACAATAGGTCCTATGATAGCTCCAAAGAAACTCATCCATTGAGTCATGCCAAATATTTTACCTCGATGTCCTTTAGATATACGACTAAGTACATTTTGTAATACTAATGAGCTAGCCCACGCTAATGTAACATCAAAGGTTAAAATTATGCCAAATATTAATCCAGATGAACTATTTACTATAAGCCATGTTACGAGAGCTCCAAATCCACTTATGAAAGTTATAGCTATTTGAGGTTTAATCCTGTCAGCTAATCTACCCATCCGTGGAGATAATAATAATGATATTATCTGACTAGGGAAATATATTATCATTACCATTGTTGGGTCAGTCACCTTTAGCTCATTTATTAAATAAAGTTGAAAAAATGGTGGTGCAATTGTTTGATTTGCACTACTTGTCATAAAAGCGGTTATTAAAATGATAAAACCAAAGACAAAAACGAGAGACAATTTTAGTGAAATAGTATCAGAATCTCTTTTCAAATCAATTGGAGTTTCATCAATTATTTTTTCTTTTGTTGAGTTCGTCTGATTAAAATGGATATCAAACGTTAATTTTTCATCTACATTCTTATGAAATATAATACCAGCGTAAATGTTAGAGATTGTAAATAAAACTAATGGAGAATAAACTAAAAATAGATTACTTGGTATAAAATAGTTTGCTATTCCAAAAATAAGAAAACTAACAATTGATCCCACCAAATTTCCTTTCCCAAGCATTCCACCCTGTTTTCCAAACGCTGAAGAACGAAATGTTTTATGGGATTTCTCTGAAATCAATGCATTTAAAGGGCTCCAAAAAAATCCAACAAAAAATCCGAGTATAAAGAGCCCTATAGCAAAAATAATCAAAGAAGAAAGAAGTATTCCAAGATACATAAGAATATAACATGCGGCTCTACCAAAACTTCCAATTAACACTAAAAGTTTCTTAGAAACCTTATCTGTTAGATATCCTACAATTGGTGTGCTTATTAAGCCTCCAAGGGTTTGACTTGCAAATGTTAAACCCATCTCGGTACCAGAAGCTTCAAGAAGTTGGCCTGTGACATATGGAATTAAGAAAGTAAAAAAAAAGAACCCTAAACTATTCCAAAAAACAATTCGAATCATTGGAACAAAATCAGGTGTTATCTTAGAATCCGCTTCCTTCGACTTATTAGATTTTAGCATTATATTTGCAGTTGCTTTAGAAAAAATATTAATATTTAGTGCATTTGTTTTAATGGAAAAAATAGTTCCTATTTAAAATTCCAATCAATTAAGATGTAGATATTTAAATTTTTTATCTCCTATAAATTTGATTTTAAGCTTAAATCTTATCTTTGAAAAATAATCCATTAACCATTTATTGTTTATTCATATTCTCTATGTATATTCTGAAATATTATCTTAATATATACAAAAATACGGGAAACAACGATTTCACGATCTATTTATTGAAGTTGGATCAAAAGTTATTCTAATTTGTCTTTTATATATTTATTTAACGGATTTCTTAGTAATATCTTTTTTATTTTAAGTTAAATTGTTTGAATCTTTCATTTATGTAATCAAACTTAAGTATTTCCTTATAAAACTTAATAGTTCACTTAATTAGAGTGAAATTTCATCTAATTATTGGTAAGTATAATCAATTGGAGGTGAAATTGTATTAAAATAGATTGGAAATTATTTAAATTGTCATATCCATATGTTTGTGATAAATGTGGACATTTTCAATACGAAAATATTCCTTATTGTGAAAGATGTGGCAGTAAGAATACACTTAGGAACATTACTAAAAAAGATTGGAAAAAACATAACTTAATTGAGGAAATAGAAGAATCCTCAGTTTGAAAATATTATTTAATAATTTATTGAAATTATCAATTCTCACTATTATTTCTTCAAATATTTCTGTTAAAAAGTATCAAATTATTTATAGTAAAAGTTAAAACCTTAAATCTTACTTTAAGTTAAATAAAAAAAAATTAAAAATTATTTTAAGATTCTTTTTTTAAAAATAATTATTGAAATAATGCCAATAATACTGATCAAGATAAACAGATTATATCCCGGAATTTGTTGTCCTCCATCTCTTTCTGAGATAGATTTTACTACTTGAACTGCTGCACTTCCAATATAGCTTAATGTATTATTCGCATAGAATGTTATAGTCACAATTCCATTTGCTTTTTTATTCCACTCCGTTTGATCGATGGTTCCAGTTAACCCATTGGCAGTAATATTTGTAATTCCTTCATCAATCGTATACCAAATCGTATCACAAGGAGTATTTATAGATAAATCATAATCTGGGGCAGTTGATCCAAATATGTCATTATAAGTTGGTGAATTAATTGTAATTTCTGGAGGACCTGTTATTATAGTAAAATATCTTATATCAGATTCAAAATTAGTGCCAATAGAATCGTTTCCAAACACTTGAATTGTATGAACTCCATCCTTAGGCATTGGAATTGTAGTATTCCCTAAAATAGTCTTATTTAATTTTCCATTTAGTGAGTATCCTACCCAATCTAAACCTGTGCTGTTTATATAACTAATTAACAACCCTTCTTTTAAATTATCTCCAATATTATAATTAGGATCCCATGAATAACCGACACCATCCCACCATATAGTAAACCCTGAACCAACAAGTTTTGTATGAACATGAAATGTCCCAATATCTGTATCTATGGAATAATTAAAAGGACCGTATTTTACTCCATTTATCAAAATAAAATACGTATATTGATTAATTAGTCCTTGATATTGGCTCGTATAAGAACCTCGAAAATCAATTCGAATATGATACCATATATTATTTTGAGGCGTGGGAGCGCCAATAATATCGAATGTGCCCAAATCGTCTCCATATTGAAATTTATTCTGTATCTGAAGAAAAGGACCTCCATAAGCCCCTTCTCTTCTTAAATGATAAAAATGTCCTTCTGTATAATCACTAAAACGACACCAGAATTCTACAGTGCCATATGGTTGGATTTCATAGAAATTTAGAATATCCAATGCCCCAAATCCTGAATTGTCTATAGCTTCGTAGACTTTTTTATGACCATCTATTTCTGAAACAATTTTCCCATTCTCTGTAGATATGTCGTTCCATTCTGGATGATCTTGTCCATTAACTACATCCTCAAACCCATATGTCGCGGGATAATATCCACTCATCACTTCAGTATAAGTTATGTTTTCTGGAGTAATTATAATAATTTCTTCCCCATTATTGTTTGGACTGCTTTTAACGCTTTCTGATAAGTTTGAATTTGAAAATATTGTTAATGGAGTAAGAGCTAAAATTGTTAGAAAAACAAGTATGAAGATTGTATTAAATATATTCCTTTTTATAATTATTCACTCAAGAGATTTTGTCTTAGAAGAATTAATATATAATATTATTGACAAATATATAAAATTATTGAAAGTTAAATTGTATAAATAATTAATATCTCCACTTTGTAAATGATTTTTCTTAATAGTAACTATTTCATATTAATTAAAGATTTATGACACCAAAAAAAAAATAAGCAAATTGATGAATATAAATAATAACAATACTAAATTTCAACTTTTAAATTATGTATCAAATTGAAAAAATTGGAGCTGCACATTTCTATATAAAGGTAATTGGAACTTTTCCTCCTTCTGTTGCTTACCAATTTATTACTGATTTTAATGAAAGGATAAAAAAATTAGAAAATTTTTCAGTAATAGTTGACGGTTTAGATTTTATCTTACTTAATTTAAAATCTTTTGAAATAGTATTAGATTTTCTTAAAAAAAATAATGAAAGATTAGTAAGATCATCCTATATTGTAGCAAATAATCCAGTTTTAGATAAGGAAGCTCAGATCTTATTAGAGAGAGCGGATTCTCCAAAAAGAAAACTTGTTAATAATTTTGATGAAGCAAAAGAATGGATTGGAGTAAAAAAAATAATAATTGAAAAAGATTGATTGTTATATCATTTCTTAACAATTATTTTTTTATTTCTGATCTAAATGCTGTTAAAAAGGAAATTCTAAATATAATAACAACAAATCCAATCCCCATTATTTGTAAGTAAGGAATAATATATGATTTTGAAATATCCTAAAATTAATAATAATAAATTAGTTAGACCTGCTTATATAAGTTCTAAGAATCCTCCTTTAGATAAAGAAATTTAAATGTTATTAGGAAAAGCAAGATTTCCCCAAAAAAATAGTTAATAATCTTAAGGATGCTAAGAGATGATTCAGAATCAATAATACTATCATCAGAAAATAAAAAATCTCGTTTTATGAAAGTAATATAAATTTATTTTTGTTTATATCATATTTTAATTCATATTTTAATTGAAAAGGTTAGTAAAAAGAGAGGGAATTACTCTTTTAATGAATTTAAGCTTAATCATATTTATATAATTGATATTTCATTATATAATCAAGGGAAAAAAGAATTATAATCATCTTTTTAGTTATTATAAACCTAAGTGATACAAGGAGAAACAATATTGTCATTAAATAAAAATTTATTTTTCACTAAATTATTTAATAACTTTTTAGAAATTAGCAAAGATACTGAAGCTATAATCGTTTCTGACGAAGAAGGGCTAATCATTGCTGGAGAAAAACGAGAAAATATTGATATGGAAATAGTTTCAGTATTAACAACCATAATAAACCCTATTTTGGACAGAATTCGTTATGAATTTGACTTTAAAAAATTTGGGGCATGTTCGTTTGAGACTGAAAATCATCGATTAGTTTTTATATCTGTAAATGAAAATATTATGCTCAGTATTGTTTTAAATACTATGGCTTCCATTGAGAAATTGGCTCCTTATGGTTACTTTCTTGCAGAAAAAATTGCACAAATTCTTTCAATTGAAGAAGAAAATCATATTCAATTAATTATTCCAGATTTCGATTATGAAGCTCAGCAAGCAAGACGACTTAAAAACCAATTATATCAATTAAGTGAAGATACTGATGGAATGTATAATTTTAAATTTATAATTATTGGAGATCATAATGTAGGCAAGAGTTCAATTATCCGTAGATTTGCTGAAGATAAATTTTTAGTAGATTATCGAGCTACTATTGGTCTTAATATAATTTCACATAATTTTGAATCATTTGGAAATAGAATAAATATATCTCTTTGGGATATAGGAGCACAAGAATATTTCAGAAGGTATAGAAAAACGTATTATAATGGAGCTCAAGCAGCATTTATTGTTTTTGATCTTACTAACGGGAAATCTTTTGAAAATATAACAAACTGGTTCAATGAATTAATTCAATTCATTGATAATAAAAGTTTGCCTATCATAGTTATTGGAAATAAAAAAGATCTAATTATTGAACGTAAAATTAATAATGAAGATGCTCTGAAGTTAACAAAAAGCTTAATTGAAGCTTCAAAAATGAATATTTTATATCTTGAAACTAGTGCATTAACAGGAGAGAATATTGATGATGCTTTCAGATTGATCGCTCATAATTTTATTACTAAATGTAGAGAAGTTGCTCAACTACAACGAAATGAAGAATTATTAAGCGAAATTAGATCTATTTTACAAATTAAAGATAAATTAATTCTTAGTTTTATAACTGAAAACCCGATATGGAATCCCGCCTTACAAATGATGGTTGGAATTAATGACAATAAAAATATTGTAGATTTTAAAGATGAAGAGTATGAAAAATATTATCACTATTCAAATGGTTTGATTTTAAAAAATTGCATCTATTTTTTAAAAGACGTTTATGATTCAGATGGAATTTTTTGTATATTTGATGCACGAGACAAAGAGAACATTAATCCTAAATGGAGATATATAATTAGTAAAATAATTGGATATGTTCAGAAAAATAAAGTCTTAATGATAGGATTTCAAGTAACAGAAAAAAATAATTGGTCGAAATTACTAGAACAACTTAGATTAGATGAAGAATTAGAAAGAAAAATGGGTTCTATAATTTTTTTTAAGATTGGAAATGAATACCACTTGGAAATTCATACCCAATTGAAAGCAATGCTAAATACTATTAGGAATCTTGTTTAGAATGAGAAAAAAAAGAAAAAAATTAAATTAAAAAAAACCATCCTTTTTGTTTAAGTTCCTCTTTTAATTCTGCAGTATCATGTAATGCAATTTCATTAGATTCATATAATTCCTTTAACGCCTCTAAATTATCGTTTAAATTTATGATTCTACTAAACTCAGTTTGATATGCATCAGTTAACTGAAATATTCTGGAAAATAAATTTAGATTTATTATTTTAATATTTTCAGGATAACTTATGGTTCTATCATGAGGAAGATTCAATGTGTCTTCATAATGATAAGCAAGCCATTCAACTCCAACAATAAAGAGCATCATTTCTGGATTTTGATACTTTTGACAATATTTAACTATCGCATCTGCATTTAAATTTTTAGTGTATAAAATCTGTATAGCATTGATATTACCTATATTCTTGGTATTAAATTTTAATTCATTAGCTAGATCTACTCCATCTTCAAAATTAGAAAGCCTATGCTCTAAAAGTCTATTATCATTTAGGATTAATCCATTAATTGTTTCTTGGGAATCTGGGTATATTTGAGGATCTGAATAATACTTAATTTCATTCTCATCAAAGAATTTTGTTAAAAGTTTATTTATACAAGCATTTCTTAAAGGAATGGCTTCTACTTTTGATCGTACTTCTAATTCTAAGCTCTTAAAGTTTTTATATCTATGTTGTTCAATCTTATCTCCTTCTTGGTATAATTGATACGATATTTTTCCACATTCCTCATAAAGTTCTGCAGCCTTTAGGTAATCATATGTTTTTATGGCAGATTTAGCTTCTAAATCTAAATCAGCTCTTTTTTGTTTTAATTTATCTAATTCTTTGTCTATTACTACTACTTGTATATTTTTCTTTTTTGACTTTTTAAGGCTAACTAGAACTATAGCTAATCCCAAAGG
>JBHLOG010000116.1:0-10770 GCA_048940765.1 Promethearchaeota archaeon | reverse complement strand
TCGAAAATACTATTCTCTATGAAGGGGGATATATTTCAGGAGCTAATGGCATTTTACCAGCATGGGCAGGGGCAAATAATTTCGCGCCAGGAATATGCTTGCTTGCAGAAACGCTACCTTTACCAATGATGACTTTAGATCCGCGTTCTTCAAAAGCTTTAGTTTCTTTATTAAAAGATTATTTCTCTATAGAAATGGATTTCAGTAAGCTTAATGAAAAGATAGAAGAAATGGAACATATTTTTGAATCATTCAAAAAGCAAGCAGATCAACTTATGAAACCACCTCGAGAAGATAGAGGTCCAGATTCATATTTCCGTTAAATAAATTGCTAAAAATCTTTCTAAAGTTTAAAATGTTAAATGTTCTTTTTAAAACAAATTTTTAATAGAATAGCTATCTATATTAAAATTATTTAATATAAAAATAAAAATTCAATCTTATAATTCTAATTTATTAAAAAAAGAATTTCACTTCATCAATAATAATTTTTCTTTAATGAACTACAGTGCAAAAAACTAGTACTTTTGAAAGAAATAATAAAATTAAGAAAGAAATATCTGATAGGTTAAATAATCTTAATGTAAAGTCTCAAAACTATATTAAGGATATTATAAATTTAATCAATAAAGAAGTTGGAGTTAATAAAGTCATATCAATTTTATTATTTGGAAGCCAAGTGGCAAAAAATGATAACGAAGCTACATCATTATCTGATTGTGATCTCCTGATTATTTTTAAGGATAGAGTTTCAAATCATCACATTAAAGAAATTGAAAAATATTTTATTGCTTTAGAAATTAAGCATGATTTTAGAGAATTTGATGAACACCTTTCGAGAAAAATATTAGGTGTAATTAATCAAACAACTGGTATATTTGTAAGTCACTTCTTAACTAAAAAAAAATATTGGCAAGAAATTGTCTTTCATAAGATATTCAGAGTAAATAAAGTTTTTTCAGCGGTTTTTGCCCCTCGAAGGATTGTTTTAGGAAATATATTAACTAATAGTTCAATTCTATATGGAGATGATTTAAGAGAGAATATTAGACCAAATATTCAAATTAGTTTGATTGAAATAATCAAAAGTACTATTATGAATCTCATGATTTCCCTTTTTGCTATGGCAATTTCATTTCTTAAAAATTTAAATTCTATAAAATATCAGTTAAATGCTATAAAATGGGCTTTAAAAGCATCAAATTATTATTGTTTTCGAGATTCAAATAATCTAAATAAGATCATTAAACGATTTACCTCTTTTGAAAGACCAAATCTGCAGAAAAAAGCTAAAAAGTTCTTTTTTGATTTTCTTCAACTTAGAAAGACCCCTAATAATAATATGAGGTTTATGATTCGATGCCCTATCAGAATTATAAAAATTCATGTTAAAGCTATTATCTTCAAAAAAATCGTAAAAAGAAGAGGAGCATCAAAAATTCCTATTAAAAAGTTAGAACCTATTATTCCCGATCATATATTTCCTTTAAGAATGTAATTACTCTAATTCAATTTTAAAAATATGTTGATAATTTGTTAAATTTAAGCAATACTTTGGATGAAGGAATCGATAGTTTGTTCTAAATCTACAATATCATCGATATCTTTTATTTCCGTGCTTGCAATCTTTGCAAGAAATTCTTTTAAAAGTTTTTCTTTATTCTTATCTTGAGGAAATATTAAGGAGCTCTTGTAATGCTCCCAATCAAGAATATTAGTGAAAATAAGGAAAAGTATCTCAATATGCGAATAATCAATTAAACTTTGAAGTTTTTCTCTTGTAATCATTATTTTTGTATGATCAGTGTAAAAATCAGAGAGATCATCATAATAATTGGTCAGTCTTGCAATATTAGATAGCTGTGTTTGAAGAGCTGCTTGATTTATAGGGCTCTCTTCATCTTTATACATTATATCAAAATACTGGTTAATAAAATCTTTCAATTTTTGGAGTTTTTGCTGAAAAATCCTTGTTTTGACGATTCGCTCAAAAAGAGGGCTTGATTTAACCTTATAAAACCGAAGCTCAAATTTAACAATATCTAAAATATCTAGAAAAAGTTCTCTTATGTCAATAGCTTCGTCCATATTACTCCTCTTTTAAATAGTCTAATAATTTCTCTAGCAATACAATTTTAATTAAATTTAACAGTATTTATATTTTTAGGTTTTTAGACCAAGTTAGACTTCCTTTCTACTGTTTGATGATTATTTTTAATATATAAAACCTAAATTTATATTAAATCTGGCTTGTTGTATTCATAAGTAGAGTCATTTATTCATTTTTTAAGATAAATAATAGGAAATTTCTAATTAATCATATACAATTGACAAGGCTTAAGGTTAATATAATATGGTTATTACAATTAAGTTATATGGGGATTTAAGAGAAAAATTGCCAAATTTAGAAGATAATACAAGTATTTCAGTTATTTTAAATTTTAATGTGGAGGGAATCGAAACGGTTTCAGATGTTTTAGATAAATTGAACGTAACACAAGAAGAAATTAGTCATATTTTTGTAAATCATAAATATTCCAGAACGGAAAAGGAAGTTAAAAATGGAGATCGAATTGGAATATTTCCTAAGAGAATGGGAATAATTTTTGTGGAAATAATGAATGAATGATCTAATTATAAAAATAAAAAAGGGATTAAAATACATTTTTTCCTATGAGAAAATGGAAAAGAGATATTTATAAATATGTAATTTAATATGTATCAGCTTATGCGTTGAAGAGATTGTAAAAATTAGAAACAAATTCCGAGAGAACAGTCTTAAAATGAACGATTGTTACGATAAAATCTTAAAAGCTTCCAGCAATAGTGAAGTTTCCAAGTATAAGATTCTAATTAAATTAATGAAGGATCTCGATAAAGAAATATCAAACTCATTAAGAATAAGAAATTGCCTTCTTTTCTTGATTAACTTATACTTTAGCCCAGATAATCCTGATTATACCTATCATAAAGGAAAAAAATCCCGAGAGCTTTCAAAAGAAGAAAAACTTCAAATGCATGATTTATTAATGGGAGAATTTTGTAATTAGAAATTTTAAAAAACTTTAAAATCAGTTTCTTTCCACATTTCGTATTGGTTAAAAATATCTATAATCTTCTTTGAAGTTTCCATTATTATCTTTTTTGTTTTTTTATCATGCTGAAAGGTATCTACGATTACATCATAAATTCCTACATCGAACTCTTGAGTAAGATCTGAGATTATCCTTAAATCTTCTTTTTGGATCCCTTCTTCTGTTAAATAGTTAATAGCGTTTTCTAATTCTTCTCTTAATTTAAGTGTAGCGTTTAATGATTTAGAGCATTTGTCCAATAGTTCTTGTTCTTTATCTCGCACAATTGATTCTTCTTCGGAGAGGTCAGGTTTTTCTTTAACAATTTCTAGTCTCTCGTTTAGTAGATATTTTACTCGTTCATAGATTTTAATTGCTTCGTCAATTTTTCCTAAACCTTTTATTAAATGATTAGTACTATTGAGTCTTGCCTCAATAATTTTTAAATAGGCATCTTCATAATAAGTTTGGATTTCTCCAAATGTACTTTTCTCCCAATCACCAATCTTATAAAAAATCTGTCTTAATTGATCTTGTAGGTAATTAATTTCCTGAGATGTTAGATCTTCATTATCTAATTGTTCATATATTTTATTTGCATCTTGTTTAACTAGTAATATCTTTAAATACATTATATGGGCTTTTTTTTCTATGTTTGTGATACTACGTGATACACCTTCATGTTCACAGAATTTAAAAATCTTTAACGCATCGTCAAGTAATTTATTGAATTTATAGGGATCAGTTCTAATATAATATTTTGAGTCTTGAACCTTTTGAATAGCTCTATCCATTTGAATTTCTAATTCAAATATATAATCAATTAAACTAACTTGCTTTCTTTCAGAAAGAATTCTAGACTTGTAAGTCATGTCTTTTTCTACGTTTCTACTGGCAAAATACCATAATATTGCAGCAGGAACCCAAAAAAATATAGTAAAAAACAACATATTAAATATACTTCCCAGCAGAAAGATAAGCCAATATGATAATAATAATGTAATTCCCTTACTTATTTGCTCAGAAAGTTTAAAGAAAGAAGCAGCGGTACCTTTATGTTCCGGCATATTAACATCAATCATTATAGCACTTCGATTTGCGACTGGTCCAGCGCCTAACATCGAAGCCATTAGAGCAAAAATAAAAAAGATAATATAGGTTGGATATGCTATAAATATTTGACTAATAGTACGTATAATGTAAGAAAAAAGATCTTTAGTTGGAATTGGAATAGGGTAATTTATATCAAGAGTGGTTGGATCAATAGGTCTTAATGAAAGTAGTAATACAACAGCAAAAGGTATTGAAAGTATTAAACATATAGTAGCTAATCTAGCTCTATTTTTTTTATTTCGACGAAATAATACATCTCCTAAGCGAGCAAAAACAGCATTACCAAGAAGATATCCAATTCCAATCATACCAGCAAAAATAGTCGCGGTTTGCAATCGTATTTCTGAAGGAATTTGATTGAAATATTGAAGCATCAACATAGAAGTCGTAAAATATACCAGAACAGTACCAGGGATGATGGAAAAAAACCCTTGAATAATTAAGTGCAGATTTGTTTTTTTCTTTATAATAGCTCCAAGATCTTTCTTAGAAATACGATAACTATAGTCTAAATCTAATTCCATCAACTCTAAAAGCTCATCTTCACCTGCTCCACGTTTAGGAATTTTAGTAAAAAAGAGAATAAAAATAACTATTATACTTAATAGTGAAAAGAGAAGAAATGGAAAACGCCATGTGAAAATCGGACCTAAAAATGAAGACAATCCTTGTCCAGCACCATTGGAAATTGAACTTAAAATAGCTAAAGTACCAAACCAACCTGATCTTTCTTCAGAAGGAATGGCATCTGAAAGTACTGAATACCCTACTGGTAAAACACAACCTAATCCAGCTCCACTTGAGATTCTTGAAATTACTAACATAAGATAAGTGGATGAAAAAGCAGTTAAAAGCATCCCAACAGTCCAAGAGAATGCCCCTATTATAAGTACTTTGCCTCTATCAATTCGATCTGCCCAATATCCCCATAGTAATGCAAAAAAAGCACTTATTAATACAAAAAAAGCATCAGGAATCGCGATTAATGCTTGAGGGATATTAAACTCTTGTTGTATTACCGCATAACTCGGAATAAGCATATTAGCACATGCGGTTGATATGAAAAGTAATACCATTACTAATATAATTGGTGCCAGATCTTTGAATTTCACTGTTGTAAGTTTAAATCGTCCAATAAGCAATTACCCTTAGCATATCATTATAATAAATAGCACTTAAGACCTAAAAAAACTTTATGACGAGAAATAATAACTAAGAATAGCTTCAACATGGAGTTCTATTGTATCCAGCAATTTAATGCTTATGTCATTTTGAGTTAATATTAAAGGTAATTCAGTACATCCTAAAATAACACCATCCACATTTTGATAATTTCCAATAATTTGGCTTAGTGTTTTTTTACTCTCTTGTTTAAAAAATCCGATGACTAATTCATCAAATATAATTTTATCTATTATATCTTGCTCTTCATCTAAAGGTGTAATTACCTCAATACCTAATTTTTTACAATAATCTTGATAAAAAGTGGATTGCATTGTGAATTTAATTCCTAATAATAATAGTTTTTTCATATTTTCCTTTTTTGCTTTTTCAGCTGTAGCTTTTACAATACTTAAGATTGGTATTTTTGAAAATTTTTTCAAATCTTCGTATACTGCGTGCGGAGAATTTGCTGCCATTGCTATAAAAGTTGCTCCCGCCTTTTCTAATGAATTAATACCTTCCATTAAGTATTCTATATAATAAGATTTGTCACGTTCATGTTCTAAATTAATTATTTTTTGAAAATTTAAGCTGAATATTATAATTTCAGGATAATTATAATCATGGAACTTCTCGTAGTACTTTTCAAGAATCAAATCATAATATTTAATCGTAGATTCATGAGACATTCCTCCCAAAATTCCTATCCTATTCACTTTTCTTAAACCTCCTTTCCCATTCACTCCTCATTATTATTTTTTTTACGTCTTTTAAATGATCAGTTGCTAAAATTCCATTTAGATGATCAATTTCATGCTGAACTAATTCTGAAAGAACATCAGAATAGTCCTCAAATACTAAATTTCCATTTTCATCTTGATATTCTACTTTTATGGTTTTATGTCTTTGAATCTCGACAAAGAATTCTACATCAAAACTATAGCAGCTATCCCAAACATTTATCATCTCTTCGCTTTTCCAAGTAATTTTCGGATTGACCATATAGAAAGATTTATTTGGCAATTGATAATATATTAACCTTTTTTTGACTCCTATTTGAGGTGCTGCGATTGCTCTACCAATTTTTTTAGTTTCTTGAAGATGAGTAAGAGTATCATTAAGATCTTTCAGATTTTGAACAAAATCAAGTCCAAAATCATCAATAGTTAATGATTTTTCTCTTAATTTAAGATTTCCTAACATTAAAACTTGTTTTATTGCCATAATGTACCAGAATGAATTTGATTTTTCTAAACTTTTAATTTTAAAAGATTAAATTGTTTGATTAGTAATAAATTCTATCGGTAATAACTTTTCCTCTTTCAGAAAACTCTATTCCCTCAAGCTCCAATAGTTTACGTTTCATAGTTGTACCTCCTTGAAATCCTCCAAGATCACCATTTGTCTTAATAGCTCTATGACAAGGAATAACAATAGGGAAAGGATTTCTAGCCAAGGCGTTGCCAACTACTCTAGCACCCATTGGTATACTAATATTGTTAGCAATTCGTTTATATGTACTTACCCATCCTCTTGGAATCTTACTATCGGCTAAAAGTACCTTCCTTTGAATTTTATTACACATCGTAAAATCAAGGTATTCCAAAGTAAAATCTACTTGCCTACCTGACAGAAATCTCTGAATTCTCTCACCAAGTGATGCAATTGATGAAGAAGATTCTGATTTAATTTGTTTGAAATATTTTAGAGCTTTAACTTCTGATTTATGTTCAGAATCACTAAGAAATATCCGTTGTATTCGTAGTTCAGATCCTATTTCTTTCCATACAATAGTAAACGTATTAAAAGTCGAAGAAAAAGTAGTAAAAAATTGATTCTCCATTTTGTGTGACTGTAATTAATTTGATTTATATTTTTTTTTTAATTTTTATTCGTGAAACAGTGTTTACGTAAAATCGTATATACCCTTATAATACTCTTAGCTGTTAAAATTGAATCTAAATATATTTTAGGGATTTGATTGTTCCTATAAATATTATTTTCAAAATAGTACTGAATTAAAAGTAAAATGTAATAAATAGTTATAACATATTTTTATTTAAATCAATCTCATGACAAAAATTGATTACAAATTGACGGTAGATAAGTCTCGTGTTATAAATTATATTTTAGTCATTATGATGGCTTTTATACTTGTTGGAATTTTTATACCAAATTTTGTTGGTACCTTATTTTTCTGTACAGGTATGATTATGTTTTTGATTTTCTTCTATCGTGCTGTTCAAAAGTCACCATTATTTATAGGCATAATGTTTGGATCGCTCATTATGGGAATGGGGATACTTTTTACCGTGGTATTGGTAGATTTAGCTCTCTCTTCTATCAGTATGTTAATCTATTTTGTTTTTTTTATATTTGTGATATTTATTGGTATTATTTTTATTATTGGTTGTATACTAACCAATAGGAAATTAAAGAAACGGCCTTTTCGTGAAGAAGAGAGCCTAAAATGGTGAAAATATTTAATAGGTTTTTTTGATTAGGAACAATGAACATTTCAATCTATGAATACATATGAATCAATTAATTTCTTATTAATTTTATTGATTTTACAATTCTTAAAAGTAACATTTCCTTCAAATCCTTTATGCACTTTGATTTTATCTATATTAGAATATTCAATAATGATATCCTGACAGCGTCCAAATTTTATTATTTTAGTATTAATATTATTTAAATTCAAATTTCTACAATAGAAGAGATCACATGATTTAAAATTACTATTTTTGATAGTAATATTCCTAGAATCAAAAATTACTAGGTAATCTGGATTAAAATTATCCAAAACGAGATAATACCTGTTTTTACTAATATAAACAAACGGATAATAATGCTCTTGAGCCCCAATGAAAATTGGATCTTCTTTTGTACCAAATCCTTTGCATTCCACTAATTTTTCACTAGTGAGAGCCTTGTTTGACCCTGCATTTAGGAGAAACGTTCGCTCCTCCTCCATATAGGGAATATCAATATTTTTTAATTCTATCTTATATTTATCATGGATTTTATTATTTTCAAAAATATTTCCTCTACTTAATAAACCTGGATTTGAGAAATGCCCTTCAAATTTGTTATTTTTCAATGAATTATTATGACTTTTAAAAAAACAGAATTCTCTTGTATATACACTGTTGATTATTTGACAATTATTGCATTGACTTAAAATTGAAGCAGAACACATTAAATCTTTAATAATTATATTAGAATTTTGATACATTTCAAGGATTTTAAATTTGCAATTTTCAATGGTAATATTTTCAGAATAATAGAGAGCTACATGCTTGAATTCACAATTTTTAATAGTAATATATAACATAGATTCAAATATTTCAAATGATGGTGGTAAGACCTCACTATGATCGATAATTATAGGATCTTCCTTTGTGCCTGATCCATTAAACTCCTTTTCAATTTCTTCAAATTTTACTTGAATTATAATTTTCAAAATGGTTCTACCTATTTGATCCTTGGATGATTCTCTGAATTTAATTCTTAAAAGGCAAACTGATTTTTATATCTTATTACTTATGAATCGTTCTTCTAATTCTAATTCTTGGTATTAATCCCAATAGATTTTAAATTGTGTATCCTGTGAAGCATCATACTTAAAGGGTATTTCTAAAAATTTAGAAATCAGGATTCCAATTTTCTCACACTTATCATTTCTGCCAACATATAGTTTAATTTCTTCCTTATTTTTTAAAAGAATTAATAAATGATACATTTCTGGTCGAGAGAGATCAGATTTATCCCGATAAATAATAGACTCGATTTTGGAGAAATGAATAGGTTTTTGTCTTTTAAAGCCAAACAAAATTTTATATAAAAAAAATGTTTGAAGAGATTTATCAAATATCCATTGATACCTACGATTTCTTTGTAATAGCATTTTATCTCTAAAAATTATCATGGTATAGTAATGATCAATCCACACTTCATGTTTTTCTTTACCTGTCTCATTCATCAAAGAGAAAATTTCCCTTAAGATGTTGCTATTTTCTTTTAGAGTTTTTTGAGCTCTTTGGATTTTGAATTTAATAGGATCCCATTCTTTACGTTCTAATTTTGCAATCTTAAATGCTACTTTTTCATCACTTGTACTAACCTTTCGAGCAATTTTGTTAATAGGTTGATTAGGATTACTTCTATAATGTCTTATTATTTTTTCTCCTTGTTCAATTCTCAAAAAGATTGTTAGAATTATTGAAATGACAAAAGTAGTAATAAAGAGGAAACCAAGCAAATATCCAATGTTTATATTAAATTCTACAAATATAATTGTTGAAATTATTAATGTTAAGATGAAAGTTGATAATAAGATTATAATCCTTTTTTTTAGTTTTTTAGTTATTTTCGCCATACTGATCTATGAATTATATAGAAATTTTTATTTTAATATTTGGTATAGATAAAAAAGAAATTGGCACACTGAAAATTATAGTGTATGTAAAATAGATGTTAAATGGGTAGTTAATATTGATGAAATTAAGAATAGAATAATGAGTAAAATATAGAAATATTGAGATTTGAGAATAAGATCTTAGAATTAAGTACGGATTGATTGTATGAAAAATTGTAGCCCAAATTTAAAACTCTGAGAATTTTTTGAGGATCTCGGAAATTTTGAAAAAAATTCGACTTCATCAAAACTTTTTTATCCTCGAGGAAATTTAAGATTCTTTCATGGAAAAATTAAAATCATGATTACTCTTATATTAAATTTCATGAAAAATCGTCCATTTTTCATTAAATAAAAAGTGGAATTATCGTTTCACGAAAATTTCTAAAAAATCATCTTCTGTTTAATTTCTTGGACCATTTTATTTCCTTCTTCATTTATCTCTGTCAGCATTTCTCTTAAAATTTCATTAATCGATAATCCACGTAATTCACAGGATATATATAAAATTGAGAGAATTTGTTTTGCCAGAATACTTATATTTTTAATATCATTTATTGGAATTCTAATCCCAAGAGCTTTCAAATCCATATGAGTTTCTTTTTCTTGTTGTCTAATTGTAATCAAAATATCATTTTTTCTTCCTTTCCATTCTTCGGTTATTGCTCTTAATGATAACAAATATTTCTTAGTAGGGCTCCCAATTCCCATAACATCTCTGGCAAAATCCAATGGTTCAGAATTTCTCACTGTTTTTAGTCCAAATGTTCTATTCACTTTATAATTTTTATCTAATTTCATTTTCATTTTTGAAATTTCATCTGTCAGCTGTTCAATCTTTAAAGCTAATTTTTCAAACTTCTTGAGAAAGATTTCCTTAGAGTCAACTTCAAAATTACTCATTCCAAACACTCATTAAAAATTAAGTATGATAATTTTTGAATTATTGTTTAATAAAACTAATTATTAAACTATTAATCTATGAGAAATTTGTAATTT